>JAYTVJ010000134.1:0-12041 GCA_043744535.1 Arenimonas sp.
TGGAAGTGCGCTCACGCCTGCGCATCAGCCCGGCTACGCCATTAATCATGCCGTATCATATTGCGCTTGACCAAGCGCGCGAGAAAGCCGCTGGCGGCAAAGCCATTGGCACAACGGGCCGTGGTATTGGCCCGGCCTATGAAGACAAAGTGGCGCGCCGCGGTGTGCGCGTGGCCGATTTGGCGTACCCAGAACAATTGGCTGAAAAACTACGCGCTGCCTTGGATTACCACAACTTCGTGCTGACTAAATATCTTGGCGTTGACGCCATCGATTTCCAAAGCACACTCGATGAAGCGATTGAATTCGGCAAGTACATCAAGCCGATGATTAGCGACGTTGCGGGCATCCTGCACGACTTGCGCAAGCAAGGCAAACGCGTGTTGTTTGAAGGCGCACAAGGCTCGCTACTCGACATCGACCACGGCACCTATCCGTACGTTACCTCCAGCAATACCACCATCGGTGGCGCATTGGCAGGCACGGGCGTGGGCGCGGATGCTATCGATTACGTGCTCGGCATTGCCAAAGCGTACGCCACACGTGTGGGTGGCGGCCCGTTTCCAACCGAACTGAATGATGAAACCGGCCAGCTAATCCGCGACAAAGGCTCTGAATATGGCGCCACCACTGGTCGTCCGCGTCGCTGTGGCTGGATTGATATTGTTGCCTTGAAGCGCGCTGTAGCGATTAACGGCATTACTGGCCTATGCATCACCAAGCTGGATATTCTCGACGGCATGCCAAGCCTGAAGATGTGCATCGCCTATAAATACCACGGCAAACAAACCGAATACTCGCCACTTGATGAAGCCGGCTGGGACGAATGCGAACCGGTTTACTTAGAATTCCCAGGCTGGACTGAAACAACAGCAGGCATCACCGAGTGGGATAAATTGCCACCGGCCGCCCGCGCGTACTTGCGCTCGCTAGAAGAGCTGGTTGGTTGCCCAATTGCCATTGTATCCACCGGCCCAGATCGCGATGCGAACATTGTTCTGCAAGATCCGTTTGCTTAATTAAACAAATTATTTTCGATACTAAAAAAGCAGACTTTGGTCTGCTTTTTTTGTTTGATTTAATCAATAAATATATAGCGGCATTTAGGGCATAACGACAAACACACTGCAAAAATTTAACCACTGCAGGAAATTACCTTGACCGTGTGTCGGAAAATACGCCAAAATTAGATATCGCCTCAAGTGTGGGGTATATATCTAGTTAGGCCTTGGAGGCAGCATGGAGTTTGATGGAAGTGATAGTTTTGTTGTCGGTTGGGGCACTCTTGCGCTGATTAATGCTGGCCTTGCACAAGGCAAAGGGCGAGGTGGTCTTATTTGGTTCCTCTTGTCACTCCCACTTGGTCCAGTTGCAACTCTGTTGATTGTGGTGCTTGACCCAATCATGCCAGTTAACAAGGCTGACTAATTTGCCTGACTGAATCAAAGGGAACGGAGTACATTAGCGTTTGAATAACATTTCTAATAAAAGGGCCAGAGTGAGCCACCCTGTAAAAAAGGGGTGGCTCAAGTTGTTGAAGAGGTAAATAAAGCAACTAAAAAGCCGTAGAATTTATTTAGTATTAGAATTATATGGACTCTTGTAATCAGCAACAAAAATGTGAGAATTCCGTGAAATTTTTTTTTGCGTCATATCGATATTTTATATTTAAGGGTCTTATTGCAAGTCACACAGGATTGTCATGCTTACCACTATTACCGGAAAGCTATCGACTGCCATTGTTTGTTGTTACATTAATTACATGTGCATTAACTCTATATGGCAAAAATTCTACTGTACGTAAGCGAGTATTGCTTATCTGGCTAGGCGGAATTATCACTTCGCTAATGATAGCTTTCATCACGTCAAATCACTTAGTTCGAGTTATCTTGTACGTGCCTTGTCTATTGGTATTTTTCGCCTTATTGCACGAAAGTATAAAGCCGGAGCATGAAACTTCTGATTTAAAGGGATAGAGTAAATCAAAGGGGACAAATCAAAGGGGACGGAGGTGGTTATTCAAACGTTAATGACCTCCGTCCCGTTTGTTGGTTTGTTGAAGAGAATGCTGATATGAATTATGTGATAGTACTTTGTTTTTTTAGTTTACTAATTTTTGGCGGAGCCAACATGATATTGATGCTAAGGCTTTTTTCAAAGCTTAAAGCTAAAGACGAAGTTCTAAATATTTTTGATGCTAATAGTCAAATTACGTTAATAAAATTAATATTTAGAAAATATGTAACCAATGTGTGGAACATATCTCTATTACATATTGTGTTGCTAAGAGTCACATTTATTACGGCAATACTCTCTCAGTTAATTCTTATTTATTTACTTTTACAGTAAATATTGGAAAATAAATCAAATCAATAGCAGCCACCATAAATACACAACCTCACCGCCGCATCCACAAAAAAAGGGTCCAGAGTAAATTAAATCTACAAACGTCATCATGAGCTTCCGGTTTCGTAAGGTGGGTCTTGCTCTCGGAGTTTGTTGAAGTCTGACTCGCAGCAATCCATTCACGGTGCGCCAAGGCACACCCTATGTTCGTCTTTGAGATTCATCTTCCTGCGCCACATCTGGAATGCGGGTGAAGGCGATGCGCATGTGAGCGGATTTTGCTGCGCTTTGGCTAGAGGCGTAGCATATTTTTTGGAAGCCGAAGCGTTGATTGATGGTGTCCATCACGCCGCTCAAAACCGCGTGTTCGTTATTTTCAGCAAATAAATCATCGGTGGTGCCAATGCGTTCGCATAAGTTCGAGAGCACAACCGATACCGCAAACGGGTTGCTGTGTTTCGGGCGCAGCGCTAATAGCTGATTCAAATGCAGGAGCAGCGTGTGGCTGTCGTCAACATCATCGCAATAACAAAATTCGCGCCAGCTTGGCATATCTAAATATTTAATTTTGACATGCAATTGCCGAGCCACTAATTTTTCGTTGCGCAGGCGCATTGCGGCTTTTTGTAATAGTTTTTTCAACACGGCTTCGGCGCTTGCATGGTTGCGCAGTTCGGGCGCTAAAACATGCGAATGGCTGATACTGGATTTTCCACTGGCCGGCTGTTCTGCAACAAATTCACCACGCAATTTTTTGTAAAAACGATCGCCCTCTATGCTGCCCCATACGCTGTGCAAACGCTTAATTGGCGCCGCGCAGAGTTGTTCGGTGCTGAATATATGCTGCTGATGCAAACGCTTTTCCATGGCGGGGCCAATGCCACATAAATCACGCAAATTGAGTGTGTGCAAAATATGCGGAAGGTCGTGCTGTTCAATCACCACCAAGCCATTGGGCTTTTGCATATCTGTCGCAGTTTTAGCCAAAAAATGATTCGGTGCAATGCCAATCGACGCTTTGATAAATGGCGTATGTTCGTTGAATTTGGCTTTAATGGATTGGGCAATGATGATGGCGTTTGCACGTTGCTGTTCTCGACCAATGAGCTCGCAGGCCATTTCATCAATAGAGCCCACATAGGCAATGGGAATGCACTGTTTAACGAGCTCCACTAAACGATGGTGATAGCGCACATAAAGGGCAGGCCTTGCTTCAATAAATTGAATATCAGGACAAAGTTTTTTGGCTTCATGAATAATGGTGCCGGTTTTAACGCCCATTCGTTTGGCTTCATAACTGGCCGCTATGCAGCACGCGTTTTTAGTTAAAACCGGTGCCACCGCAATTGGCCGGCCACGCAGATGCGGCTGCTCCTGCTGCTCAACAGAAGCAAAAAAGGCATTGAAATCGATAAAAAGACTGCGCAAACTCATAACCACCACCAAGCGTTTAGCATAGCTAAAACTGCGTTAACAAAATGTTTCAACGCAGTGTAATGCGCGCCATTCTCAAAACACGAGATGCTTTAGATTGAGTAGCCCATACGCTCGATATGCGCAGCAAGCGTTGCCATTAAAGGCTGCAATTCGGCTTGGTAATTCAGCCAACGGTATTTTGAGCGTTGGTAAATAGGCTCAGCCACTTGATGATAGCTGTTGGTTTTAATTTGCTTTCTATTTTCTACGCTGGTTTGATGTTGTTCAAGCCCGCTTTGCCAAGCAATATCAAGAAAATCACAAGTATTGCGCAGCGTATTTTCGGTGTCGCTGATCAAGGTTTCGTAGCGCACATACTGCACCTGAATGTCTGGGCAAACGGCAAGGCATTGCTGCCAGATATGCATCACTTTGTTATACACGTCCACGGTACTTGCTAGCTGTGTGAAGTGAATCATCGCTTCGTTAATCGCGTAATGTTGCATAAAATTGCTAAGCACCACATCGCACGGATGGCGTTCAACAAAGATAAATTTCGCTTTCGGGAATAGCCGGTGCATGAAGGGCGCATGGATAGTACGAATCGGCATTTTATCGAGCACTACAAGATGCTGAGGCTGGCGAAATTCAGCGATTGCATCGCGGTAGGCTGTGCGCAAATCATGCCGTTGTTCGCGGCTTAGGTTAGACATTGCGAATGGGTAATGCCCAGGAAGCTGATCAAGCTTAAACGCAACGCGTTCGATGCTGGGTTTTTCCTCCAGCGAAAGCACTTGCGTGTGGCCATCTAGCATCACATCAAGCAGGGTGGTTCCCGAGCGCGGAAAGCCGATTAAAAAACATAAGTCAGCACCTAAGTCTTCGTCGCTTTCGCTAATGGCCGCTGGTGCGCCTTGCGCTAGCCATTGTTGCACAGCAGTCATTTGCCGATGCAATGCGGTTTTATCGGTGCTACGCGCGCGAATACTGGTGGCTGCCAGCGTGTTGCCTTGTGTGTAGTCAGCGAATGCGTCTGAATAGCGGCCTAAGCGGTCTAGCACCGTAGCGCGTTCATAATGAAAAGACTGCACTAAACGGGGATGCAGGCGCTGCGGGTTGATACTTTGCAACGTTTGCAACGCTAGTGCGTTATTGTTGTTTCGCCGTGCAAGTTTTGCCGACTCAAATAAAATATTGCTGTCGCCGGGCATCTGTTGCAGTGCGGCATCAACGGCCGCTTGTGCGTCATCCAAATTATTTAACAACTCCAGCGTTGAAATCAGCTCGGCCCAAATATCACTGTCGTTCGGGTTAATTTGTAATGCCTGACGATAGCACAGCACAGCATTTGGACTGTCTTGCAGTTCTTTGTATAAATTACCTAAATGCCGTAGCGCGCGTGGATCAATGGGAACAATGCGTGCGGCACGCTGCAGGGCATTTTTTGCTAAGTCGAACTCGCGCAGAATTTGCCGGCAAATACCTAAATTCAATAAGGCTTCAGCATGATTTGGATTGAGAGCAATAGCACGTTCTAAATAAACAATCGCTTGCAGATTATTGCCTTGGTTCATTAGCAATAGCGCAAGGTTAAGCAATGCCGATTGGTAGCACGGTGCAAGTGCAATAGCCTTTTGGTAGGCCTTTTCAGCGCCAGAGACATCATTTTTTGCGCGTAGCACATGGCCCAGATTGTGCCAGGCTTGGTAATACTCCGGCATGCATTGAATCGCGTGTTCAAAGGCTTGCTGCGCCTCGCTGGCTTGTTTGGCATTGAATAGCGCGCGGCCAACATGATTCAAGGCAAAGGCATTATCTGGCTGAAATGAAAGCACATTGCGGCACAAGGCTATAGCGGCATTTACGTTGCCTGATATTTGGGCAACAACGGCTTGGTCGATAAGGTTTTCTAAGCTGCCGTTTTTCGGTAGCGCATGCAGCAGTTGCATAGCCTGTTCATTCATACGCTCGCCCACATAATACTCACGCAAGGAATCAGCGCAGGCCCGCACATTGCGGTGCTGATCAAGTAATGCGATGGCTTCACTAAGCTTGGATGCCTTGAAATACAGTTGTGCCAGTAGTAGCACGGCGTCGGCATCGGCCGGCTGAGTTTTTAAGTGTGCCAGCAGCGCGTTTTCAGCGGCTTCGCTATCGCCGTTGTTAGCAAGCGCTTTTGCATGGGCCAAAATAGTGTTCTCGCTCATGGGGTTTCGCTCACTGTAAATAATCATTTTAACGGGTAGCTGAGGGTTTCAGCCACAAAAAACCCTCACAAACGTGAGGGTGAAATGGTGCCCAAAGGGGGACTCGAACCCCCACGACCGAAGCCGCTAGCACCTGAAGCTAGTGCGTCTACCAATTCCGCCACCTGGGCAAGGTGTTGATTTCAAGATATGCATTGTACGGACTGCACAGGAAATTGTCAAAAATATCAGTACATTGCCAATACTTTCAGCATCTTAAGCACGATGCGTGTAAGATAGTGGGATGAAAAAAACACCCAAAAATAAAAAAGCCGCATTACCTGCCTGGATGCCGGATTCGATGAAAAAAGCCGGTGCTGGCGCTTCAGGCAAAGCGCTTAAACCGAAAGTTAAAACCGGCTATCCAAAGAAAACAACAAATGCCAATATGCAGGGCAAGCAAAATTCATTGTATGGCAAAACGACTGATCCGCATTACCAGCGTGAATCACAGAAATACGAAAACCCAATAGTAAGCCGCGAAGGCTTGTTGAAATTTCTGCGCGAGGCCGATGGCCCGTTAACGCAGGAAGAATTGGCTAAGTCCTTAAAATTAAATTCGCCCGATCGGCTTGAGGCATTGCAGCGCCGCTTGCAGGCCATGATGCGCGATGGACAGCTATTGCAAAACCGGCGCGGTGGTTTTGCCGCAGCCGCGCAACTCGATTTATTGCCCGGCACCGTGATTGCGCATCCTGATGGTTTTGGGTTTGTGAAATTTGATGGTGGCGGCGAAGACGGATTTTTAAACCCAAGCGAGCTGCGTAAATGTTTCCACGGCGATCGCGTGTTAGTCAGCTTGATTAATATCGATTACAAAGGCCGTAAAAATGTGGCGATTGCGGAAGTGCTTGAACGGCGGATGACGCGCGTGACCGGCCGCTTTAGTATTCGTGCCGGCATGGCAACCGTTACGCCGGATGACAAACGCTTGATGCACGAGATTTTGATTGGCCCGGATGACCGCGGCGATGCCAAAGATGGCCAGTTGGTGGTGGCAGAAATCACTGCGCCGCCAGAAGCGGGGCGCCCACCGATTGGTAAAGTGTTGGTGGTTCTGGGCGATAAGCTCACCGCGTCAAAGGTGGTTGAAATGGCCATTCATGGCCATAACCTGCCACATGAATTTTCTGAAGCGGTGTTGCGCGAAGCGAATGCTATACCTATCGATGTGCAAGCGAGTGAACTTAGCGCCCGCGTTGATATTCGGCATTTGCCTTTAGTCACTATCGATGGCGAAGACGCGAAAGATTTTGACGATGCCGTGTATTGCGAGTCGAATAACAAAGGCTTCCGTTTACTGGTTGCGATTGCTGATGTGTCGCATTATGTGCGGCCAGGCACCGCGCTAGATGATGAGGCCGTGTTGCGCGGTACCTCGGTGTATTTCCCCGGTTTTGTGGTGCCTATGTTGCCGGAAAATTTGTCGAACGGCATTTGCTCATTAAAACCGAAAGTTGAGCGCCTGTGCTTTGTCTGCGATATGCAAGTGGGCTTTGATGGCTTGGTGACTGAATCAACATTTTACGAAGCAGTAATGTATTCGCATGCGCGCTTAACCTATAACGAAGTTTGGAAAGTGATTGGTGAAGACGATGCCGAGCATAAAGCCGCCTTAGGCGATTTACTGCCAGCCATTCAGCGCCTACATCAGCTGTATGAAATTCTGGCCAAAGCACGTACCAAACGTGGCGCTATCGAGTTTGAATCGACTGAAGTGCGCTTTGAATTAAATCAGCTAGGCGAAGTCATCCAAGGCGGCATATTGGCGCGCAACGAAGCGCATAAGCTGATTGAAGAATGCATGATTGCGGCCAATGTGGAAGCGGGTAAAGCGGTTATTGCGAAGCAAGCCTATGCGCCATTTCGTGTGCACGATCGCCCGCCGGAATCGAAATACTCGGATTTGCTGGAATACTTGAAAGAGTTTTCGCTTAGCATGCCATCCTATGCCAGCGTGCAACCGAAAGACTTCACCAATTTGCTGAAGAAAGTTCGTGAACGCCCGGATGCGGCGCTGATTGAAACCGTGTTGCTGCGCTCGCAAAGCTTGGCTGTGTATAGCCCGGAAAACAAAGGCCACTTTGGCTTAGCGCTGGAAGCATATAGCCATTTCACTTCGCCGATTCGCCGTTACCCCGATTTATTGTTGCATCGGGTCTTGAAGAAAGTGTTGCTTGATTATTCAAGTATTGGCGCCTTTATTTATAGCGCGCAAGAAATGGATAAACTGTGCTTGCAGTGTTCAGAAAAAGAGCGGCGTGCCGATGAAGCCGAACGTGAAGTGGATGAGCGTTATCGCAGTGCGTGGATGGAGCAGCATGTGGGTTCGCAATTTGACGGCGTGATTAGCGGTGTTACCAGTTTCGGTTTATTCGTTGAATTAGTGGATTCGAAAGTGAACGGTTTGGTGCATGTTACGCAATTGCCGCACGATTATTACCATTTCGATCCAATCCGCAAAACACTGAGCGGTGAACGCAAAAAACTGAGTTTCCGCTTAGGCGAGCCTTTGCGTGTGTTGGTGTTGAAAGCCAGCGTGGAAGATAAGCGTATCGATTTCAAACCGATTTTCCCTGACACGAATCGTAACAAAAAACCAGAATAATTTAAGAGAGTGGCCCAATGAGTAAAGCAGGACAATGGATATCCGGTATTAATGCCGTGGCCTCTGCGTTAGAGCACGATATTGAACACGTGCGTGAAATATTGATTGAAGCCGGCAATAAAAATGCCCGCATCATTGAGATTGAAGAAAATGCTCGGCGTAAAGACATATCGGTTCGACGCGTCAATAATCAGGCCTTAGAAGGCATTGCCGGCGGCTTGCGCCACCAAGGTGTGATTGCCCGCTATGAAGCGCCTGTGCAAACCAGTGAGGCAGAGTTGCCTGCCTTAATTGAAGCGGCTAATGGCCATGTATTGATTTTGGTTTTAGATGGCATTCAAGACCCGCACAACCTTGGCGCGTGTTTGCGTTCATCGGCTGCCGCAAACGTGACCGCGGTGATTATCCCGAAAGATAAAGCCGCACCAATCACTGCTACGGTGCGTAAAGTGTCGGCCGGTGCAGCAGATCGCATCCCCGTAATTTCGGTCACCAATCTTGCGCGCAGCTTGCGTGCCATTAAAGATGCCGGTGTTTGGGTGTATGGCTTAGACGGCGAAGCCGCAAGTTCCATTTACCAAACCGATTTCAAAGGCAATGTGGCCATTGTGATGGGCAGCGAAGGCGAAGGCATGCGCCGCTTAACGCGTGAGCATTGCGATGGTTTAGTTAACATTCCAATGCCCGGTGAAATGGAAAGCTTGAATGTGTCGGTGGCTACCGGTGTGGCTTTGTTTGAAGTGGTTCGTCAACGTTTAGGAGTGAAGTGATGTCAGCATTGAATATTCAGTGGTTTGATGTAGTGGGTTTGTTCGGTGTGGTATTAACCGTATTGGCGTACCTAGCGTTGCAAGCACGACGCATGAAAGGCGATGGCTTTATTTTCCCCTTGCTGAATTTGATTGGAGCATCGGCGATTTTATGCCCGTTAATTTGGGGCGAGTTCAACCTAGCGCCTTTTGTGATTGAAACCGCATGGGTGTTCATCAGTATTTATGGCTTGTATAAAGCAGCCACCCACAAACCAACAGTGCCCATGCCTTAAGCGTTATTTTTCCAGGCATTCACAATTTTGCAAAATAGTTGCGCGGTGCGCTCGGTGTCGTATACCGCGGAATGTGCGTCGTCGTTGTTCCAGTCCAGCCCTGCAGCTATCACGGCTTTGCTGAGCACCGTTTGACCATAGGCCATGGCCGCTAAGGTAACGGTATCGAGCGTGCTGAACGGGTGAAACGGGTTGCGTTTATGGGCAACGCGCGCAACGGCAGCATTGATAAAGCTTAAATCGAATGAGGCGTTATGCCCGACTAAAATCGCGCGTGTGCAGTTATTGCGTTTGGCAGCTTGCCGAACCGGCATAAAAATATGGTCGAGCGCGGCGCGCTCTTCTTTCGCATCGCGAAACGGATGGGTGACATCAATGCCGGTGATTTCCATCGATTTCGGATCAAGCTCAGAGCCGTCGAATGGCACCACATGGGTGCTGAAAATCTCACCCACCACCAACTTGCCCTGCTCATCGAATTCAATTGGCGCGGCGGCAATTTCCAATAAGGCATGGCGGTTGCAATCGAAACCGCCCGTTTCAACATCCACTACTACTGGCAGAAAGCCGCGGAATCGGTCGTTGAGAGGGAATTTTGGCGTGCTGTTCGACATGCAACCATCATACCGTATCGATTGGTGATTTGTAGGGGCGCATCGTGATGCGCCCGCCGAAAATTTTACGTGTATTGAAACGGGCGTATCGCGATACGCCCCTACGAAATGCCGGGATATTCCCCTTCGAGATCGAAGGGGTGGCGCGTAGCGCCGGGGTAGTCATTCGCTGGTATGATCGTCTTTCTTGCGCTCGCCTTCCGGCATTTCGCCATGCACCACGAAAAATGTATTTTCAGCAATGTTGGTGGCGTGGTCGCCAATGCGTTCGATGTTTTTAGCCATGAATAATAAATGCGTGCACTGCCCAATGTTGCGAGGGTCTTCCATCATGTAGGTCAGTAGTTCGCGGAAGAAGCTGGTGTACTGGCTGTCCAGCTCGGCATCAGCATCGCGTACTTGCATGGCCAATTCGGCATCGCTGGTTTGATACGCTTTCAGCGCATCCGAGAGAATTTGATTAGCCGTTTTTGCTAAACGCCCAATGCGCGCAGAGGCAGGCAGTGCGGCGCTGTTGTTCAGTACCATCGAGCGCTTCGCCACATTCGAAGCGTAATCGCCGATGCGTTCAATGTCGGCGGAGATTTTCAGTGCGGCATATACTTCGCGCAAATCGCGTGCCATGGGTTGGCGTAGGGCTAGCAGTTTCAGCACGTCATTACTAATCTCGTTTTCTAGCGCATTAATGGCGTCATCGTTGGCCACCACGCGCGCTGCAGCATTGCTATCTCTGCGGTTTAATACATCAACTGCAGCATTCAGCTGGGCAATGGCAAGATCGCCCATTTGTTTGATTTCGCCGTATAAGCGATTCAGTTCGGAATCGAAGCTCTTTACGATATGTTCTTGGCTGTTCATCATGTCCTCTTAGCCGAAACGGCCGGTGATGTAATCTTCGGTTTGTTTCTTGGTGGGTTTGGTGAAAATGGTTTGTGTCACGCCATGTTCAATCAGCTCGCCAAGATACATAAACGCAGTGAAGTCGGAAACGCGCGCCGCTTGTTGCATATTATGCGTGACAATCAAAATAGTAAATTGCTCTTTCAGTTCTGAAATCAGTTGTTCAATCTTGCCCGTGGCTATTGGGTCAAGCGCAGAAGTGGGTTCGTCGAATAAAATCACTTCCGGTTTTAAGGCAATGGCGCGGGCAATGCACAATCGCTGTTGCTGCCCGCCCGACAAGCCCAATGCGCTTTTGCCGAGTTTGTCTTTCACTTCGTTCCACAAGGCGCCTTGCACTAAGGCTTGTTCAACACGCAGGTCCATTTCTGCTTTTGACAGACTTTCGTAATGCTTAATGCCATACGCGATGTTGTCATAAATTGACATGGGGAAGGGCACGGGCTTTTGAAACACCATACCGATTTTACTGCGCAGTTTGTTCAGTGGAAAATTCGGGTCAATCACATTTTCGCCATCCAACAAAACTTGTCCCGTGGCACGTTGGTTGGGGTAAATGCTGTAAATGCGGTTAAAGATGCGCAGCAAGGTAGATTTTCCGCAGCCAGATGGTCCGATCAGCGCGGTGACTTTATTTTCAGGCACATCTAAAGACAGTTCTTTAATGGCTTTGAAGTCGCCATAGTAAAACGCTAAATCTTTGGCGGCTAATTTAACTGGCGTGGCTTTCGCGGGTTCAGCATGTGATGTCGCTAAATGAAGATTAGTCATGTTTGGTAGTCCGGGCAAGAACGAGGCGTGCGAAGATGCTGATGCATAAAACAAAAACAGTCACAATAAAGGCGCCGGCCCAAGCCAACGTATTC
>JAYTVJ010000135.1:0-11851 GCA_043744535.1 Arenimonas sp.
GGCTTGCCATGGTGAGAAGCCGCCTTGCACCAAGCTCCAAATTTCCCAGTTTGGCGACAAGCCCTGCATTTGGCCGTGGCCACCCACAAGAATCTTGATGCCAGCATCGCGCAAACGTTTGGCTTGCTTGGCCACTTCAATGTGGTAGTAATCCCATTCGGGTGCAATTTCACGGCGAATTGAGCGGGCATCCAGTGCGTCACGCGGATAAAATTTCAGGAAGCGTTCGTTCTCCCAGATATTCATCTTGTTGTACCAATAGTATTCACCGTTCAAGCCGCCATAGTTCACAATCAAGGTTGGCGTATTGCGCACATCGGTTTGTTTCCAGGTATCCACTACGTCTTTGTAGAGTGGTGCAACCGGAATATTGTGTTCAATGCTCGACACACCATCAAGCATCATCGGCATATTGTGGTTAAAGGTGGAGCCGCCTTCTTCAACCACCATAATGCCTTGCTCGCGAGCCGCTTGATTAATTTGCTGATGCTGTTCGCGGCGTGGCTGATTGTACGACTTCACACTGAATGCGCCTACTGCTTTCATGCGCGTTATGGTGTTGCGCGCATCCTCAAGCGAGTTAATCACTGCTTTGAAATCGCCGTCAGCACCATACAAAATAGTACCGGTCGACATCACGCGTGGGCCAACCAGTTCGCCGGCTTTTTGCAGCTCAGCCTGCGAGAACACCGTTTCGGTTGTCGCCGATGGGTCATGCATGGTGGTTACACCGAATGCCAGATTGGCGTAGTAGGCCCAGTTTTGTTGAGGTACTACGCCATTATTGAAATGCGCCGCATGCGCGTGCACATCGACAATACCCGGAAACAAGGTTTTGCCTTTCGCATCAATAATCCGTGCATTGGCAGGCACCGACACATTGCTGCCCACCGCCACAATTTTATTGCCCTGCACCAACACCGTGCCATTTTCAATCACCTCTTGTGCGTTTTCGGCATTTTTCATGGTAATAATACGTGCGCCCACAAACGCCACGGTGTCGTTGGGTTTGTCGCTTGCCACATTAACGCTAAATGTTACTGGCGCGGCATTTTGGGATTGATTAACATTGCGCGAGTAATATTGATTGCCGAGCATCCAATGCAGCGTATTCGCATCAGACCAATGCAAATACGGGCCAGCCGAGCTGGTTAGCTTAGTAATCGGAATGGCCGTGGTGTCTTTGCTCAGCTCAATGCTGCCACCATAAGCAGGCAACGGAGCTACATACGCGTTATATAATTCAGTGAACGAAATATGCTTGCCATCTGGGCTAAGTTGCACAGAATCCACATACTTCAGGCTGAATACTTCGCGTGGGGTTTGGCCATTAATGCCAATGCGCATAACTTTTTTGGATAAGTCACCGCCCGACATATACAACACATTTTTGCTATCAGGCATAAATTGCGGATCGCCACCGTCTGCAATTTTAGTGGGGGCCCAAGCACCGCTTGGGCTGATATAAATACCGCGCTCAGCGCTGTTTAAACTACCGGTTAACGCGCTGCCGCCCGATTTAACGAAAACAATGTATTGGCCATTTGGCGAAAAACGCGGCTGGTAATAAAAGCCGGCTTCGGTTGTTAAGATGCGTTGCGCGCCCGTTGTTAAATCGAGCTCACGAACACTGCCTTGCGCCGTATCTGACCACGTGGTGTACAACAGTTTTTTGCCATCAGCACTAAAGCTGGGTTGGTATTCAAACACGCTATTATCTTGGCTTAGTCGGGCGGCTGCGCCATCGGCTATTTTTTTCCAGAGATGGCCCACAGCATGGAACACCACTGTTTTTCCATCAGGCGATGTAGCCACATCGCGCAGCATTTTGGCAGTAAATGAATCGCCTTCCAATGTGTTCTGTACGCGAATGGGCGCGGTGAGTTTTTGTTGTACTTCTGCATTAAAGGCAATGTTTTGCGGCACGCCGGTTTGCATATTGACACGCCAAAGCTTGCCTTGCGCCCAGATCACCACCGACTGCGAATCGGGTGTCCAGTTGAAATTAGCATAAGGGCCAAAAATCGCCCACACTTCCTGCATGTCATGCGATAAGCCATCCCAAATGGGCGTCACTTTGCCGCTGGCTAAATCCAATACATGCAACACAGTTTTATCGCGTACGCGCTTCACAAACGCCAAACGCTTGCCATCTGGCGAGGGTTGCGGGCGAATTGCACCGCCAGGGGTATTCACTAAAGTGCGGGTTTCGCCGGTTTCGCGGTCTAAGCGTTTAATGGCATAAATTACCCCGTATACATTTTTGTTGTAAGCAAAGCTGTCGCCATCGCTCACATCTTCGGAGTAGTACACATAGCGGCCATCAGGGCTGATAGCGGGTTCACCAAGATCCATCTGGTCGTTCTTGCGTTTAGTGAGTTGCAGGCCTTCGCCGCCATTGCGGTGCGTCATCCATAATTCACCCGCGCCAAGTGAGCGTTCCGACGTGAAATGCTTACGGCCAATGATGTATTGGCCATCGGGCGTCCAAATGGGGTTGTTGAATAAACGAAAACTTTCTTTGGTAATTTGCACAGCATTGCTGCCATCGCGATTCATTCGCCATAAATTATTGCCACCGGCACGATCCGAAGTAAACGCGATTTCTTTACCATCTGGCGAGAAACGTGGCTGCACTTCCCATGCCGGGCCAGAGGCTATGCGTTGTGCATTGCCGCCGCTAATGGGCAACAGATAAATATCGCCCATCATCGAGAATGCAATGGTTTTTCCATCTGGGCTAACATCTAAATCCAGCCATGTGCCTTCGTCGGTATTAAAACGCACGGTTTTGGTTTTGCCGTGCTCGGCTGATACATTCCATGCGGGTTTTGCATCGCTAGCTTGCAAGCCTTGGCTAAGCAAAATGGCACCACAAAGAAACGCGAGTTTAGTGAGTTGCATAAAAATCCTTACGGTTGATAGGCGCGTGGCAACGAGGTGTTGGGCGCTAAATAACGATCACGAAGCAGAGTTTGACGGGAAACCAACGGGGTTGGTTTACCGGCTAACCACATGGCCGTGGCGGTGGAAGAAACGTCTAGTGGGTCGCCGGTCCAAAGCACTAAATCGGCGCTCTTGCCAATTTCAATGCTGCCCACTTGTGCATCCACGCCTAAGGCTTTGGCGGGTGCCGAGGTAATGCCTGCCAACCCTGCTTCCCACGGCAGGCCATTGGCTACGGCATTGCCGGCAATTTGCCGAACTTTTCGGGCATTGTGCGAGGAATCGTTGCCATTAATGAAACTCACCGACACACCAGCACGCTGCAAACGAGCGGCATTTTCTAGCGTTGTGCCAAGTTGCTCAAAGCTGGATGGCAAGGCTTCCATGGCATCAATGAACACCGGAATCTTGGCGGCAGCTAACAAATCGGCAACGCGCCATGCTTCGGATGCGCCAATGAGTGCAACACGAATGTTGTATTGTTGCGCAAACTTGATGACTTGCCGAATATCGGCTTCACGGTTCACTGAAACAAAAAAGCGTGCGTTCAACATTTCACTGTTTAATGCACGTCGCCCTTGGCTGGTTAGCAGCCGTTCGTCGCCGGGTGTGGGTGCTTTCGCTTCATTAAAGGCTTGTTCTAGGAGCATAAACTGCGCAGCGCGTGATGCACCGCTTTGCTCTAGCTTTCCAGAACCAATACTAATAAAGGGAATGCGTTTGCCCGCGATCGGTTCATAGCTACCATCAAGGCGCATCACCGCGCCTTGCCCAGAAAGCAACGCGCCATTGGTGCCTAAGGCCGTGAAGCTCATGCCGCCCACACGCGCAATGCCGAGTAGCACTGAGCGCGGGTTATAGGCACGACTCACATCAAACTCAGGGCGCAGAGTTTCAATCAAACCCGATTCGCCGATTTTCAGATTCAAGTTAGCGTCAACGGTTGAATCTTCTTGGCTAATTTCTTCTAAACCAATTTCGGTGATGCCTGCAAATAAGCCCGGTGTGAGTGGTTTTCCTTGTGCGTCAATGCTATGCAAATTGCCTGGGTTGGCCAAGTTTTTACCAATGGCACGGATGATGCCACCTTGTACTAAGACGTCGGTATTGTTGAGCGTACCTTGGCTTGCGGCGGTGTGCACCGTAGCATTTTTAATTAACACATTTTGTGCCTGCACTGAACTAGCAAACGCAATCAGTCCGAACAAAATCAGTGAACGTTTCATGGCTGGCCCTCTTGTCCGATTAAGAAATCTACTTTCGGCTGCAAGGCCTTATTATTGCGGTCATACAATAGCGCGCCATCAATGAAAACTTGCTCGGCTTTGGCGTAGCTTGAAAACGGCGTGCCGTTCCAAATCACCACGTCAGCCATTTTTCCCGTTTCTAAACTGCCCGTTTGTTTATCAATATGCAAGGCTTTGGCGGGGTTACTGGTGAGCCATTTAATGGCGTGTTCGGGGCTAATGTTGAGATTGACCCGCGCGGCAGATGCAATCACTTTCGCCGCTTCTTGATTCAAACGCTGAATGCCTTCAGCCGAGTCGGAATGCACAATCGCGCAGCCACCTTCGGGTTTGTCAACTAATGCAATGTTTTCTTCAATGCCATCAAACGCTTCTAATTTAAAGCCCCACCAATCGGCCCAAAGTGCGCCGCAGATGTGTTCGTGCGCTAGCAGGTCGGCTATTTTGTAGGCTTCCACACCATGATGGAAGGAGCTAATTTGAAAACCAAACTCTTTCGACAAATCAATCATGGCGGCCATTTCATCGGCGCGGTAGCAATGAATGTTAACGAAGATATCGCCGCGCAACACACCCGCAAGTGTGTCGTTGGCTAAGTCGCGGTCAGGTGCATCGCCTTTGCGTCCGCCTTTTTCATAGGCATCCCATTTTTTCCGGTATGCTTCTGCGCCAATGAAGGCAGCGCGGTAGCCGGCCATATTGCCCATGCGGGTTGATGGACCGCCTTTCTCGCCATACACGCGTTTCGGGTTTTCACCGCAAGCCATTTTGATGCCGTATGGCGCGTCGGGGAATTTCATGGCTTGATAGGTTGTGGCGGCCACATTTTTTAAAATCACACTGCGCCCGCCCACTAAATTCGCTGAGCCGGGCAAAATTTGCATGCTGGTTACACCTCCCGCCAAGGCTTTAGCAAAGCCCGCGTCTTGTGGCCAAATGGAATGTTCGGCCCACACATTCGCGGTTACTGGGCTGGTGGCTTCATTGCCATCCGAGGTGGCATTAATGCCAGGGCTGGCATACACACCCAAATGCGAATGCACATCAATGATGCCCGGCGTAACCCATTTGCCGGTGGCATTAATCACAACGGCATTCGTGGGTGCAGATAGGCTTTTACCCAAGGCTTGAATTTTACCGTCTTGCAACAAGATGTCGGCATCGTCTAAACGCTCTCCGGTGCCAGTTAGCACGGTGGCGTGTTGAATCAATACCGGTGCCGACGCAATGGCTTGATAGGTGCTGGCAAAGGGTGCGGGTTTTATCGGTTCCGGCGCCGGTTTTTTCTTGGCTTGAACCGGCAGAATGCACAATGCCACACAAGCGGCAATGGCAATAATCAGTTTTTTCATGGATGGATTCCCCTGGATAGAAACAATACCCTATAGCAGAAGCGAATTTCTGCCAAGTTTTTACTGAAAATGCCAAACATGGCACAATGCTGTAAAGGAGACAGTATGAAAGATAAGCAGGAAATCGTCAGCAATTGGCTGCCGCGCTACACCGGCTTGCCACTTGAGGCATTTGGTGAGCATATTTTATTAACCAATTTTAGCGGCTATTTAAATGCTTTTGCGCGGCTTACTGGTGCGCAGGTAGTTGGTTTAGATAAGCCTATGCCAAGCGCCACGTTTGACGGCATCACCATGATTAACTTTGGTATGGGCTCGGCGAATGCCGCCACGGTGATGGATTTACTTAGTGCATTGCCACCGAAAGCAGTGCTTTTCTTGGGCAAATGTGGCGGTTTGAAGCGCAAAAATGAATTGGGCGATTTAATTTTGCCAATTGCCGCTATCCGCGGCGAAGGCACATCGAACGACTACTTACCGCCAGAAGTGCCGGCTTTGCCAGCCTTTGCGATGCAACGCGCCATTTCAACCATGATTCGCGATCTTGGCCACGATTATTGGACCGGCACGGTGTACACCACCAATCGCCGTGTTTGGGAGCACGACGAAGAGTTTAAGGCCTACTTGCGTAAATTACGCTGCATGGCAATTGACATGGAAACTGCGACTATTTTTGCTGCTGGCTTTGCCAATTCCATTCCCTGCGGGGCGTTGCTGTTGGTGTCCGACCAACCGATGATTCCTGAAGGCGTAAAAACAGAAGCCTCCGACAAAAAAGTAACCGACAATTTTGTTGAAGCGCATATTACTATTGGCATTGAGGCGTTGCGTTTAATTCGCCGACATGGCAAATCGGTGAAGCACCTGCGTTTTGATTAGAAGATAAAAAGGATATCCGTCACTTCGGCGGGTTTGCCTTCCTGCATGCGAACTGTGCACTTTAGGGTTTGCTTTGCTTCTTCGCGCAAGCCCGGATCAATCACGATGGGTGCTTGAAGCTCCCAACTGCCATCCGCTGATTTTGCGCTTGCTGCAAATGCGTCCATATCCAGTTGATAGGTTTTTTCACCAATACGCGATTTTGCTTCTGCATTGCATGTGGCGGCGGCTATTTGCTGCGGTGTTTCATTTTCGGCGGTTTTGCCGCAAGCGGCAATCACTAAACATATAGCGATATAGACGATCTTTTTATTCATAAAATTCACCTTTTGCCCTGCTGATACGCTCAATTTACAGAGTAATCACTCTAAAAGTAAAGCATTCAAGGTGAAAATAATGTGTTTACCCATAGTTCATACATTATTTGTGAGGGATGTAGTCCATCATCTGCATGCATAAAGGGGTTTTTGCTGTATTCACGCGTGATGGTAGTTATGTCCCAATATCTGATCTGTAAGCGTTGGCATATCTTTTCTATGGCCACATTGAAGGAATCAATATCCTGGCTTATTTTGCTGGTTTCGCGTCCGCTCGCTTGACCAAAAGGCGTTTGTCCCCAATCCGGTATGGATAGTACAAATACCTGTTGTGGTTTGTTACCAGCAAGGCCAATAGCTTTTTCAGCGAGTTGGGTGAATTCCGTTTTAAATTCATCAATACGTCGCCCGCGGTATTGATTATTGACACCAATTAATAATGAAACATATTGATAAAAACCAATTTCACCCGCATTGTCAATTGCTTGTATTAACTCATCGGTAGTCCAGCCGGTTTGAGCAATAATACGCACCGGTTGTTTGATTGAATGACCTTGCTTATTCATGCAACTTGCCCATTGTTCAGGCCATCGCTCCGATTCAGCGACGTCTTCGCCAATGGTGTAGGAATCGCCAAGGGCAAGGTAACGAGCTGTTGATATTGGCGGTCTTGAATACGATTGCATACTTTTAGAATACAGCGAATTGTAAGGTCTTGCCATGATAATTGGCTCGGTGCGGTATTATGTTGTATGGATAATGCAGCAACGAATTTTAGTGCCATTGGCTGGCCCGACTCGCAGTCAATCGAGCAGGCTTTACGCGCTTGGCCAAATGCGCAATTGGCACGCGTTGTGGCGCAGCACCGCAGCGGCTATGAGGTGGCACAAAATCCACGCGATACATTTCGCGTGCAAGCGCCAGCCGCTTGGCTACGGCCACGCACCGACCCGCAAACACGCGCTGTGGTGGGCGATTGGGTGGTTTTGGATGCGCAAGCAAAACTGATTGAAGCGATTTTGCCACGCCATACCTTGCTCAAGCGCGCGGCGGCTGGCGAGCATTATCAGCAGCAGTTGATTGCGGCGAATATTGATTACGTATTGCTGGTTAGTGGTATGGACGATGATTTTAATGCCAAACGCATTGAACGCTATTTTTTACTGATCCAAAGCTCGGGTGCCAAACCGTTGTTGGTACTAACTAAATTGGATAAGTGCGAAAACCCCGAATTCTTTACTCATCAGCTGTCTGAATTATTGGTTGATGATGTGCCAGTATTTACCTTAAATGCAAAAAATGCTGAGGATGTATTGGTCTTGCAACCGTTTCTTGGCGTGGGCAAATCGGTGGTGTTGGTGGGTTCCTCGGGCGCCGGCAAATCGACACTCACCAATACCTTACTTGGTGAGCAGCGCATGAAAACCCGTGAAGTTCGTGAAACCGATGCCAAAGGCCGGCATACCACTACGCACCGGGCTTTGATTGCACTGCCGCAAGGCGGCTGCTTAATTGACACGCCAGGCATGCGTGAACTCAAGCTTAGCGGCGACGAACGTTTTGATGAAGGCTTATTTGCTGAAATCGACGAATTAGCCAGTCAGTGCCGCTTCAGTGATTGCAGCCATGGCAACGAACCGGATTGCGCCGTGCAAAAGGCTATTGCTGATGGCAAACTCAGCGCCGTGCGTTACGCGCATTTTTGTAAACTCAAAGACGAACGTGATTCAGCGGCACAAACCTTGGCCGACCGACGAGCTCAGGAAAAAACCGCCAATCAAAAATTCAGTAAACGCCTGAAAGATAAATTCGGCCGTAAATAAGCGTTAAACGCGCGATTCATGCGCATTGCATCGGCTTTTAGTACAATAGAGCCATAGCACTAATGCGCTCGATTTTGGATACAGTATGTCAGAAGAAGATTTCAAGAAGGCGGCGCTGGAATACCACCGCATAGCACCGTTTGGCAAGATTAAAGTGAGCGCCACCAAGCCAATGGCCACCCAGCGCGATTTGGCCTTGGCCTATTCGCCCGGCGTGGCGTACGCCTGCGAAGCCATTGTGGCTGATCCCAATCAAGCCTTCACGCTCACTGCGCGCGGCAATCTGGTTGCGGTGGTCACTAACGGCACGGCGGTGTTGGGCCTTGGCAATATTGGTGCACTGGCCGGCAAGCCAGTGATGGAAGGCAAAGGGGTGTTGTTCCAGAAGTTTGCCGGCATTGATGTGTTCGATATTGAAATTGATGAAACTGACCCGGATAAATTGGTCGACATTATCGCCAGCTTAGAACCCACGTTTGGTGGCATTAATTTGGAAGATATTAAAGCGCCCGAATGCTTTGAAGTGGAACGCAAGTTGCGCGAGCGCATGAAAATTCCGGTATTCCACGATGATCAACACGGCACCGCGATTATTGTCGGTGCTGCCATGCTGAATGCTTTGTATGTATCGGGCAAAAAAATTGAAGACGTTAAGCTCGCCACCAGCGGAGCTGGCGCGGCCGGCATAGCCTGTTTGGATATGCTGGTGTCTTTGGGCTTGAAGCCAGAAAATATTTTAGCCTTTGATCGCGAAGGGGTGTTGTATACCGGTCGTGAGCAAATGGATGCTGATAAGCAACGCTATGCGCGCGATACCAACAAACGCAGCTTGGCTGAAATAGTAGCCGGTGCTGATATATTTTTAGGGCTTTCCGCCGGCGGCGTATTGAAAGCTGACATGGTTGCCAGCATGGCCGATAAGCCGATTATTTTTGCATTGGCGAACCCACACCCGGAAATCTTGCCGGATGAGGCCAAAGCAGTACGCCCCGATGTGATTATTGCGACGGGCCGTTCTGATTATCCCAATCAAGTGAACAACGCGCTGTGCTTTCCGTATATTTTCCGCGGCGCATTGGATGTGGGTGCAACCTGCATCAATGAAGACATGAAGCGCGCCTGTGTGTATGCCATTGCCGAACTGGCGCGTAAAGAAGCCTCCGATTTAGGCTCTGCCTATAGCGGCGAAACACCTACCTTTGGCCCAGAATATTTAATCCCGCGGCCGTTCGACCCACGCTTGTTGATTTCACTTGCGCCGGCCGTTGCGCAAGCAGCCATTTTATCTGGCGTGGCAAATCGCGCGATGCCGGATATCAATGTGTATCGTGAGCAGTTGTCGCAGTTTGTGTATCGCACCGGTTTGTTAATGCGGCCCATGTTTGAACGTGCACGCGCCGATGTTAAACGCGTGGTGTATGCTGAGGGCGAAGAAGAAACGGTGTTGCGCGCGGTGCAAACGGTGGTTGATGAGGGCTTGGCGCGGCCCATTTTAATCGGCCGGCCGGCAGTGATTGAACGCCGTATTGAAAAATTGGGCCTGCGTTTGAAGCAAGGCCAAGACTTTGATTTAACCAATCCCGACGATGATCCGCGCTTCAACGAATACTGGCAGCATTACCACCAAATCATGGCGCGCCGCGGTGTAACACCTTCTGCCGCCAAAGCGATTGTGCGCTCGCGCGGCACGGTGATTGCCGCCTTGATGGTTAAGCGCGGTGAAGCCGATGCCATGCTATGCGGCATTGTTGGTAAGTATCAAGGCAAGCTCAAGCATGTGATTGATGTCATCGGCGCAGACCCAAATGTGTCATGCATATCGGCAATGTCGGTAGTGATTAGTGATAAAGGTCCGTTATTTTTCACCGATACCCATGTGCAGCATGAACCCAGCGCCGAGCAAATTGCAGAGTCAACCCTGCAAGCCGCCTATCGTATGAAATTATTTGGCATTGTGCCGAAAGTGGCCTTAGTGTGTCATTCCAATTTTGGTTCGTCTGAGGCCAGCAGCGCCAAGAAAATGCGTGAAGCCTTGCAGTTGATTTTAAAGCGCGCACCACGCTTGGAAGTGGAAGGCGAAATGCATGTGGATGCGGCCTTGAAAACAGAAATCCGCGAACGCTTATTCCCCGATTCACGCCTAACCGGCGCGGCTAATTTGCTGGTTATGCCAAACTTGGATGCAGCCAACGCGGCCTACAATCTCACCCGCGTGATGACTGATGGCATTGGCATTGGCCCAATATTGATGGGGATGGCTAAGCCTGTGCATGTGCTCACCACGTCTGCCACAGTGCGGCGAGTAGTGAACATGACAGCCATTGCTGCGGTGGAAGCGCAATTGCGTGAACAACGCGGTTTTTAAGCGGCGTATTATTTCCTTTTGATGAATGAAACCTGAGAACAGCTATGAGTTGGATTAACGAAGTACTAAGCAACGACCACGACCCAAAAGAAACCAAAGAATGGCTGGAGTCGTTAAAAGCGGTGCTCGACCACGATGGCGCTGAACGCGCACACCACTTACTGGAACGCATGGTTGAGCTTACGCGCCGCGCAGGTGGTAATCTGCCGTTTCACCCCACCACCGAATACATCAACACCATTCCAGCTGAAAACGAACCGGCCATGGACGGTGATTTGGCGATGGAGTGGCGCATTCGCTCCATCATCCGCTGGAACGCCATGGCCATGGTGGTGCGTGCTAATCGTAAGCCCGGCGAACTTGGCGGGCACATTGCCAGCTTTGCCTCCAGCGCAACCCTTTACGATGTTGGCTTCAACTATTTTTGGCGTGCGCCAAGCGAAAATTTCCCAGGCGATTTGCTGTATATCCAAGGCCATTCGTCGCCGGGTATTTATGCTCGCGCATTTTTAGAAGGCCGCATCAGCGAAGACCAGATCGATAACTTCCGCATGGAAGTGGATGGCCGCGGCGTGTCGTCGTACCCGCATCCTTGGCTGATGCCGGATTTCTGGCAAACCCCCACGGTGTCGATGGGGCTTGGCCCAATCAGCGCCATTTACCAAGCGCGTTTTTGGAAGTATTTGGAAGGCCGTGGCCTGATGCCGAAAACCGACCGTAAAATCTGGTGTTTCTTGGGCGATGGTGAAACCGACGAACCCGAATCCTTGGGTGCGATTGCCTTGGCGGGTCGCGAAGGCTTAGATAATCTGTGCTTTGTGATTAACTGCAATCTGCAACGCTTAGATGGCCCGGTGCGTGGCAACGGAAAAATAATTCAAGAACTGGAAGGTAGCTTCCGCGGTGCTGGTTGGAATGTTTT
>JAYTVJ010000136.1:0-11770 GCA_043744535.1 Arenimonas sp.
AGAGTGAACTGCGTCAATATTATTGCATTGAATTTGGCAGGCTCACTCCGAGCATAAACTGTGTACTTATTTCTTTTATAGCCTGCTTTAACTTCTCCAGACATAAAACCATCGATTGTTCCTACGATGATAAATGCAGACATTAACATCAACCCAAGACTTCCAAGAATGATAGCCTGTTGCCTCATTACATCTCCGAATAACTTTAAAACAATAAATGAAGTAAGAATTAGAAATACTATCGTAATGAAAAACCACAAAGTGTAATGTTTAATTAGACTTAGGTATGGAGCAATAATTTTAATTTCTGGCGAATAAAAGCTGTAGTTTTCAGCCAGCCCTGGGATATTGTTCAATATGTCAATGCCATAGGAATTTCTCAATATCAAATCCAGCAATATAAAAAAAGGCACACCTACAAAAAAAGAAATTGTTGCTGACTTGAGAAGCAGACCTCTAGCACGCGTATAGAATTCTTCATTTGGGCGTTTATCATAATGATCAACAATCGTAAGTAACGCAGCGGCACAAAGTGCTATAACAGTAAGTACAACCATCAATGACGGCACTCCATGCAACAAAAACCCACCTCGTTTACCAATAATGTATGTGTAACCTGTCATTAATTGAACTACAACGAAGAAAACCAGATAAACGGCAGAAAATGCCATTGTCAGTCGAATAATTAATGGCACTACATTGGGTTTATAATTTAACATCTTCAAATTATTTTATTTGAATACCCACATTTGGGCGACACTCTTATTCTCAGTTTATTCTGAATTATCGTCAACAAGAAAAAACCCTACTCTCGCAGGGTTTCTTTGGTCAATCACATATCGGACGCAGAGCGTCCTCCTACATCAGCGGTACGCCGGTTTTTGCTTGCACTTCGTCTAGGCTTACGCCTGAAGCCAGTTCAACCAAAGCCAAACCTTTTTCAGTTACATCAAACACGCCCAGCTCGGTGATAATGCGGTTGACCACGCCAAGGCCAGTGAGTGGCAGTGTGCATTCCGGCAGAATTTTTGGGGAGCCGTCTTTAGCAGCGTGCTCCATCAACACCACCACGCGCTGCACACCGGCCACCAAATCCATCGCGCCGCCCATGCCTTTCACCATTTTGCCGGGCACCATCCAGTTGGCCAAGTCGCCTTTGTCGGTTACTTGCATGGCGCCCAGAATGGCTAAATTAATATGCCCGCCACGGATCATCGCGAACGAATCGTGGCTGCCAAAATAGCTGGCGCCAAGCCGTGCGGTCACCGTTTGTTTACCTGCGTTAATCAGGTCGGCATCCACTTCTGCTTCAGTTGGGAACGGGCCAATGCCGAGCAAGCCGTTTTCCGATTGCAACCACACATCCATTCCGTCAGGAATATGATTAGCAACTAAAGTTGGCAAGCCGATGCCAAGATTCACATACGCGCCATCGGTTAATTCCTGCGCCGCGCGTTTTGCCATGTCATCACGTGTCCAAGCCATTTTTATTCCTTTTCTTTTTCCTCTCCCACTGGGAGAGGATGCGCAAAGCGCAGGTGAGGGTTAAGCCCTTACGGTACGTTGTTCAATATGTTTTTCGGGCGTGGCATTTAATACAATGCGATCCACGTAAATGCCCGGTGTGTGCACACAGTCAGGATCAAGCTCGCCAAGCGCAACGATTTCTTCGACTTCAGCGATGCAGATCTTTCCGGCCATCGCAACGGCTGGATTGAAATTGCGCGCGGTTTTGCGATACACCAAATTCCCAGCCGCATCGGCTTTCCAGGCTTTCACCAAAGAAATATCGGCATGCAAAGCCGTTTCCAGCACATAATGCTTGCCGTCGAATTCACGGGTTTCTTTGCCGTCGGCCACAATAGTGCCGAAGCCAGTGCGAGTGAAAAACGCCGGAATACCCGCACCGCCGGCACGCAAACGCTCAGCCAGTGTGCCTTGCGGATTGAACTCGAGTTCTAATTCGCCGGATAAATATTGCCGCTCAAATTCTTTATTTTCGCCCACATACGAGGAAATCATTTTTCGGATTTGCCGCGTATTCAGCAGCATGCCCAAGCCAATGCCATCCACACCGGCATTATTGGAAATGGCAGTTAAGCCAGTTTTGCCAGAATCGCGCAAGGCCAAAATTAAGGCTTCTGGAATGCCGCATAGGCCAAAGCCGCCAACCGCAATGGTTTGGTCATCACAGACAATATCCTGCAAAGCAACGTTGGCATTTTCAAATATTTTATTTTTCATGTCAGAACTCTCAACAACAATCCACAGTATTAATCGGCCAAGGCTTGTTGTATATCAGACCAAAGGTCAGTGACATCTTCCACGCCAACACTCAAGCGCACCAGATTGCCAGTTACGCCCAAGGCCTCGCGGCGCTCCACCGGCACCGAGGCGTGGGTCATCACTGCCGGGTGATTCGCCAAGCTTTCCACGCCGCCTAAGGATTCTGCGCAAGTGAATAATTCTAAGCGCTCCATAAATCGTTTCGCTTCCGGGAAGCCACCTTTTAGCCACACACTCACCATGCCGCCGAAGCCGTGCATCTGGGTTTTGGACAATTCATGTTGCGGGTGTGAAGTTAAACCGGGATACATGACTTTCTCAATGGCAGGATGCACCTCTAATCGTTCGGCCAACACTTGGGCATTTTCGCAATGCGCTTTCATGCGCAGATGCAGGGTTTTCAAGCCGCGCAATGCCAAGAAACTATCGAACGGGCCTTGCACGCCACCGACCGCATTTTGCAGAAAGGTCATCTGTTCGGCTAATTCTGGCGTGTTCACTACAATCATGCCGCCCACAATATCGGAATGGCCGTTCAAGTATTTAGTGGCCGAATGCATCACGATATCAGCGCCGAGTTCTAATGGCCGCTGCAAAATGGGCGATGAAAAAGTATTATCCACTGCCAATAGCAAGCCGTGTTTTTTAGCGAATGCTGACAAGCGCGCAATATCCACAATCTTCAGTAACGGATTGGTGGGTGTTTCGCACCAAATCATTTTGGTGTTTGGCTGCAAGGCCGCTTCAAGCGCCGCGCCATCGTTTAAATCGACAAAACTAAATTGCAAAGCCGCCGAACGTTTACGCACGCGTTCAAATAAACGGTAGGTGCCGCCGTATACGTCGTCCATGCAGATCACATGCGCGCCAGCATCGAGCAATTCTAATACGGTGGAGGTTGCTGCCAAACCGGATGCAAACGCAAAGCCATGCGAACCCGATTCCAAGGCCGCCACACAGCGTTCATAGGCGAAACGGGTGGGATTATGGCTGCGCGAATATTCATAGCCTTGATGCTCGCCAGGGCTGGCTTGCGCATAGGTTGATGTGGCGTAAATCGGTACCATCACCGCGCCGGTGGATGGGTCGGGCGACTGCCCGGCGTGGATGGCTTTAGTACCCATGCCGTGATTTTTGTTATCACTCATAATTGTCCTTTATTGCACGCGACGGCGCAGATAATTCAGTAAATCAATGCGGGTAATTAACCCGAGAAATTTCGCACCATCCATCACAATCACCACTTTGCCGGCATCGAAAATCGGCATCAGTGCATCCATTGGAGCGGTTACGTCCAACACTTGCAGATCGCGTACCATGGCGGTTTCCACCAATTCCTTGAAGCGCTCTTGATTGGCGTGCACGTGTAGCAGCACATCGGATTCATCAACAATGCCAACTATTTTTTCGTCCTGCATCACCGGCAATTGCGACACGTCATACAGCTTCATGCGCTGGTAAGCCACGTTTAAGGTATCGCTCGGCGACACCACCACGGTATCGCGTTTGGCGTAGGGGCGCAGAATCAAATCAGACAAATCGCCTTTCGCTTCGCGCTCTAAAAAGCCGTTATCAAGCATCCAATAATCGTTATACATTTTCGATAAATATTTATTGCCGGTATCGCACACAAACACCACCACTTTTTTCGGCACGGTTTGTTCTTTGCAGTATTTCAAGGCGGCGGCCAATAAGGTGCCCGACGACGAACCGCCCAACACACCTTCTTTGACCAGCAATTCGCGGCCGGCATGAAAGCTTTCTTTATCGGAAATGGCGTAGGCTTTTTTCACCCGCGTAAAATCAGAAATATCCGGCAGAAAATCTTCGCCAATACCTTCCACCATCCACGAACCGGATTTGGTGCTCAGCACGCCTTCGTTGACGTACTGCGTGAGAATCGAACCAACTGGATCGGCGATTATCAACTCAACATGTGGTGCGGCTTTAGCAAAAAAGCGCGATAAGCCAGTCATAGTGCCGGAACTGCCGCAGCCAAACACAATGGCGTCCATGTCTTCACCCATCTGCTGCCAGATTTCTGGGCCGGTGCCGGTTTCGTGCGCTAATGGATTATCGGGGTTGCCGAATTGGTTGATGAAATAGCCATTAGGCGTTTCGCGCGCGATGCGCTCGGCCATGTCTTGGTAATACTCGGGGTGGCCTTTGGCCACGTCTGAGCGCGTTAAAATCACTTCGGCGCCCATGGCACGCAAGTTGAAGATTTTTTCGCGGCTCATTTTATCGGGCACCACTAATAGCAAACGGTAGCCTTTTTGCTGCGCCACCAAGGCCAAGCCTATGCCGGTGTTGCCGGCAGTTCCTTCCACCAACGTATCGCCGGTTTTGATTTTTCCGGCTCGTTCAGCCGACTCAATCATCATCATGCCAATGCGGTCTTTGATGGACCCGCCTGGGTTCATGCATTCAAGCTTTAAATACAAGGTGCAAAGCCCAGTATCAAGATGGTTCGCTTTCACCATCGGTGTGTTGCCAATTAAATCGAGAACGCTATGCGAAATTGTCATAGAAACCACTGGTGATTAATCCATGCACATTCTACCAGTTTCAGGTGCGCGCGGTTTTGGTAAACGACCAACCGAACGAGGGCGGCTGGCCGTTATGGTTTAGCCGAATGGTTTAGTGTTTTTTCAATGACAACATACGCGTGAGTTGGTTTTTGGCTAACAATTTTTCGCGTTTCATTCGCGTCAAGGTCAAATCATCAATGGGTAATATGCCGAGGTTAGCATCGGCGACTTTCTTATCGAGCTTCTGATGATGGAAGTAAAGCTGCCGGAACGAACTGTCTGATTCCATCATTGAATCAATTGCTTGTTGTGGTTGACCTTCAAACACGTTGACCTCCTGTTGAAAAACAAAACCCCAGCAGGGCTGGGGTTTGTGGTTTAACGCTTAATTAGTTGTGCCGGATTTGCCGCTTGCAGCGGTTAAAGATCCGAAAGCAGCATCGGGACGAGGTGATGTGCAAACACGCATAATTTAGGCTCTCATAAAGCCATGCATAAAAATGTCATGCATGGACTATAAAAACTACGCCTGTCTTTTTGGCTCTGCAACTGTTTTTTTATCTTATTGATTTATCTGTTTTTAAATTTCAAAACCGACAAATTGCAGGACTTTATGGAATTATCCAGTAAATTCATACAGTTGCTTACGATTGATTTGCCACGGAATTAGGTATGTAACTGTTTTCTATATTATTTTTGGATAATTTCAACACGGCGATTTTGCGCGCGACCCACTTTGCTTTGGTTCGACGCCAGCGCTTTTGCTGAACCCAATCCCTTCGCACGTAGCTTACCGGCAGATACACCAGCCGCTTTGAAGACCACCAAGACTGCGTCAGCGCGTTTTTTCGATAACAGCAGATTTTCTGATTCCAAACCCATGGCATCCATGTGCCCCTCAATCGACCACGCTTTACCCGACGCTTTCAGCTTCTTGGCCAATTGCCGTAGGGCTTCTTTGGCCGCAGAACTCAGCGTGCTTTTGCCCGGATCAAATGCCGTGCCCGATAACAAATACCCCGCTTTGCCCGCCCACGTGCGCGCTTGCAACACATCGTCAGCGGATACCGCCATTTGTGCTTGCAGCTCCTCTTCTAGACGCGTTAATGCCGCTTCTTTGGCTTTAGCATCAGCCACCAGTTTGCTCTGTTCATCGGAAGCCACCTGTTCTAGCTGCTGAGTTTGTGCGTCAAGGTCAGCATTTTCTTGGGCTTGCAATTGCTGCTCTTCCAGCGCCAATGCCTGCAAGCGCAAGCGTTCCGATTCTTTGCGGGCTAGTGCGGCATCGCGCTTTGAGGCTTCAACAAATATACTGTCGCGCTCGCGGTCTGATTGAATGAGCTGCTCTTTTAATTGGGCAATTTTCAGTGAAAATTCAGCCGTTTTAAACAAAACCTGTGCCTCTTCAAGCGCATCGGCGCGCTCTTTAGTGCGGACAGTTTGCACGCGTTGCAAGGCTTGCCTAGCTTCTAGGCGCTCTAAGGCGGCAGCATTGCTTGTCTGTGCCTCAAGATCTAATGCATCCAACGATTGCTGCAAGGTTTGCAACGCAGGATCGATAACAGGCTCGGCTGCAAAGGCGGCAAAAGACAGCGCGCTGAACATGTAAGCAAGCAGTAGTCGCTTCATGGTTTATTAGCCGTGGCGCCTAATAAAAGCTCTCGGCGTAAGCGGTTGTTTTCAGCCATTTTTGTTTCAAGTGTTTCTTTTAGCTGAATATATTTCGCTTCGGTAGCCGACAATTCGGCATAGCGTATGGATTTTAGAGCTAGCCGGTCTGCCTCTTTGGTTTTACGCTTAGTTGACAGATTCTGCGCTTGCTGAAACGCATTGGAGGCCGATTGAAAATTGCCGGATGCCAAGCTGTCGGCATTGGCTTCGCTGGCCGTTTGCAAGGCTTGCTCGGCTTTTGCCAGCAATGCGGTGTTTGCCGATTCAAGGCCAGCCTGTGCGCGGACTGTGACCGGGCTCAGCAAAATTGCCGCGACAAATAGATACACTAGTCTTTGGTACAATCTATAATCCATGGTAATACTATGGGTTGTTGTCAATCCACAAGTGTACATAAAAATACGGCAGCTGAATAAATTTAAAGGGGAATTATGGATATCGGTTATTTTCTGAAATTGATGCGCGAGAAAAACGCCTCAGATATGTTCTTAACAACCGGTGCGCCCGTGTATATAAAAATTGAGGGCAAACTTTACCCTTTAGGCAACACCGGCATGCCCACCGGCATGGTTAAGAAAATCGCCGCGTCCCTTATGGATGAAGCAAGCTTCGCTAAGTTCGAAAACGAGCTTGAGCACAATATGGCAATCTCCCTGAAAGAATCTGGCCGGTTCCGGATTAACTGCTTCAAGCAGCGTGGCGAAATTGGCATGGTGATTCGCGCCATTAAAAGCGAAATCCCCAGCATTGAGCAATTGCAATTGCCACTAATTCTAAAAGACATCATCAACGAGCCACGCGGTTTGGTGTTGGTCACCGGTTCAACCGGTTCGGGAAAATCGACCGCCATGGCTTCGATGATTGATCACCGAAACGACACGCAAACCGGGCATATATTAACCATTGAAGACCCGATTGAATTTTTGCACAAGCATAAAAAATCCATTGTGAACCAGCGCGAAGTGGGCCTTGATACACACGCCTTCCATAATGCGCTTAGAAACGCCATGCGCGAAGCGCCGGATGTGATTCTGATTGGTGAAATCTTAGACACCACCACCATGGAGGCGGCCATTGCCTTCGCCGAAACCGGCCATTTGTGCCTTGCCACCTTGCACTCCAACAACGCCGACCAAACGCTCGACCGTATTTTGAACTTCTTCCCAGAAACCGCACACAAAAACGTGCTGATGAACTTAGCCTTGAACCTTAAGGCGGTTATTTCCTTGCGCTTAGTGATCGACAAAGACGGGCGCCGCTTGCCCGCCACCGAAGTGCTGATTAATACTCCGTTTGTGCGCGATTTAATCCGCCGTGGCGAAGTGCATGAAGTGAAAGAAGCCATGGATAAAAGCCTGGAAGAAGGTATGCATACCTTTGATCAGTCTTTGTTCAAGCTCTATAAATCCGGCAAAATTGAACTAGAAGAAGCGCTGCGCAATGCCGATTCGCGTGATGGTTTATCCCTAAAAATCCGGCTCTCGGAAGGCTCAGACGCCGAACACGATCCGTACGGCGATTTGTATTCGCATACGTAATGCGTAGGGGCGCATCGCGATGGGCGAATAATTATTCGCCCCTACGTATTGCGAAATTCGGCCGGTGTGTCGGGTTGTTTACCGGGGTGCGCACGTTGGAATGCCGGCAATTGTTGGCATTGCGCCACAATGCGATTCACCGTTGGGTATGCGCTCATATCTAAATTAAAACGCGCGGCGGCAAATGCATGCGGCACCAAACAACATTCGGCCATACCGGGCTGATTGCCATGCACAAAATCGCCATGTGCGGCTTCGCTAGCAAGCTGCTGCTCAATATTGCTGAAATTAATTGTCAGCCAATGCCGCACCCAATCGGCTTTGGCGGCATCGTTTAAGCCATGCTGCGCGTCAAGATGCTGCAACACACGCAGGTTCATCATTGGCTGGCCTTCAGAGGCAATATACAAAGCCATACCACGCACTTTGGCACGCGCCAATGGCTCTTTCGGGAGCAAAGGATTGTCGGGGAAAACCTCATCCAAATATTCCATAATCGCCAGCGACTGACCAATCGCATGGCCGTTATGCACCAGCGTTGGTACTAAGGCTTGCGGATTGATGCGACGGTAGTCGGCGTTATGTTGCTGGCCACCATCTTCGAGCAAATGAATCGGATGGATTTGATAGTCCAAGCCTTTCAAGTTCAACGCAATACGCACCCGATAGCTGGCACTGGAGCGCCAGTAATGATACAACTCAAGTGCTTGCATGCTCATGCTATTTCGCCCCAAATGCGGTGATTTTTTGTTCAATGGCACCGAATATGCTGTCGCCGTTTTTGTCGAGCATTTCAATGCGCACCACATCGCCGAAATTCATAAATGGCGTACTGGCTTTACCATCTCTCAAAAACTCGACGGTGCGTTGCTCTGCAAAACACGATGCACCCAATGAGGTATCTTCATTGGCCACCGTACCCGAACCCACAATAGTGCCTGCGCTAAGCGGCCTGGTTTTGGCGGCATGGGCGATCAGTTGGGCAAAATTAAATTGCATATCCACGCCAGCTTCAGGCGCGCCGAACCACTCGCCATTAATGTGGGTTAGCAAGGGCAGATGCACTTTGCTGTCTTGCCAGGCATCGGCCAATTCATCGGGGGTAACAAACACCGGGCTTAAGCATGAGCGCGGTTTGGACTGCACAAAACCAAAGCCTTTGGCTAATTCGGCTGGAATCAAATTTCGAAGCGAAACATCGTTCACTAAACCAATCAGTTGAATATGTTCCGCGGCTTGCTCAGGCGAAACCACCATCGGCACGTCATCGGTAATCACCACCACTTCGGCTTCCAGATCAATGCCAAACTCAACACTGCTCACCAACACCGGATCGCGCGGCCCGTAAAAACCGGCCGACACCGCCTGATACATCAGCGGATCGACATAAAAACTGTCTGGCACATCGGCACCGCGCGCTTTGCGAACACGCGCCACATGCGGCAAATACGCGCTGCCATCAACAAATTCATAGGCGCGCGGCAGTGGCGCCGCTAAGGCCTGCATATCCACATCAAAAATATCTTCCGCATCAATACTCTGTACATTTTCTGCATTCAGCGCTTGATACACACGATTCAAGCGCGGCGCAGCCACACTCCATTCTTCCAAGGCTTTTTGCAAGGTGGCGGCAATGCTTGGCACCAACACCGCGCGGCTAAGATCTTTCGAGACCACCATTAAGCTGCCATCGCGGCCGCCTGCTTTCAATGAAGCGAGTTTCATGCTGAATCCTTTGCTGAGTCAAAGTGCTTTTGCAGGCCTTGCCAGCAAAGGTAATAGTTTGCCTGAAGACTTGCGCAATGCAAGGCTTGTTGCGTTGGCGCAAGCACGGCGCGCGTTTCAAACATAAACGCCATGGTGTTGGTAATAATATCCGGCTTGCTTAAATCGGCGGCACTGGCTTTTTCAAAGGTGGCCGCATCGGGGCCGTGGCCAGTCATTGAATTATGCAGAGACGCGCCGCCCGGCAAAAAACCATCGGCTTTGGCATCGTACACGCCATGAATCAAGCCCATAAATTCGCTGGCAATATTGCGATGAAACCACGGTGGCCGAAAGGTGTTTTGTGCCACCAACTGGCGCGGCGGGAAAATCACGAAATCGAGATTACTCACGCCTGCTGTGTCACTGGGTGAATGCAACACTAAAAAAATACTCGGGTCTGGGTGATCAAAACTAATCGAGCCAATCGCGTTAAAGCACCGCAAATCGTATTTGTACGGCGCGTAATTGCCATGCCAGGCCAGCACATCGAGCGGCGAATGGCTGATTTTGGCTGACCATAAATGGCCTTGGAATTTATTCACTAATTCAAAATCGCCCTCAACATTTTCAAAGGCCGCCACCGGGTACAAAAAATCACGCGGATTGGCTAAGCCATTCGAACCAATCGGGCCAAGATCGGGCAAGCGCAAGGCCGCGCCGAAGTTTTCGCAGACATAGCCGCTGGCGGTTTCATTCAATAAATCCACGGCAAAACGAATGCCGCGCGGAATCACCGCTATTTCCTGTGGCTGTATTTCCAATACACCCATTTCGGTGCGCAAACGCAAGCTACCGTGCTGCGGCACAACCAACATTTCAGCATCGGTATTGTAAAAATAGCGGCCACGCATCGATTGATTGGCCGCATAGCGATGAATAGCCACGCCCGACTGCCCCGCTGCACTGCCATTGCCGCACATGGCGAATAAGCCGTCGATAAAATCACAGTCTTGGCTTGGCGCTGCCAATGGCGACCAACGCAGTTGGTTGGGATTAACTGGCGCATCGCTGAAACGATTATGAAAAGCGCTGCTCGCTAGTAACTCAAACGGCGCATGCATGGCCGCTGGGCGAATACGATATAACCACGCGCGCTGATTGCAATGCCGTGGCGCGGTGAACGCGGTGCCACTGAGTTGCTCGGCATACAAACCATGCGCCACACGCTGCGGTGAATTGCGGCCTTCGGGCAAACTGCCAGCAATCGCTTCACTGGCAAATTCATTACCGAAACCGGATTGGTAGGCGAGCGTCATAAATTACAACACGCCGCGGCGCATTTGATCGCGCTCGATGGATTCGAACAAGGCCTGGAAGTTGCCTTCGCCAAAGCCTTGATTGCCTTTGCGTTGGATAATCTCAAAGAAGATCGGGCCAACCGCATTGAGGGTAAATATTTGCAAGAGTTTTTGTTGCTTGGTTTCCACATCGGCATCAATCAAAATTTTATTGTCGCGCAAGCGTTGCAAATCTTCGCCATGATTTGGAATGCGAATATCAATCACATCAAAATAGGTGTCCGGCGTGTCCAAAAATTCAATGCCATGCGCACGCATAGTTTCAATCGTTGTGTAAATATCGTCGGTGAAGCAGGCAATATGCTGAATGCCCTCGCCTTTGTAGGTATCAAGGTATTCGTTGATTTGCGATTTTGGATCGTTGGATTCATTGAGCGGAATGCGCACAAAGCCATCCGGGGCAGTCATCGCTTTCGACAACAAACCGGTTTTTGCGCCTTTAATATCGAAGTAACGAATTTCGCGGAAGTTGAACAAGCGCTCGTAATACTCCGACCACTTTTCCATATTGCCGGAATACAAATTGTGGGTTAGGTGATCAATGAACGTTAAACCAAAACCTTTTGGTTTCATCTCAACACCTGGCAACCATTCGTAATCAGGATCGGAAATAGTGCCTTGGTCATCGTAGCGATCCACAATATACAGCATGCAACCGCCAATACCTTCAATCACCGGC
>JAYTVJ010000137.1:0-11683 GCA_043744535.1 Arenimonas sp.
AATATTGAGCGCCTTTGCTAGCGGTTGGCCAGTTTGTTGCGTGCGTTGGTATTGTGTGGTGTAAATGGCGGCTGGATTGAGCGCGCTAAACAGTTCGACTAAACGCGCAGCACGTTGTTGCCCTTGTGCCGATAAACCGGGGTCAGTGCCACCATCAAGTGCTTTTTCGGCATGCCGAATCAGCACAACCGTTTGATCTTGCGCATTCGCACACACACTCAGAAAAATCAGCCCAAAAACAAGCCAATTGATTTTAAAACGCATCACGACGTGGCCCCTAGCAGGGTTAATAATGCACGGATAAATAAGGCTCGCTGTTCACCGGAGTCCGTTTTGTTGTTAATCTTCAATTTATCAGAACCTTGCATAGCATAGGTTTTCGGGTTTTTTTGAATCAGTTGGATAACGGTAAATGGGTCTATGCGCGGTTTGGCGTTGAAGTGAATCCGCCCACCCGCATCGCTCATATCAATCTGCTTGATGCCCAGCTGTTCGGCCATCAAGCGGATTTCAGCGCAGTCGAATAAGTGTTTTGTGGCGGGCTCCAACAGGCCAAAACGGTCAATCAGCTCAATCTGCAAATCGTGCAGGGAATCGCTGTCAGTTGCCGAGGCAATGCGCTTATACAAGGTAAGGCGTATGTGCACATCGTCGATGTAATGCTCTGGGAATAAAGCGGGGCTATGCAAATTTATCTGCGCCGAATAATTCTGTGTATTGAGTACATCCGGAATTTTACCGTCTTTAATTGAAGCCACCGCGCGTTCCAGATATTGCGCATACAAGGCAAAACCCACCTCGGTTATTTGCCCAGATTGGCCTTCACCGAGCAATTCGCCTGCACCACGAATTTCTAGATCGTGCGTGGATAAGGTAAAGCCTGCACCGAGCTCATCCAGCGAGGCCAGTGCATCCAAGCGTTTGCGCGCATCAGCGGTAATGGTTTTCATATCTGGCACAATCAAATAGGCGTAAGCGCGGTGATGCGAACGGCCAACACGGCCGCGCAACTGATGCAGTTGCGCCAAACCAAAACGATCAGCGCGATTGATGATGATGGTATTGGCACTCGGAATATCAATGCCTGACTCGATGATGGTCGTGCACACCAAAATATTAAACCGTTGTTTGTGGAAGTCGAGCATCACTTGTTCAAGCTGGCGCTCCGGCAATTGCCCATGCGCAAGCCTAACGCGCGCATTTGGCAATAACTCTTGTAAATCGCGCGCCATTTTTTCAATAGTATCTACTTCGTTGTGCAAGAAATACACTTGCCCGCCACGCGCTAATTCGCGCTGAAATGCTTCCAGCAAGGTGGCATTATCCCAGGGGCTAATAAACGTTTTCACTGCCATCCGATGCGCAGGAGCAGTGCCAATAATCGACAGCTGCCGCAAGCCGCTCATCGCCATATTGAGTGTGCGCGGAATGGGCGTGGCAGTTAGTGTGAGTAAATGCACATTGGCTTTTAGTGCTTTCAGCGCTTCCTTATGGCGCACACCAAAGCGCTGCTCTTCATCCACAATCACCAAGCCCAAATCATCGAATGCAATGTCTTTTTGCAGTAAACGGTGTGTGCCCACAATCACATCAATTTTTCCCAGCGCGAGCAATTCTAACGCCTGTTTAATTTCTTTCGCGCTCTTGAAGCGCGACAATACCTCAACCCGTATTGGCCAATCGGCGAAACGATCACTGAAGTTTCTGAAATGCTGCTCGGCGAGAAGGGTAGTGGGCACCAACACCGCCACTTGCTTGCCTGCCATTGCTGCAACAAACGCAGCGCGCAGCGCCACTTCGGTTTTGCCGAATCCAACGTCCCCGCACACCACGCGATCCATCGGCACATTTTGTGCCATATCGTCCAAAACCGCCTCAATGGCTTGTTGCTGGTCGGGAGTTTCTTCAAAGGGAAAACCCGCACAGAATTTGTCGTATAAATCGCGCTCAGTCTGCAAGCCAAAACCCGTTTGCGCCAAGCGTTTTGCTTGAATATCTAAAAGTTCTGCGGCCACATCATGAATTTTTTCAGCCGCTTTGCGTTTGGCTTTTTCCCAAGTTTCGCCACCAAGACTATGCAGCGGCGCTTGCTCGGCGCTGGCACCAGAATAGCGCGACACCAAATGCAGCTGCGCAACAGGTACATACAGTTTGTCGCCTTTGGCGTATTCAATACTTAGAAATTCACCAACATTGCCACCTGCTTCTAAACTAATTAAGCCTTGGTAGCGGCCAACACCGTGGTCTTCATGCACGATCGGCGCACCGATGCTAATTTCGTTCAAGTCGCGGAGAATTGACTCGGGTGTTTTGGCTTGCGATTTCCGTCGTCGGCGTTGATTGATTCGTTCGGGAAACAATTGCCGTTCGGTTAGTATGGCTAATGCCGGCTCGAGCACGGTGAAGCCATCGCTCAGCTCGGCAGTTGTGATGGCTAATTGATGGGGTTTGAGCGTGGCAAGCGCGCTGTTCCAGTCCTCAAAAATCGCATACGGAATATCGGTTTTGTGTATCAGGTCTTTTAGTGCTTCGCGTCGCCCGGGGCTGTCGGCAATCAATACCGCTTTGCCAGGGTAATTAGCAATAAAGTCCCCTAGTTTTTCAATCGTGCCAGTGTGTTGTTCGGTAGAAAAGCCGCTGAAGGCATCTGAAATGCCCAATGTGCTGGCTTTTGCATAGCCGGTGTGTGCTGGCTCAAGAAATTCATAGCGGTGGTTGTCGTTGAGTTTTTGGCGAATTTGATCGGGGCTATAAAATAATTCATCGGGCGCTAAAATCGGCCGATCACGATCATGCCGGCGTTGTTCATAGCGTTCAGCGGTTTGCTGCCAAAAGGTATTGGCTGCCTCAAGCACTTGCTCGGTCATCACAACGGTAAATTGCGATGGCAAATAATCCAGCAGGTTACTGGTGTTTTTAAAAAAAAGTGGTAAGTAATATTCAATGCCTGCGGGCGCCACGCCTTCTTTTAAATCGGCATATAAGCCACAACTGCGCGGATTGATATCAAAGCGCTCCAGCAAGGTTTCACGTGCACGTTTACAGCTCTCGCTATCAAGCGGGAATTCGCGCGCCGGCAATAATTTAAATCGCTGCTGCGAAACACCAGAACGTTGCGTTTCTGGGTCGAACTGACGCAGAGAATCGATTTGATCATCCAACAGTTCAATACGAATCGGAAACTTTGCACCAGACGGAAAAATATCTAAGATTGCGCCACGAATTGAAAAATCGCCACAGTCCATCACTTGCGGCACAAATCGGTAGCCGAAGCGCTGCAAACGATTACGCTCATCGGTTAAATTAAGCTGTTCGCCAACCACTAAATTTAAAACATGCCCTGCTATCCAATCCGTTGGCGAAATGCGCTGCATCAGGCTAGTGATTGGCACCACTAAAATACCATGACTGGTTTTGGGTAACTGAAATAAGCAATCAATGCGTTGCGAAATTAAATCTGGGTGTGGGCTGAATTGATCGTAACAAAGCGTTTCCCAATCGGGAAAGTGCAAAATGTTCAGGCCACTACTTTGGGCTAAAAGATCTTGCTCTAGTTGTTGCGCACTAAAATTATCGTGGGTAATCAGTAAGTGCAGTTTTTGGTTTTGCTGTGCGCTGTGCAATACCGAATACGCCAAGGCAGCGCTGTTAGGCAATGCTTTGAGGTAAGAAATCTGTTGTGTTGGGTGCGGCGTTGGGAGTAGGGCTGAGTTCATAGCCACTATTTTACCAGTTTCAGGCCGCTTAGCTTTCGGTTTTTATCCATGCAATGCGGTGGCTGGCTTCGCCGTCGTTTAATAGCTCAACCAGTTTTGACATGCTGGTGTTTAAATCAATATCCATCTGAAATGGCGGATTGATAATCAGCATGCCACTGCCATTCATACGCAACGGCGAATTGTCTTTGCGTACCAAAAGTTCCAGCACTAACGCCGATTTCATCTCTAGCTGCGCCACTTTTCGAAAGAATCCAATCAGCGAACGACGTTGTTTAATGGGATACCAAATCGCGAACTGGCCCGTGGGCCAGCGCAGCAGTGCATCTTGCAAGCTATTTAGAATTTGTTGAAACTCTTGTTCCTGTGCTTCATACGGCGGGTCAATCAGCACCAAACCGCGCCGCTCTTTGGGCGGCAAGAGTGCTTTAAGCGCTTGATAGCCATCGCCCAATTCTGTTTTTACATTTTGATCGGTCTTAAAAATCTGTCGGAGCACATCAAATTCGGCTTTTTGGCTTTCATAGCAGGCTAAGCGGTCTTGTTCGCGCAGTTGTTGGGCAATTAAAACCGGTGAGCCGGGATAGTTCAATAAACTGCCTACTGGATTCACACGCTCTACTTGCTTCAGAAAAAAATGCAGAGGTTCGGGCAATTTTTTCAAAGTTATCATTTTGAAAATACCTTGCTGCGCTTCACCGGTTTTTTGTGCTTGCTCACCTTGAATTAAGTATTGGCCACGCCCAGCATGTGTATCAAGCACGAAAAATGCTTTGTCTTTTGTTTTCAGCCGGCTGAGCAAATACAGCAACACGGTATGCTTTAATACATCAGCATGATTGCCGGCATGAAAGCCATGTAAGTAATTCATATTATTTCTCCACAATCGCTAAATCAATATTCGCCGCTTTAAGGTATGCGCGTTCCGTGTCTAAATCGGATTGCGTGAGCGGATGTTTGGCTAGCCATTTCTTGGAGAGAATCAAGCTAAGTTTGGTTTTGTCGACGTGTAATTTCAATTTTGGAATGCTTTCAGCGGCATGGCTTCGATAAAATAATACACTTAAGCGCAATAATAAAGCGCAACGCAAAGCACTCACCGCGCGTGCTTCAGGAAGAGTCATTAAGCTTTTGAAATGGATACTGCGGCGTTGGTTGCGAATCAGTATAGCAATGTAGTTTTGTTCGGTTTTTGAAAATCCGGCAATATCAGAATGTTCAACCACATAACCGCCATGATGATGATGGTGACTGTGCGAAATACACAGGCCAATCTCATGCAGCATACAGGCGCGAGACAATGCCTCTCGGTCAAAGCTGTTCAACGACCAATATTTTTTAACCTGATCAAACAGGCCGAGCGCATAATTTTCAACGCGTTCTGCTTGTTGCACATCAATTGAGTAGCGGCTTTGCAAGGCCTTAACCGAGGCAATACGCGAATCATCAGAAAGCGTTCTGCCCAGCATGTCGAATAAAGCACCTTCACGCAACGCATAATCGCTGGTGCTCAGCGTGTCGATAGACAAAACCTCAAATGCCGATTCAAGCGTTAGCAATCCTCCCGCGATGGAATGCTTCCTAGAGACCGAGATGTGCGGCCAGCGAATGCCACTAAAGCGCCCAAAGGCAATAAGCTCATTGCGAAGTTGCTGCAGTATTTTTAAGGTTAGCGTGCCATCAGAAAGCCCTTTGGCTTTAGCAACATCCGATAATGCGCCGATTGTTCCCGATGAACCGTAAACCTCTTTCCAGCCTTGCGATTTAAAGGTCTTTAGAAACGGCTGCATATCCACACTGATTTGCGTTTTGGCTTTCTGCCATTGTTTGGCTGTCACTTTTTTATCGGGGAAAAAACGTTTGATATTGGCAATGCAGCCAATCTGTAAGCTTTCGCGCTCAAGAATATCGAAGCCTTTGCCAATCACAAATTCGGTTGATCCACCGCCAATATCAATCACTAAACGCTTATGCTTTTTGGGTGGTTTGTCGTGCGCAACGCCTAGATAAATAAGGCGCGCTTCTTCGCGGCCAGCAACCACCTCAACACGATGGCCAAGCGCTGCTTCTGCTTTCAACAAAAAGGCACTCGGGTTTTTCATGTTGCGAACGGTGTTCGTTGCAATTACCCGCACGTTTGCCGGCGACACATAGGCAAGCCGCTGGCCGAACACAGCCAAGCAATTCAAGGCCCGCAGTTGCGCCTCAGCGTCAAGATTTTTATCGGCATCAAGGCCATCAGCAAGTCGCACATGCTCCTTAATGCGGTCAATAATGCGGATTTGCCCAAGCGTGTAGCGCGCTACGACCATATGAAAGCTGTTCGAGCCCAAATCAACCGCTGCCATTAAATCACCGTCTTTTAAGGCAGGGGATTTTATGTTTGCGCTTATCGTTTTCGGCATAAACTGCTCAACAAGCTGGCTTGTGCAGAAAATAGCGGTTCGGTGTCGCTCGGGCTTATTTTGGTATATTGCCCATCGGCCTCTAATTGCCAAGACTGGCTATTATCGCGCAGATAGAAAGCCAGCTCTTCTTCAAACACACGCGCTGCAAGAGGTGCCTGCAAAATAGGGAAGCAGGTTTCCACTCGCCGCAATAAATTGCGTTCTAGCCAATCGGCACTTGAGCAAAATATCTCAGATTTACCATTGTTGGAAAACCAATACACACGGCTGTGCTCCAAAAATCGGCCAACCAGTGCGCGTACTGTAATATTTTCAGACAGGCCTTTAACACCGGGGCGCAAACAACAAGCGCCACGCACAATTAGATCAATTTTCACACCGGCCTGCGAAGCCATATACAGGGCTTTAATCACCTCCGGTTCGTTGATAGCATTCATTTTTGCAATGATGCGGGCGGGCTTTCCTTCGCGCGCTAATTTCGCTTCGCGTTGAATTTTTTTCAACAAACTGGAATGTAAGGTAAATGGTGAGGTTAGTAAATGCTTTAACTTAAGTGTTTTGCTCAAGCCAGAGAGCTGCTGAAAGATGGAGTGTACATCTTGAGTAATGCCGGTATGTGCGGTCATCAAGCCAATGTCGGTATAAACTTTGGCCGTGCCGGCATGGTAATTGCCGGTGCCTAAGTGTGCATAGCGTTGTAATGTTTTGCCTTCACGACGAACAATCAGCATCATTTTGGCATGCGTTTTAAAGCCAACCACGCCGTAAATGACTTGCACACCCGCTTCCTGCAAACGATTAGCTAAAGACAAATTGGCCTCTTCATCGAAGCGCGCGCGCAGCTCAACAATCACCGAAACGTCTTTGCCGTTATGCGCGGCTGTAATTAAATGCTCAATGATTTTGGAATCTTTGCCGGTTCGATACAGAGTCTGCTTAATGGCTAGAACCTGTGGATCATTGGCGGCGTACTGCAGTAGCTCAAGCACTGCATTAAAACTTTGGTAGGGGTGGTGCAAAAGGATGTCGTGATCTCGGATGCTTCTGAATGGATCTTCCTCGTCAATATCGACTTTGCCTTGTTTGAAATTAGGAAATTTTAAATCGGCCCGTTTGGCAAGATCATAAACTTGCACGACACGGTTTAGATTAACAGGCCCATTAATGCGAAATAATGCGCTTTCGGTTAGATTAAAATTTTCGAGAAGTATCTGCACAATTTTCTTCGGGCAATCCTTGGCAATTTCCAAACGCACTGCCGGGTTATAGCCACGTGAATGCAATTCATCTTTAAGGGCGCTAGCCAGATTTTCCACTTCTTCTTCGTCAACGAATAATTCCGAATTACGGGTTACGCGGAATTGATAAGCGCCTTTTACCTTCATACCCGGAAATAGATCGCTAACAAACTCGGTCAGGATTGCGGAAAGAAAAACGTAATCGTCGCTGCCATCCGAGACACTTTCGGGCATTTGTATAATGCGCGGAAGCGAGCGTGGCGCGCGAACAATAGCAATGCCCCCTTTACGGCCAAACGCATCTTTGCCTTCCAAGATAACCGCAACATTCAGGCTTTTGTTGAGAATTTGTGGGAACGGATGTGCTGGATCAAGTGCGAGCGGTGAAAGCACGGGCATAATTTCATTTTTGAAATAATGATGCAACCAACGTTTTTTGGCGGCGGTCCAGGTTTCGCGATTTAAGATTTGGATGCCTGCAACAGATAGCTCCGGCCTTAGTACGTCATTCCATAAAGCGTATTGCTCTTGCACCAATTGATTGGAAAGGGTATAGATTTTTTCAAGCGCAATTTGTGGATCCATGTTGTCGGGCAACAAGGGGGCTTTATACTGCATAGCGGTTTTAACGGTTGCAGCACGAATTTCGAAAAACTCATCCAAGTTTGTGCAAGATATGCACAAATATTTCAGTCGTTCAAGAATGGGGATGCTTTTATCGCTTGCTTGGGCTAATACGCGAAAATTAAACGCTAATTGCGACAACTCGCGATTGAGGAATAATTCGGAATCAGAAAAATGTTCAAGTGTTTTCATAGATGACTTCAGGCTCTTAGTTCAAGGATAACAGAACCAGATTGGTTTAGTGTGCAATGCGCTTTTTAGGAAAACGGCATGTAAAGGTACTGCCTTTGCCGGGTTCGCTTTCAATCAGTAATTCCGCTTGGTGCAGATTAAGCACATGCTTGCAAATTGAAAGGCCCAAGCCCGTGCCGCCTAGCTCGCGCGAGCGGCTGGCTGAAATACGATAAAAACGCTCAGTTAGGCGATTGATATGATCGGCTGGAATGCCAAAACCGGTATCTTTGACATAAAAATCGACGCCACCCAGCGTATTGTTTTTCAGGCCAATTGTAATTGTGCCGCCGGTGGGAGTATAGCGAATGGCATTCGAAACTAAATTTGAGAATGCGCTATGCACATCCTTCGGCGAGCCAATCAGCGCGCCATTAAAATCATTGTGAATGCTGATGGTGTGCCGATGTTGGTTCAGGGCATTGGCTTCTTGCGCTAAGGTGCTGAGCAAAGATCCTGATTGGATAATTTCCTCGGGCAGCTCTTTTTCGGATTCAAGGCGCGATAAATTCAGCAAGTCTTCAACAAGATTATTCATACGATGCGACTGCTTTTGCATCTCAACAATAATACTTTGCAGTTCTGGGTTTTCTTGCTGTTCAATGAGCTCTAAATAGCCATGAATAACCGTCAGTGGTGTTCTTAACTCGTGCGAAACATTGGCGACAAAATCGCTGCGGATTTTTTCAAGCTTACGCATAGCGGTTGAATCGCGCAGCACAATTAGGCTGTGTTCTGCGGTGTAGGGCAACAAAAACATGTCAAGGTTGGTGGCGGCTGCGTTCGGCGCAACAACATTGAGTAAGGGCTGATCGAAATCTTGCGCCTCGAACCAAGTTGTTAGTTCGGGCTGATTGAGTAATTGTGGTAAGCGCAGGTCATCATCACCGGGCGCAATGTTCAACATGTGCTTAGCGGTTTTATTCGACCAAATTAGCCCGCCAGTCGTGCGTTTAACCACCAATGCGCCTTCTGGCATGGCGCTCGCGGCAAGCCGATAACCGCGCAACATTTGCGCCAAACGGCTCATGCGCTGACGGTTTTCTTTATTGCGACGAATGATCAGCGTTTCAAGCGCCGACCACAGGCCTTGCGTGTTTGGCTCAGAGAGTAGGCTACGCAATTCAAGATGGTTCAACAAACGCGACATACACCAATAGTTTCGAGCGATTTGCCACGTTGCAACTATTGCCCAAGCCCACAACACACCGATGCCACCGTAGTTCAAAAACGCAACGCTTAACACAACGGCATACACAAAGAACCAAAGTATCCAGTGTTGTTGCCATGCAAGTGCAGAGAGTGTGGCTTTCGGCATAGTCAGGTTTTTCTGTGTAACTCAACGAAGCGGTAGCCTGCGCCTCTGACGGTTTCAATCATATTTTCCAAATGAAAAGGCTCCAGTACTTTACGCAAACGCCGAATATGTACATCGATGGTTCGGTCTTCAATATCGCTTGAGCCGCCCCAGACAAAATCCAGTAACTGGTTTCTGCTGTACGTGCGATTCAAATGACTCATAAAAAAATGCAATAGCCGATATTCCGTTGGTCCAATATGTACGCTTTCCTGGTTCACCAAGAACCGGTGTTGATGACCATCTAACCGCAGCGCACCCACTTCAATGGAGCCATCGTCTTCGGTTTCCCGGCTGCGCCGCAACACTGCTTTAATACGGGCTAGCAGCTCTCTTGCCGAAAACGGCTTAACCACATAATCGTCGGCGCCGTGTTCAAAACCGGCAATACGATCGGCTTCGTCGCCTTTGGCAGTCAGCATAATAATGGGAATGTCTTTGGTGTTGGCGTCTTTGCGAAAGCGTTTCACCAGCTCAATGCCGGTAATGCCGGGTAGCATCCAGTCAAGCAAGATAAGATCAGGAATTTTATCGGCAATGGCGTCAAAGGCTTCTTTGGCATCGGCGGCACAGATGGGTTGGTATGATTGCGTGCGCAAGGCAAAGGCCACCATTTCGCGAATGGCAGGCTCATCTTCAACAATCAATATATGTGCTTGCACGTCAGAACCTTAGTCAATGAAGTTAAGGTATTTAATCTAATTATTATGACGTTAATATGACAGTCTGTCATCAAGCCCTTAGCCGCCTTGCTGTTCCGGTTTAATGCCTTGCCGTTCAAGTTCGAGTGAAATCGGTTTTAATTCAGCAATGCGCGCCTCCACACGGGCGCGCTGGTAGTAATCCACGTCGTCATTTTTGATTAACGCGGTCAATTGGTTGATGGCATCATCAACGCGGCCGTTCAGATAAGCCACTTCCGCATAGCTTTCTGCAGCTCTGAGCGTATTGCCGGATAATTCAAATGAACGTGCAAAATTACGCTGAAAAATCACGTCTTCAGCGCTGTTGCTGCTGATTTCACGCAGAATTTCTTGCGCACGCAAAGCCATGGGCTTGTTATTTTGCTCTAGTAAAAATTCTGAGTAACTTAAAATAACTGCATGGTTTTTAGGGAATTTTGCCAATAACTGTTCATAGCGTGTTTGTGCCAAGGCACTGTTTTTCTGCGATTGCGCAGCACTGGCACGCGCTATGCCAACCCATAGGTTATTGGGATAGGCTGTTATCAATGTGCTTAATAAAGGCTCGGCAGCATTGCCTTGGTGGTTTTCGATTAGCGCCAACGCCATGCCGTATTTTTGTGAGTCGTTTAGCCTTTTCTCAAAGCCATCAATGCCGCGCCGGTACTCAGACACTGCCACTGATGGGCTGTATGCCGATAAAACACGTAAACGTTCTTTAGCCCACAAAAAATCGGTTGCGATGGCCTGTGTTTTGTTCGGCAGACTGGCTTGCGCAAAGTCGGGCAGGAGTGGGTTGTTGTTGGGAGTATTGTTGAATTGCAAGGCCGCTTTATTTTGCTGGATTTTATAGGCGCGATCTTTCGCTTCACTTATGCGAATGGTGGTAACAGGGTGTGATTTAAGGTAATCAGGCGCTGTATAGCCCCCGGAATTGCTGCGCCCAATGCTTTCCATTCGGGCAAAAAAATCGGCAAACGCGTCCGGGTTATAGCCTGCTCGATATAGCGTTTGAATGCCAATGCGGTCGGCTTCCGATTCATTTGAACGGGTGTAATCAATTTGCCGTTGAACCAATAAACCCTGTGCACTAATCATGGCCGCCATGCTGGCATTATCAGCAGAATTGCCTTTGCTAGTGGCATTGGCAGCAATAACCATACCTAAAGCGGCTAGCATGATTGGAATTTGGTCTTTTTTGGCCCGTTCAACCGAACGCAGCACGTGTTTTTGGGTGACGTGCGATATTTCGTGACTAATCGCGCCGGCCACTTCATCTTCGCTTTTTGCCGCCAACACCAAGCCGGCATTCATGCCAATATAGCCGCCAAGCGTGGCGAAGGCATTGATTTGACGGTCATGCATCATGAAAAAAGTAAACGACTGTTTGGGGTTGTCGGAGGATGCACCCAGCCGATGGCCCATG
>JAYTVJ010000138.1:0-11524 GCA_043744535.1 Arenimonas sp.
GTAATATTCCGCAATACTGCACTGCCGCTTCTGATGAGTTGAGTGTGTTTGGTTTGGTATTAGGTGGCAGCGGTTCGTCACGTTTAGATAAGCGTTTAGTGCTAGGCGACAAAATCGCCGATAACGTTAGCGCCGGTGCAGATTTTAGCGAATTGGGCGGCACGTTTGTGATTACTGCCGATGTTAAAGAAGGCGTTGATCCCGCCAAAGTGGAGGCCGCTATCCAAGAAGAAATGGATAAGTTGCTTAAAGATGGCCCAAATGTTGATGAACTGGCACAAGCCCGGACCGTGGTTCGCGCTGGGTTTATCCGCGGTATTGAACGTATTGGTGGCTTCGGTGGCAAGGCCGATGTGCTTGCTGAGTGCGCAGTGTTCACGGGTAATCCAGCCTGCTTCCGCGAGTCGTTATCGCGCATCCAAACCATGAAAGCTGAGCAAGTGCGTGCGGTTGGCGCTAAATGGTTGGCGCAAGGCGACCATACACTAACAGTCGTTAAAGGCGATGTAACACCGATTATTGAAGCGCCAGCAGTGAAAACCTTGCATGCCGCCATTCCAACGCCAGACAGCAAATACAAAACCGTCAAATCTGATTTAGATCGTAGCGCGGGCGTTCAAATTCCAAGCACTTTCCCAACACTCGACTTCCCTGATTTGCAACGGGCAACCTTATCGAATGGCATGAAAGTTGTGTTGGCTGAGCGCCATGACGTGCCAGTGGTGCAAATGAACCTTGCACTGGGTGGCGGCTTTGCCAGCGACCCAAGTGGAAAAGAAGGCTTGGCAAGTTATACGATGGCCATGCTAAGCGAAGGCGCTGGGCAATACGATACGCTTGCCTTTAGAAGCCGCTCTGAGCAATTGGGTGCAAACCTTGGCGCTGGTGCTGGATTAGACGGTGGCACGGCTGTACTCTCGGCATTAAAAGAAAACCTAGATGATTCGCTGGCCTTATACGCCGATATGTTGCAGCGCCCGCGTTTTGATGTGGCCGAATTGGAACGCGTTCGCGCACAACGATTAGCCGGCTTGCAACAAGAAAAAGCGCGCCCGCAATTACTCGGCAATCGCGTATTGCCAAGCTTATTGTTTGATGCAAAACATCCTTACTCCAAGCCACTCACTGGCTCTGGCTATGAAGCAGCGGTTAAATCAATCACCCGCGATGATATGTTGGCGTATACCGCAAATTGGGTGCGTCCTGAAAATGCCACCTTAGTTGTTGTTGGCGATACCAATTTGAAAGAATTGGTGCCTCTGTTACAGAAGCATTTAGGCAGTTGGAAAGTAGCCGGCACAGCACCAACTGTACTTATACCAAGCAACCAAGCGGCAATGAATCAAGCACGGGTTTTCCTCATTGACCAGCCCGGTGCTGTGCAGGCCAATATTTATGCCGCGCAGTTGGCTCCGGCTTCATCGGATCCAGTGGCGGTTAAATTGGAGTTTGCCAATGGCGTGTTTGGTGGCGATTTCACGTCGCGTTTAAACATGAATTTACGCGAAGACAAGCATTGGTCGTATGGCGCGGGCAGTCGACTGCCAAACTCCGTCGGCCAAAGAATGTGGACTGCATCAGCGGGCGTACAGATTGATAAAACGGCCGAATCGATGGCAGAAATGGTGCGTGAATTCACGGACTATTCCAATGGCAAAGCGGTGGCTCGTCAAGATGAAGTAGATCGCATTCGTGCCATTCAGGTGTTGTCGTTGCCAGGCTCGTTTGAAACCGCCGCGGCAGTCAGCAACCAAATCATTTCAAACTTGCGTTACAACCGGCCAGATAATTATGTTGAAACACGTCTTGCTGAAGTCAATGGCTTAACGCCGACCGATGTGCAGGCGGTAGCTTCTAAATACTTCAATCCGAACGCGTTGACTTGGTTGGTGATTGGCGATTTGTCAAAAATCAAAGATAAAATCGCTGCCTTAAACATCGGCCCAATTACTGTATTAGACAGCGACGGCAAGCCGGTTAAGTAAGCGGAGAAATTTCCCTTAATCCCCCTTTCAAGAAAGGGGGAAAGCGCGTAGCGCAGGGGGATATCATCCAATGTAGGGGCGGCTCCCTGTGGCCGCCCTGATGTTTCATACGAAATACGTTGGACGAACACAAGGTTCGCCCCGACGTTGAAATTATTTCAGCTGCTTTTTAGCAAAGCCGTAATAGGCTAATAAACCCGCGGAAATGGATAAAGTAATCACGCCCCACGTGCCGGGCTGGTCAGGTTGTAAATGCAGGGCTTCGATTAATAAAAAACCTAAGCCCAAACTGCCTAAACCCAAACCCCATTTCAGGGCGGTTAAATGGTGCGGCGTTCCGGTTTGCGACAAGGCCTTGATAACTTCCAAAGATGCGGCGTCGGACTTGAGCGCTTTGGCCCGAATAATACCGTCAACAGACGCTCTGACAATCATGACCAGTGCGGAAAAAATAATCAGTACAATAAATACTTCACCTGCCATAGCAGTCTCCTAATAACGCGCCCGAAATAGGCGCTTAATGAGATAGAGACGATAAATGGGAAAAAGGTTGCAGATTTTATAAATCTTGCTCAGATTTTACTATGCCTACTGATTCGGTCATTAGCACTGTAAGCGCTTTTATGTTGATATCGGACAGACGCTTGATATATAAACAGGACTTGCCCGTCTTGTGTTTGCCGAGTTTGTTTAAATGCGCTTGCAGTTGCTCAAAACCCGACATGATATAGATTGCGAACTCACGCTTTCTGGGTGAAAAGCCAATCAGTGGCATATCGCCCTCGCGGCCACTTTCGTATTGGTAGTGATAACTGCCAAAACCAATAATACTATCGCCCCACAATACGGGCACATCACCGGTTATTTTTTGGAGCAGCTCTAGTAATGTTTGACTATCTTTGCGTTTAACATCGTCAGTAATGGCGGCTATATAATCTTCAACACTGGCGGTGCTAGCTTGAGTTTTGTTTTCGGACATGGTGAAAATCCTTTGCTGAATTAGTCGGGAATGTGGATACGTGATTTAACATGCTTAAGATTGGCTACAAGGGTGAAGGTCATGATGACTAACAGCGACCAAGAACTCCATTTGCCGATATGCACCGCAGACCATGCGCCAAGCTGATTTGGGTATTTCCAAATGCCATAGAAGGTGCTGATGTTTTCCGCCAGCCAGATGAAAAAGCCGGTTAATACAAATCCTAAAAGCAAAGGCATGCGCCGTTCAACATCGTATGGCCTAAAGATGATAACGCTGCGGGCATATAGCCCTAATGCGCAGGCCGCTAAATACCAGCGGTAATCGCCTATGTAGTGGTGGGTGAAGAAATTGGCGTAAATCAGTACAGCAATCAGGGTGGCCATCCAATACGGTGGGTGATGCATAATACGCATATCGAGCAATCGCCAGGCTTGGATAATATAACTGCCCACCGCGGCATACATAAAACCGGAAAACAGCGGCACGCCCAAGACTTTGCTATAAGCAAAATCGGGGTAGCTCCACGATTGGATACTGCCAGACACTTTAAATGCTTCTAGTGCAAAACCCAGTGCGTGAAATAAGCCGATGGCTTTGACTTCATCCCATGTTTCCAACTTGCTATGTAGCATCCATGCTTGAACGGCAATAGCGAATACAAGCAGTAGGTCGTAGCGTGGCAGGCCAAGAATTCCGGTACGCGGGGTTAGAAATACAGCTGCAAAGAACAGGCCGGCAAATAGGCAGGCGCGTGCTTCTTTAAGAGTGAAATAGGCCAGTTCGCGAATAAATCGAGGCAAGCCTTGCAAACCATCGGGGGTTACGGCGAAGAGCAAGTGCTTATCCAATGTTTGCAACATCTTGCGCATACGTTAGAGCGACGAATCCCAGTGGAATTTGTGCAAGATGCGATGCGCTACAGGCGTTACAATCAATACCGTTGACAGTATAAACAGCAAGCCGGCATACAGCGCATAAATACCGGCAAACAGCTTGCCGTATTCGGTGCTTGGATTGATGACCTGGCCCATACCGCCCAGAAGCATGGCGCTATTTTCAAAGGCATCGGTAACCGATAATTGTTCAAAACTCATATAGCCAATAATGCCCGCGCCAAGTGACAGCAATAACAGAGCCAGCACTGCGCCTAAATGCACTAAGAGTCGCCTAGCGAATTGATCCCGTGAAATCGGTTTTTGAGATTTTGGTTCGTACATAGCATAGATAGTAACGTTGTTTCGGTTACTCCAGCAAATGCTAACTGTTCAGCAGGGTATGAATGTTCTGCAACCTTTCCCGGTAACATGGTATCTAATAGGATTATGGAAGAAATTAATCCAGCGTGGCAGGTTGATTATGCTCTGGCTCAGCGCGCGCTGGCTGGCAATGCACAGGCGTTTGCCGAAATTGTGAAAAACCACCAACGTTTGGTGTGGCATATGGTGTGGCGAATGTTGCAACACCGCCAAGAAGCGGAAGATTGCTGCCAAGAGGTGTTTTTGCGGGTGCATCAAAGCTTAAAACAGTACCGTGGAGAAAGTGCTTTGGGCACGTGGATTGGCCGAGTGGCATTTTCGGTAGCGCTACGCATGGCGCAAAAGCGAAAATTACGTTTGGATATCCCGAATGATTTTGAACCGGATTTAGCCTTTGAACATATAGGCTCTGGCGAAGATGTTCAATCCGCGCATGCCGAAACCGAGCAATTGCATGCGCTGTATGCCGCCATTGAACAATTGCCAAGTTTGCCGCGCACCGTGCTTAGCTTGCATTACCGTGACGGTATACAGATTAGCGATATCGCAATCATGCTCGATTGCCCGGAAGGTACCGTTAAATCACATTTAAACCGCGGCAGAAATCGCTTAAAAACAGCACTTGCTCATTTGGAGGCTAGTTATGCACAACTCTAATTCGTTTGATCACTTGATTCAAAAAGCGCTTCAAACCAATAATATTCCGCCAATACCCGCCGCTTTGTTACAGAAATGGCAGCCTGTTCGCTCTGAAAAGGGCGCTAAGTGGATTTGGATTTTGCCAAGTTTGGTGTTTATTTTAGGTATTGGTTTGGGTGTTGAATTAGCCCCGTTGGGCCTAAGTAATGCATTTTCTGCTATTAAAAATACCTTACAAAATGTATGGCAAAGCATTCCTGAAGATGCCTTGAAGTGGGCATTCGCCTTATTGTTGGGAGTAGTTGCGTTTAGCGTTGATTCGATGAAAGGTATGTTTAACCGACTAAAGTAGGCGAAAAACAGCCAAATATGGCAAAATAGCGGTCTTGGGGAATTTCCCGTAATGCGGCGTGTCCGCCTTAAGAGATTGTTATGCTTTTTAAAAATGTCGCGATTGCCGGTTTAGCGCATATTGATGCGCCCATTACCCTAACCTCTGATCAGATTAATATAGAATTGAAACCGACCATGGATCGCCTGGGTATTCGTACCGATGTGCTGCAAGATATTGCCGGCATTAAAGCGCGCCGCATGTGGGATGGCGATTTGCAAGCCTCTGATGTGGCAACCATGGCTGCTGAAAAAGCGCTATTAGATGCTGGTGTTGATCGTAGCAAAATCGGATTATTAGTAAACACTTCGGTGAGCCGCGATTTCCTAGAGCCATCCACAGCTAGCATTGTGTCAGGCAATTTGGGCTTGGGCGATCAGTGCTTGAACTTCGATATTGCCAATGCCTGCTTGGCATTTCTAAGCGGCATGGATGTTGCCGGGCGCATGCTTGAGCGCGGTGAAATCGACTACGCCTTAGTGGTGGATGGCGAAACCGCCAATATGGTTTATGAAAAAACCCTGCAGCGCATGAAAAACCCCGAGTTAACCGAAGAACAATTCCGTAGCGAGTTGGCTTCCTTAACTTTAGGTTGCGGTGCGGCGGCCATGGTGCTCTCGCGTGTTGAATTAATGCCAGATGCACCACGCTATCGTGGCGGCGTTACGCGCTCGGCCACTGAATGGAACACCTTATGCCGTGGCAATTTGGATCGCATGGTGACCGACACCCGCATGTTGCTGATTGAAGGCATTAAGCTAGCCACTAAAACCTTCGCCGCCGCGCGTTTAGCGATGGGCTGGGCAGTGGAAGAACTGGATGAATTCGTTGTTCACCAAGTGAGCCGCGTACACACCGATGCAATGATTAAAGCCTTTGGCATCGACCCGAAAAAAGTGCTGACTATCTTCGCCGAACATGGCAACATCGGCCCAGCATCAGTACCGATTGTGCTTAGCAAACTAAAAGAAATGGGGCGCTTGAAAAAAGGCCAACGCATTGCCTTGCTGGGCATTGGCTCGGGCCTGAATTGCTCAATGGCCGAAGTGGTGTGGTAATTCGTGACTGAGCTGGCATCGTACCCCGATTACCCGTTCGCACCGAAAACATTCGATCGCGGCAACGGCATTCAATTACATTATGTTGATGCAGGCCCCGTTGATGCGGCGCCGGTTGTTATGGTGCATGGCAATCCTTCGTGGAGCTACTATTGGCGGCATCTGGTGGCGGGCTTAAGCGATTCATACCGTTGCATCGTGCCTGATCATATTGGCATGGGGCTATCCGATAAGCCTAGCGACAGCGCCTATGAATACACGCTACAATCGCGTGTTGACGATCTTGATAAATTAATTAATTCACTCGGTTTAACGCAAAAAATTACTTTAGCGGTACACGACTGGGGCGGCATGATCGGTTTTGCCTGGGCGATGAAAAATCCAGAACGCATTGCGCGTTTAGTGATTCTCAATACCGCCTCTTTTCCTTTGCCAAAAACCAAGAAGTTGCCTTGGCAAATTGCTTTGGGTCGGATTCCGCTGATTGGCGCAGTGCTGATTCGCGGCTTTAATTTCTTTGCGCGCGGCGCCGCCGATTTAGGCGTTGTTAGCCCGATGGATCGAGCAAGCCGCAAAGCCTTGTTGTCGCCATACGACAGCTGGGATCATCGGCGTGCCGTGCATCGCTTCGTACAGGATATTCCCTTGAATCCAAGCGATAAATCCTGGGCTTTAGTGGCGGCGGCTGAGAAACAATTGCCCGCCTATAAAAATTTGCCGGTATTCATTGGTTGGGGTTTGCAAGATTTTGTGTTTGATCAAGATTTCTTGGCGCACTTCATCAAAGACTTGCCAAACGCCACCCAGAAAATATACAGCGATGCCGGACATTATGTGTTGGAAGATAAATACGCAGAACTCGTGCCGGCGATTCGCCAATTTTTAGACCGTCATCCTATCGCGTAAGGAGCATGCTGCGATGCCTGAGTTGATCAACATCGCCGACATTCTGCCGCAACGCGCCGAACAGCTTGGCGCGCAAATTGCGATACGTTGCCCAGGCAGCAAGGGCGCAGATGGTTTCCGACGTTACGACGACAGCATAACGTATGAGCAATTAAATCAGCGCAGTTTGGCGCTTGCCAAAGGCTTTCAAGCGTATGGCATTGGCCAAGGGGTACGTGCGGTGGTGATGCTTAAGCCGTCCATCGAATTTTTCTTGGTGATGTTTGCGTTGCTAAGAAATGGCGCCGTGCCGGTCTTGGTTGATCCAGGCATTGCCCGGTCGGCATTAAAGCAGTGCTTGGCCGAGGCACAGCCGAAAGCCTTTATCGGTATTCCCTTGGCGCATCTTGCCAAACTTATTTTAGGCTGGGCACCATGCGTTACATTGAATGTCAGTGCGAGTGCGTTTACTTTATGGGGCGGTAAAACGCTACGTGCCATTGAGCAATTAGGCCGTGAAAGTAAACGTGGCTTGGCCGAGGTGCAAAGCGACGATATGGCCGCCATCTTATTCACTTCAGGCTCAACCGGCGTGCCAAAAGGCGTGGTGTATCGGCATCGGCATTTTGTGGCGCAAGTGCGTTTATTGCAACAAGCTTTTTCAGTTGAGCCCGGCGGCGTTAGCCTGCCAACCTTTCCGCCATTTGCGCTATTCGACCCCATATTAGGCTTAACCAGCGTTATTCCCGATATGGACCCGCGCCAGCCGGCTAAAGCTAATCCAGAAAAATTATTGCATGCCATCAACACCTTTCAAGTAACACAGCTTTTTGGTTCACCCGCATTGATGAATGTACTGGCTAAATACGCCAAACCGATGCCGAGTTTGCGCTGCGTGATTTCTGCCGGTGCGCCGGTGCCGGCGGCAACCGTTGAAAAAATTCGTAGCTTATGCACGGCTGACGCAACATTTTGGACGCCCTATGGGGCAACCGAATGCTTACCTGTGGCGGTGATAAACGGCGAGCAATTGCAGTTAACACGGGTTGGTACCGACCAAGGCTTTGGCACGTGCGTGGGCTGGGCCTTGCCGGAAAATACGGTGCGCTTAATTAAAATCAGCGATGAAGCCATCGTGCAGTGGCAAGATGAAGATGTGTTAGCCGATGGTGAAATTGGCGAGCTAACTGTGGCTGGGCCGAGTGCAAGCGACAGCTACTTCAACCGTGCGCATGCCAATGAGCTGAGTAAAATTACCGAAGTTCTTAGCGATGGCACGCAGCGCATCGTGCATCGCATGGGTGATTTGGCCTGGCGCGATTCGCAGGGCCGTTTGTGGTTTTGTGGCCGTAAATCGCAACGCCTGCAAACGCTGCAAGGTTTGCTCGGCACCGAAAATGTAGAGCCTGTGTTCACTTTGCACCCGGCCGTAAGCCGTTCGGCTTTAGTGGGTATAGGCGAATACCCGCAACAAAAACCGGTGGTTTGCATTGAACGAAACGCCGACAACGATATGCCTGATCAACAGTTATTCGCCGATTTATTGGCCATGGCGCGCGTGCATCGGCACACCCAACATATCGATACTTTCTTAATTCACCCAAGCTTTCCGGTGGATATCCGCCACAATGCCAAAATTGGTCGTGAGCAACTAGCGCTTTGGGCGAAGCAGCAATTGAGTAAACCGGCATGAACGTGCTGGTGACCGGTGGCAGCGGTTTTCTTGGACAAGCTTTATGTCGCGCTTTGTTGGCACAAGGTCATGAAGTGAGTAGCTATCAGCGCAGTGACTCGGCCGCGCTTGAAACGCTGGGCGTGCGGATTTCTAGGCGCGTTACACGAAGAAAGTAAATTGCATGAAGCGCTCGTTGGGCAAGATGCGGTATTGCATAATGCTGCCAAAGCCAGCGGCTGGGGCACGTGGCTGGATTTTTACCAAACCAATGTGCTTGGCACGCAATGCGTGCTTGAGGGCTGCAAACAATTCGGCATTCAGCATTTGGTGTATACCTCAACGCCGAGTGTGGTGCATCAAGGCCGCACGCCAGTTATTGGCGGCAATGAAATAAACACACCGTATGCTGCACATTTTTCAGCGCACTACCCGCATACCAAGAAATTGGCTGAACAAGCGGTGTTAGCCGCCAACTGCCGAGTGTTGCGCTGCATGGCACTGCGCCCGCGCTTAATTTGGGGGCCGGGCGATACGCAATTATTGCCGCGTTTAGTTTCGCGCGCCAACGCAGGGCGCTTGCGTTTTATTGGTGGCGGCCAGAATAAAATGGACTGCACGTATATTGATAACGTGGTTAGCGCACATCTTTTGGCTTTGCAAAATTTATCCACTACCGCACAGTGTGCGGGTAAAGCGTATTTTATTTCCAATCGCGAGCCGATGCCTATCGCAAACATTGTTAATGGCTTGTTAGAAGCAGCGCATGCGCCCGTGGTGAAAAAATCGATACCGTTTTGGCTAGCGTATACAATAGGCATGTTGTGTGAAGGTGTTTGGCGGTTATTCGCGCTTAAAGACGAGCCGCCGATGACCCGTTTTTTGGCTGAGCAATTATCGACTGAGCATTGGTATGATTGTTCAGCCGCCGCGCGCGATTTTGGCTATGTGCCTCAGGTATCGGTTGCGGAAGGCTTGTTGCGTGTTCGCAGTGTATTACATTCTAAAGGAGCTGTATGAATAGCCCGGCTTTTTCAGTGGATGCACTAAAACCCCTCGCTGGCCGTGTGTTGCAAGACGCCTTAAATCGGCTGGTGGCCTTAGATGCGGCAAGCGTTGAAAAACTCAGCGCATTGGAAGGCAGGCGTATTGAATTGCATCTGCAAGCGCCAGATATGGCATTAGCGGTGGAAGTGCATCAGCAACAATTGCACGTTGGCCCGATAAATTCCGCCCAAGAGCCCGACATCAGCTTCAAGAGTAAATTGTCGGGTATTTTGCAAAGCCTGCCACTATTTGCACAAGGCAAATCGGCAGTAGGCGCCATGCGCATTAGCGGCGATGTTGAATTAGCACGTATCTTGCAAAACCTGGTGAAAGAATTTGATCCGGATTGGCAAGAGCCGTTTGTAAAAACACTCGGCCCGGTGTTTGGCCCGCAAGTGGCAAAGCTGATTCGCGAAGGCTTGCGCAGCGCTAAAAATGGCGCCGAAAATTTGATGCAAACCGGTGCCGAATACGTTACAGAAGAAGCGCGGGTGGTGGTAGCTAAGTCCGAATTAGATGATTTTAATGCGCAGGTTGATAAAATCCGCCAGCGCGGCGATCGTTTGCAAGCGCGGGTTTCACAGTTGTTGCAAGGTTTAGAAAAATGAAGCCGATTTTACGCGCCTTCAAAATTGCGCGCATCGCCTCAAGCTACGGGCTAGACGAATGGCTGCATGATGCACGCCTGAAACCGGCCATACGCATTTTAAAATGGCTGGCACCCACATCACCAGCACATCGCGATTTATCCCGTGGCGCACGCCTGCGTTTGGCGCTACAACAGCTTGGCCCGCTGTTCGTTAAGCTTGGGCAAGTGTTGTCTACTCGCCGCGATGTATTGCCTGCAGATATTGCTGATGAATTGGCGGGCTTGCGTGACCAAGTGCAAGCCTTTGATAGCGCAAAAGCTATTGCCATTATTGAAACTGCCTTCAACAAACCGGTCAGCGAATTATTTGCACGATTTGACGATCAAGCGCTAGCCTCGGCATCGATTGCGCAAGTGCACGCTGCCCAATTGCACGATGGCCGCGATGTGGTGGTGAAAGTATTGCGCCCGAATATTGAAGCGCAAATTGCAGAAGATATTGCCTTGATGCGGGTATTGGCTAATTGGATTACACGCCTGCATCCGAATGCCGATAAAATCCGCGCACACGATGTGGTTAGCGAGCTGGAATCGACCTTATTAGCCGAATGCGATTTGCAGCGCGAAGCCGCTAATGGCAGCTTAATGCGCCGCTTGTGGCAGAGCAGCAGCGAGCTTGAAGTGCCGGAAGTGATTTGGGCTTTAACGCAAACCTCGGTGCTCACCATGCAGCGTGTGTATGGCATCAATGCCGATAACGTCGCTGAGCTTGACCGTTTAGGCATTGATCGAAAAAAACTCGCCGCCAAAGCGGTGCGTATTTTGTATCAGCAAGTGTTCCGCGATAATTATTTCCATGCCGATGCGCATGCCGGCAATATTTGGGTGAATCACCTGCGGCCGGAAAACCCTAATTTTATTGCGCTCGACTTTGGTATTGTGGGTCAGCTCAGCGAGCAGGATCAATATTATTTAGCTGAAAATTTCATGGCGATTTTCCATAAGGATTACCATAAAATT
>JAYTVJ010000139.1:0-3300 GCA_043744535.1 Arenimonas sp.
ATTTTCTTGCCACGGCTTTTGTTGAACAAATACGCGCCAGAAAAAAATTTGGTTAAGGGTTCAGGGCCAAGTTTTTGCAGGAGAGGATGTATGGTATTTGGTGCTTGCCAAAGCAGGCAGCCAAAGCGTCGCGGGTCGGTATAGCGGATGATTTTTTTACCACTGAGCACAATGTCCACGTGATCGTGTTTTCCAACCGGACTATTGGCATTTAACACGCGCATACTGCCCGACATACCCAAGTGCCAGAGCGCGCTGCCGGCCTGGGTATGCATTAGCAAATATTTGGCACGCCGCTCAATACCCAGAATTTTCTGTGTGGGAAGTTGTTCAACCACATCAAACGGAATTGGCCAGCGCAGATTATCGCGGCGCAAAATCACTTGCACAATGCATTTGCCAACAATATGTGGCTCAAGGCCGCGGCGAGTGGTTTCTACTTCAGGTAATTCCGGCATAAGACATGGGTCTGGTTATCAATTGGCTTGGGATAACTTACACTAACCCAGACTGAAGAATGTGAACAGGATTAGGTATGACAGACCGATACAGTGTACAGGCGGAATTTGCCGAAAATTCACGCTATAGCCAAAGCGATGTGTTGCGCCTGCATGCCGAACATGCCGCCGATGCAGAGGCTTTTTGGCGCCAACAGGCCGCGCGTTTAACCTGGTCCAAGGCTTTTACGGTGGCTAAGGATGTTAGTTTTCATAAAGCCGATTTCCGCATTAAGTGGTTTGAAGACGGCGAGCTGAATGTGGCAGTAAATTGCTTAGACAGGCATTTGCCGGAACATGCCAATAAGACCGCTATCATCTGGGAATCGGATGATCCAGAAACGCCTTCACAAACCATTAGCTATGAAGAATTACATGCCCGTGTTTGTCAGTTGGCGAATGCGTTACAGAATTTGGGTATCGCAAAAGGTGATCGGGTCAGTATTTATTTACCGATGATTCCCGAAGCCGCGGTGGCGATGTTGGCCTGTGCGCGCATTGGCGCGATTCATTCGGTGATATTCGCGGGCTTCTCGCCCGATGCCATTGCTTCTCGCCTTGCCGATTGCAGCACCAAGCTAATCATCACTGCTTCTGCAGGGCAGCGCGGCGGAAAGTGGCTAGCATTGAAAGCGCAGGTTGATGAAGCCTTAAAGCAGCGTGGCACAAGTTCGGTGGAAACCGTGTTGGTGGTACGCCACGGGCCAATCGCGCCGCCCATGCAAATGCCACGCGATCGCTGGTTCGAGGAAATGGTTGATCACCAACCCAAAACCCATCACGCCGCCGTTATGAATGCTGAAGATCCTTTATTCATTCTGTACACGTCTGGTTCAACCGGCAAACCCAAAGGCGTGTTGCACACCACCGGCGGCTATTTATTGCATGCCGCGTTCACCCACGAAGCGGTGTTCGACCTGAAACCCAATGATGTGTATTGGTGCACCGCCGATGTGGGTTGGATTACCGGCCACAGCTATGTACTGTATGGCCCGCTTGCCAATGCCTGCACCACCGTGATGTTTGAAGGCGTGCCGAGTTACCCCGATTTTTCGCGCTTTTGGCAGGTGGTTGATAAACACCAGGTCAGTATTTTTTACACTGCCCCTACTGCTATTCGCGCGCTGATGCGTGAAGGCGATTCGCCGGTAATGTCCAGTTCACGCAAATCGTTGCGCTTGCTTGGCACAGTGGGCGAGCCAATCAATCCCGAAGCTTGGACGTGGTATCACCGCGTGGTGGGCGAAGGCCGTTGCCCCGTGGTGGATACCTGGTGGCAAACCGAAACCGGCGGCATTTTAATTTCGCCATTGCCAGCCGCCACTGAATTAAAACCGGGTTCGGCCACACGGCCGTTTTTTGGCGTGCAGCCAGCCTTGGTGAATGCCGAAGGCGAGTTGATAGAAGGCGCTGGCGAAGGCAACTTGGTTATCATGGATTCTTGGCCCGGCCAAATGCGTGGCGTGTATGGTGATCAGCAACGTTTTTTTGATACCTATTTCAGCACCTATCCCGGAAAATATTTCACTGGCGATGGCGCGCGCCGCGACGCCGATGGCGACTACTGGATTACCGGCCGTGTGGACGATGTGTTGAATGTATCGGGCCACCGCTTGGGCACCGCAGAAATTGAAAGCGCGTTGGTATCGCACCCCGATGTGGCCGAAGCAGCGGTGGTTGGCGCCCCGCACGACATTAAAGGCCAAGGCATTTATGTGTTCGTTACGCTTAATAGCGGCGTGGCGGAATCCGATGCCTTGCGCGCGGAATTGATTCAGCATGTGCGACAACACATTAGCCCAATTGCCAGCCCAGACTGGCTGCAGTGGGCGCCCAGCTTGCCGAAAACCCGTTCGGGAAAAATCATGCGGCGCATCTTGCGCAAGATTGCCGAGAACCAACCCGAGGCACTCGGCGATATTTCAACGCTTGCCGATCCAAGCGTGGTCGCGTATTTGGTGGATAATCGTTTGGTGCGGAGCTAGGGTGGGCTTTATTCAAGCGGCAACACTTCAACCTGGAAGCCTTGGCTGTAAATGCGTGCAACGAATGCGTCGAGGCAGGTGTTCTTTTATTAGGTGGTTAAGGGTTAGGCTATGAATTTAATTTACTCTGGCCCCTTTTTTGGAATTTATGGCTTAACTGTATTTAGCATTATAAACAATGATAAAAAAGTAACAAGTGCGGCTGTAATAATAGAATATAGAAAAATTTTGCTATATTTAGACTCGTTAACTCTATCCGCATAATACTTGTAGCTTAAATATCCAGAGAATAGCATGGCAAGAATTACCCCCCCAATAATGAAAATGTACGTTGCTACTCCCATGAAAAATACAGGCAGAATTAAACGATAGATTATAGAAATACAAAATGAAAAAAAAATGATGATCACAAATATTTTTTTTCTTAAATCATCTATTTTTTGCATATAATTTTAATCCACACCTTCAAATAAAATTCCGATTGAAATTTATTACTTATGTCGCACTTTCCGATCTATTTCCGGTTTTTTGGGTTTTCCATCAACTTCTTCCCCGATTTTTTTCGCTAGTTGAACAAGCTTTGCCGTTTCCCATTTGCAATTTGCAATTTGCAACGACTATGCCATTAGTATGTTCATTAGCTGGTTTGTTTAATGTGTCATATGCTTTTTGTATATTTGGATCAAGGCTTGAATCACCTACTTTTTCTGCAATACCTTTAAAAAAGGGGCCAGAGTAAATTTTTGTTTAAAACAATATTTGATTTTCAATATGACTCTCTTTTACTTCATTTCTAGGCCTGCCTACTGCTTTAACTC
>JAYTVJ010000140.1:0-11180 GCA_043744535.1 Arenimonas sp.
GAAAAAACCGAATGGCACCGCGTGAAATTCACCCGCAAGCTGGCCGAAATTGTTGGCGAGTATGTGAAAAAAGGCCAACAGATTTATATTGAAGGCAAACTCGAAACCTCGAAGTACACCGACAAGCAAGGTATAGAACGCTACAGCACCGATATTGTGGCTAATGAAATGCAAATGCTGGGCGGCAAATCCAGCGGTGGAGATCGCTCATCCGGTAATCAAGACAGCAGCGGCTGGTCGGGCGCAAGCAACGACGGCTTCAGCACCTCTAAGCCAGCGGCTAGAGCGCCAACGCCTGCACCTGCCAAAGCAGATGCGTTCGCCGACAACGATCCATTCGGCGATGATGTGCCGTTTTAACGAATACCTTGTTTAATCTTGATAATAATGACCCTGTAAGCTAATTGTTTGCAGGGTTTTTTATGCGTGAGGCTTAAGCTAAATCCACTAAATCAGAATAACTGGCTAGTTGTGCGTCGCTGGTTAATAAACGCAGAGGTTCATACATTGCTTGGGCAACCAACATCCGATCAAATGGATCGCGGTGCAATGCAGGCAGATGTGCTAATTGCAGAACGTGTTTGGTGCTTACCGGTAATTCAATAAAGCCGCTCTGGGTAATTTGTGCTTCTAGATCAGTTAAATTTGCATCCAATTTGCCGAGACTGATTTTAATGCTTGCTTCCCAAAGCGAGGCGCTGCTGACATATACTTCTTCTGCATTTATGATGCTATTGCGTGCCACAAGAGATAGCTTTGGATTATCCTGCAGCCACCAAAGATAAATATGTGTATCCAATAAAATGCGCATTAATTTCCCTCAAACGCATCAACTATCTCGTTAGGCAGTAGCGCATTAAAATCATCTGCGATGGAAATTTTCCCTTTCAAAGCGCCAGCGCGACGCGATGGTTTTTTAGTGCTAATTGATGTTAGGCGCGCCACCGGTTTGCCGGCGCGTGCAATGATGACCTGTTCGCCCTGAATCACTGCTTCAATAAGCTTAGAAAATTGCGTTTTAGCATCGTGGATATTAATAGTTTGCATAGCTACACCTTAGCGGCGAATAAAATAGACTGGACTAAGTCTAGTCTATTTTGACAATTAAAGCCATCCGCTTCATTTCACACCATGCATGCCGCGTTTAATCAGCGGCGAAAACAGCAGGGCTAGCACACCAAAGCCGATGCCTATCCACATCATTTTCCAGAATAGGCCTTCGTATTTTGCGGCCGCTGCGGTCCATTCAATACTATGTTCTGCAAGTGTTCCGCCATCGGCAATATCAATAGCGGCAAGTTTGCCGAACAAAGCGGCTAAGGTTTCAGAGAAAGCGGTGGCTAAAAACCAAGTGCCCATCATGAGGCTCATCACTTTCGGCACTGAAAGCTGGGTAACAGCTGAAAGCCCAACGGGTGATATGCACATCTCGCCAATTTCAAGAATAAAATACGCCAACACCAGCCACCAAACACTGGCTTGTATGCCGGTTTCGCCGGCCTGTTGCGCGGCCATAGCCATTGGGATGAATGATAAGCCGCCAATGATTAATCCCAGTGAACTTTTAATCGGTTTTGAAGGATTCGCTTTGCGGCGCTCTAGCCATGCCCAAACCACCGAGAAAATGGGTGCAAGCAAAACCAGAAATAATGCCCCGAGATAGGTGAGTGAACCGCCGGTTTGTGGCAATACCACCGAGTCTCGCACTAAGAATATGAGCATCAATAAAAATGCGCCAATGAAGAGTTGTTTAGGAACGGCGGAACGTGGAAATTTATCCGACAACCACGCTGCCAACATAAACGATGCTGGCGCAAGCAATAAGGAAATAATCGACCAAGGCAAGGGTGTACCGTCGCGAATGACGAGAGCAGGCGCAATGTCTTTGGTCAGTAGGCGGTCGGTGAAGGTAACCCAGCTGCCATAGGTTTGTTCATACAGGGTGAAAAACACTAAGCACATGAAAATCATGGTCATCAAGGAAATCATCTGATGGCGTTGCACAGCTGTGCATTGGCTTAAGATAAACCACAAGAACCAAAGTAGCACTGCCGCCATCACCAACATCATTAGGCCAAACGCCAGCGAGATATCGCCGGGCAGTTTGAATGCCCCGTTGGCAACTGCCCACATTAAACCAGCCAGCGGTAGAAGCCCGAGAAATCCGCCTGCGTAAATAACTGATTCGGTGGAGCGCGCCAGTTTTTGTGGCGGTTCGGCATGGCCATGCAGGTATTTCTGGCCCCAAAGAAACTGCAACAAACCCAGTACCATGCCAATGCCGGCGGCACCAAAGCCGTAGCGCCAGCCCAAGGTTTGCCCAAGATAGCCGCACACAATAGACGCGAATAAGGCACCAAGATTTATGCCCGCATAAAACAAGGAAAATCCAGCGTCACGGCGCGGGTCGTCTTGAGAATACAGCTTGCCAACAATCGTTGAAATATTCGGCTTCAAGAAGCCAACGCCCATGATAATTAATGCAAGCGACAGATAAAAAATATTCAGTGCCGGAAGATCACGCTGCACAACGCCATTCACCGTTTGAGCGGTATTGCCCTCAAAGGCCATACCGAAATGACCCAAACATAGCAAAATGCCTCCGAACACCACAGCCTTACGCATACCCAAATAGCGATCAGCCAACATGCCGCCGAATACCGGAATGCAATACACCAAGCCGCCATATGCGCCCAACACATCAAGGCCAATGGAATCACCAAATTTATGGTGTTGAATAAGATACAGAAGCAACAAAGCCTTCATGCCATAGAACGAGAAGCGCTCCCACATTTCAGTAAAGAAGCAAACATACACACCCTTGGGGTGGCCAAGAAAATCATCAGAAACACGAGGGCTGGTTGTCATGCTGTTCTCTTGCAGTCAATATTCGCAGTATAGCCTTATTTCAAGGGCGATTGGCTGTAGCCATGCGCTTGAATCGGTTACCATACTATTTCATTATTCAGGATACTACGATGAACACCTTAACCCTTACTGCATTGTGTGCAGCCGTATCGCTGTCGGCGTTTGCGAGCGAAAAAACACCGTTCAACGTTCGTGACTTAGCCGCGATGGAGCGCATTTCATCGCCGATACTTTCACCGAATGAACGGTTCGCGGTGTTTGCTGTTCGGCAAGCCGATGTAGCTGCCAACAAAAGCAAAACCGGTTTGTGGATTAGAAACCTGATGGCACGCGATGCCATGCCGCCAACACGCTTCACCGATGAAAGCATGAATGTGAATAGCCCGAGTTTTTCGCCAGATGGCAAACAGGTGTATTTCTTGTCGGCTAAATCCGGCTCTATGCAATTGTGGTCGCAGGCGCTAGATGCGAAAACCGCCACGCAGATATCGCATCTTGATTTGGATGTTGGCTCGTATAAAATTTCACCTGATGGCAAATCGCTGGCACTCGGCCTTGAAGTTTTCAACGACTGCGCTGATTTAGCCTGCACCAAAAAACGCTTGGATGATCAAGCCGCTAAAAAAGCCAGTGGCTTAATTTACGACAAGCTTTTCATTCGGCATTGGGACACTTGGGCCGATGGCCGCCGCAACCAATTATTTGTTGCGCCAATAGCCGCAGGAAAACTTGGAAGTTTGGTTAAAATAAGTCGCAGCATCGATGGCGATGCGCCATCCAAACCATTTGGTGATGCCAATGAATATACGTGGGCACCAGATGGTAAATCGCTGGTTTTCTCGGTACGTATTGCCGGAAAAACTGAGGCGTGGTCAACCAATTTTGATTTATACCGTGTGGACGCCAGTGGCAAAAGCGACCCAAAAAATTTAACTGCCGCAAACCCTGCCTGGGATAGCGCACCGCTATTTTCTGCCGATGGCAAAACCCTGTATTACACTGCCATGAAACGGCCAGGCTTTGAAGCGGATCGCTTCGCGATTATGGCGATGAATATGGCTTCCGGCAAAACGCGCGAAGTGGCACCCAACTGGGATTACTCGGCGGGTGCACTGAAACTTTCAGCGGATGGAAAAACCTTGTACACCAGTGCAGATCAGTTAGGCCAACATCCTTTGTTCGCTATTGATATTGCCAGCGGCGTCAGCACGCAAGTTGCTGGCAATGGCACTATTGAAGAATTTGACGTGGTTGGCCAGACCGTGTTGTTTGCCCGCGATACCTTGACTTCACCGGCACAGCTATTTATGCGCCAAAGCAACGGCGGTGCGGAGCGTCAACTTTCAGTCAATAATATGGACTCTTTAGCAAAGCTTGCTTTGGGCGAGCCCGAGCAGTTTAACTTCACCGGCGCCAAAGGCGAAAACGTGCATGGCTATGTGGTTAAGCCGGCCAATTATCAAGCAGGCAAAACCTACCCTGTGGCCTTCCTGATTCACGGTGGCCCGCAAGGCAGTTTTGGTAACCATTTTCATTATCGCTGGAATCCGCAAACCTACGCCGGGCAAGGCTTTGCCGTAGTGATGATTGATTTCCACGGTTCCACTGGCTATGGCCAAGCATTCACTGATGCCATTTCAGGCGATTGGGGCGGCGCACCGCTGGAAGATTTGCAAAAAGGTTGGGCTGCCGCGCTTAGCAAATACACATTTTTAGATGGCGAACGTGCTTGTGCTTTGGGCGGCAGCTATGGCGGCTATATGGTCAATTGGATTGCCGGCAACTGGAACTCACCCTGGAAATGTTTAGTTTCACATTCAGGTGTTTTTGATAGTCGTATGATGAGTTATTCAACCGAAGAGCTGTGGTTCGATGAGTGGGAAATGAAAGGCATGCCGTATCAGAATCCTGAAAACTTTGAACGCCATAACCCTATCAATTATGTGTCGAAGTGGCGCGTACCAACCTTAGTTATTCATGGCCAGCTCGATTACCGTATTCCTGTGGAGCAAGGCATTGGTGCATTCACTGCATTGCAGCGGCGTGGCATTGAAAGCCAATTGCTCACCTTCCCCGATGAAAACCATTGGATACTGAAACCGCAGAATTCGATTCTGTGGCACGACACAGTCAATGCTTGGCTAACGCGTTGGACAGCAAAAAAATAATGACCGAAAAAACCATTCCGTTTCATGGCATTTTGGGCAATAAAAACGATTGCTCAAAGTGTTCGATTCAATTGCTATGTTTGCCCGCTTCCATTGGTGTGGAAGATTTCAATCGGCTAAATTCAATGGTACAAAAGCGCCGGCCCATGAAACGGGGCGATAGGCTTTTTTCAAGTGGGCAAGCGCTAGACAGCATTTATGTGGCGCGCGAAGGGGCATTCAAAACAGTGGTATTCAATGCCGATGGCGATAGTCAGGTAACGGGTTTTCATTTGCCCGGCGAGATTTTAGGCTTGGATGCATTAGGTAGCGCGCGGCACACTTGTGATGCCATTGCATTGACCTTGGCTGATGTGTGCGAAATTCCAATGTCTGATCTTGAGCACGTGGCATCGCAAGTGCCTGGCCTGCAACGCCAGCTATTGAAGATTATTGGACAAACCATCAATCGCGATCAGAAGCATATTGAATTGTTGTCTAAGAAAAATGCCCACGAACGAGTCGCCATTTTTTTGCACCAGCTAGCCGAACGCTATAAATTACTAGGCCGCTCTGAACAGCGTTTTATGATTCCGATGTCGCGCGAAGATATAGGCAGTTATCTTGGCTTGGTGATTGAAACCGTTAGCCGCACCTTGAGTAAAATGCAGGATGAAGGGTTAATCGCCGTAAATGGCCGTGACGTACACATTTTGAACAAAGACAAATTGTATGGATTAGCGCACGAGAGTATTGTGCGTAAAATCGCTTAACGCATGCTGCGGCAGCCCAAGGCTTGTAGCCAGCTATGCGCACTAGTGGAATGCGCAAACAGCGGCGCTAGTGCAGTTAATAAACCGGCAAAAAATATCACGCTAGCAAACCCGTTTCTAAGTGCTTTGCGTTGAAAAAAAGCAGCGAAGTGTGAACCCGAGTAACTGATGCTGGTCATTAATGGCAAGGTGCCTAAACCAAAAGACAACATCAATAAACTGCTATGCAATGGGCTGGCTTCAAACCAAGCGGCCAGCAGCACACTGGTGCTTAAGCCGCACGGTAGCCAGCCCCATAGCGCACCCATCGAGAAAGCACCTAGAAAACCGGATTGCGGCAAAGATGCTTTCCAACGCGATAATAAGCGCCAGACGGCAGAATTACCGATGCGTGTAAAGGCCAAATACTTGGGGAAAACGGTTCGCACTGCAATCAGCATGAGCACCATGCCTAAAATACTGCGCAAGATAAGTGGCAATTCAGGGATACGTGCAAAGCCAACAAACACCGAGCCGATAATGCCAGCCAACAAACCAGCCAATGTATAGCTGAACACGCGCCCAGCGTTTAGGCTTAGCGCATATGCAAACGGATGTTGCTGGTGCTTAATGCTTAGCGATGTGGCAATGCCGCCACACATTAATGTGCAATGCGCACCGCCTAAAATGCCGGTTAGAAAGGCGGCGCTTAAAACTATAAAATCAATCGGCATGTGGGTTTAAATCTGTATCAGGTTTGCTGTCGTCGGCTAGAATGTCAATGGCAGCGGCATCGAGATTGTCGAATTGGTTTTTACCCACCGCCCAGAAAAAAGCGGCTATTGCAATAAGTAGCAGTACCAGAGAAATGGGAATTAAGGCGAGTAGGATATTCATGCGCGTATCCGATAAATTCGTAAAGCGTTTAACGTAACCAATAATGACGAACCAGCCATTCCCAAAGACGCATAGCCTGGGTGAATTGCGCCAGACAGCGCAATGGCAATAGCCAACACATTATACGCAATTGCCCAGCCTAGATTTTGTCGCATGAGCTGCTGCATATGTTTAGCAACGGCCAGCACATGCCCAATTTGATGGAGCTTGGATTTCATTAACAGCATATCGGCATGGGTTTGCGCAATAAAGGCACCAGAACCCATCGCCATCGAAACATCGGCCTGCGCCATCACAGGCGCATCATTTATGCCGTCACCAATCATTAGCACCCGCTCACCTCGGTTTTGCAATTCACGCAGATAGTGCATTTTTTGTTCTGGTGTGGCGCGCGCTTGGTAGCGCGTAATATGCAGTGCTTCGGCCACTTCTTTAACACGCGCGTTGGTATCGCCGCTGAGCAAGTGGCAATATAATCCGTTTTTTTGCAATGCCTGCAGCACTTCGGCGGCCTCTGGCTTGAGCGGATCTTCAAGGATAAACTGTGCGATCAGTTGCTGATTGCGGCGCAAGTAAATGCCCGTATCGGGCTGGTCTGGCGCCACAAAAGCGGCTTTGCCTAAGTAATAGCGATCGCCGTCAATATCGGCCTGCAAACCATGCCCGGGCAATACCTGCACAGAGTCAATACGTAGCTGCTCACCTGGCATCGCTTTGAATGCAGATGCCATGGGGTGTGTTGAACCTAGCTCCATGCTGTAGGCAATCTGCAATAGGCGTTGCTCACTGTCATCGGTGAAACGCTGAATGTGTTTGATACTGGCTTGGCCGGTAGTGAGCGTGCCGGTTTTATCAAAAACAATATGCTGAATTTTATTCAGTGTGGTCAGCGCGTCGGGTGTCAGCACCAACACGCCATCGCGTGCCAATGCATCGTAAGCAGAAGACACCGCAGCCGGAATTGCCAACGACAATGCGCAGGGGCAGGCGGCAACCAAAACCGCCAACGCAACCGAAAAGGCTTTATCAGGATTAACTTGCCACCAAAATAAAAAGGCCAAGCAGGTTATGGCAAACATGCTGATGACAAAGCGCGAAGCTAAACGCTGCGCCCACATAGCATCACTCGGCTTGCTGTTTTGCGCGTGTTGAACCAGCCGTAGAATCTGTGAAAGCTGGGTGGCGCTGCCAATTTCGCTGACCGTTATCTCGCAGGCATTCGGGCCAAGCGTGCTGCCAGCCAATACGTGCTCGCCTTTATATTTCAGCAATAGGGTAGATTCGCCAGTGAGCAGCGATTCATCGACTTCTGCACTTTCTGAAAGCAACAGGCCATCGGCGGGAATGGCTTCGCCCGGCACTAAAAACAGCGTGTCGCCTGTGCGCAATTCACTCACAAGGCATTGTTCGCGCTGCCCGTCAGTGATACGCCACGCGAATTGTGGTTGCGCTTTAGCCAGTAAATCAACTTGCGCCCGCGATTTATTGCGGGCAAAGCGTTCTAACACACGGGCGCTGAGCAAGAAAAAGACGAACATGGCGGCAGCATCAAACCAAATGTGTTCGCCGCCAACCAGTGTTTGATACAGGCTAGCAAAATAGGCTAGTAAAATGCTGGTGGCTGCCAAGGTGTCCATGCCTAATTGCCGGTGTTGAATTTCGCGGCGCATACCGCGGATAAATTCACTGCCCGAGTAAAACACCACGGGCGAACACAACAAGAAAGTTAGCCAACGAAAAAAATCGCGGGTTGCTAATGGCATTTCTTTCAGTGTGTCCAGATACAGCGCTTCAGAAAACATCATGGTTTGCGTGGTCACCAATGCCGCTAAGCCGAGCTTCAGCAATAGTTGGTTACGTTCTTTGCGCTTTTGCTGCGCATAGGCTTCGTTCATCGACAAATACGGTTTGTAGCCTAAGGCTGCCAGTTGTTGGCAAAGCGTTGAAAGCTTGGTCTGCTGTGGATTCCACTGCAGTTCAATGCGTCCAGTCATTGCATTGGCATTCACGACTTGCGTGCCCGGAATTTTCTGCAAAGCCTTCTGAACCAGCCATGCACACGCGGCGCAATGCATATCGTCAGAAAGCAAAACGGTGCTTAAGCCGCTCTGTGTTTGCTGCACAAAGCCGCGCTGTATATCGTCGCGGTCCCACGCATGGTAATCGTTGGTTTGTTCATCCACTTTGCTGGCGTTGCTGTTGCGCAACGTGTAGTAATCGGCCAAGCCCTGTTGCAAAATCCATTGTGTGGCACTGGCACAGCCATGACAGCAGAATTCGCGAGCTTGGCCAGTAATTTCTAGCCGAACAGGATGGCTAGTAATGGCTTGATGGCAATGATAGCAGTGGCTTGTTGCATCCATTGGCAGCTTATTGTGCCTGTTGTGCAGGCATGAGTAGCAGGGTTGGTGTGTCTTCGTAGCTGCCCACCAAACGCCAGGTTTTTTCTGCATTACGCAGCATGATTTGCTGCGGCTTAAACGCCAACGCAGAAGGCATGTTTACGGATGTGGCATTGGCAGGCAAGGTAACTTGGATGTCCTGCTTGGCGCTATTGGGGTGCACAAAAACCACTTGTGTTGCGTGGCTTGCCAAGCTAGCCGGAACGGTTTTGATACTGAGCTGCCAAGGCGTGCTGTGTTTATCGATGAACAGGAATGCGCGGAAATTGCCGTTAGTTGCGGTTTTATCTTCTGCGCTTTCCAGCACTTGTGCTTGCCCAGTGCGCTGCACAATGGCTGGCGCCATATCTAATGGCCCAGAATGGTATGCCACATATAACGTGTATAAACCTGCAACAACGGTGAGCGCCGGAATGCCGGCCATAAGCCAAACCATGGGCTCTTGCCACGCTTTGCGTTTAGTGGTCATGGCGTTGGCCCAAAGAAACGCGATTCTTCCACAACGCGTGCTTTCGATCCGCGCGCGCTAATGACGAAATGAATCGTTCGGCGGCCTTGGATAGTGCCATTTTCTGCGCGCAAGGTAATTGGTAGGGTTAAAACTTGCTCAGCTTTTGCATTGATTAACACTGGCGATTCCAGCAAACGGATGTCTTTGCTTTCTTGTAGCGTTACGCTGAAGGTCTGGGCTTTATTGGTTTTGTTCACCAAGCGCAACGTGAACGAATTTTCAATCGCATTATCGTCGGTTAAGCGGTAAAGCTGTTTGTCACGCATCACATCCACCAACAACGGTTTACGCATGGCAATACCGGTAATCGTGCCAGCCAATAATGCCAATAGCAAAACCGCATAAATGATAATGCGCGGCCGCAGTAAGCGTGTCTTGTGGCCCATCAAGGCATTGTGGGTGGTGTAGCGAATTAAGCCGCGCGGATAATTAAGTTTATCCATCACATCATCGCAGGCATCAATGCAGGCGCCGCACGCAATGCATTCGTATTGCAGGCCATTGCGAATGTCGATGCCGGTTGGGCAAACTTGCACGCAGATTGTGCAGTCGATGCAGTCACCCAGTTGTTCGGTATCCGAAACCTTGATGTCGACCAAGTTGAGACCGCTGTGGTCAACAATCAGGCCAGTGGACACGGCTGCATCACCGGTATGTTTTATTTTGGCATTAGCGATTACATAATTATCGGCTAGTTGTTCATCAATAAGGCCACGTGGGCGTTCCAGCACGCTCGATAGGCTGCCTTTTTTGCGTGCGCCGCGCGGCTCGCCGCGTTTGGCGTCGTAGCTAATAATTAACGTGTTGCGGTCAAACATGGCGCTTTGAAACCGCGCATACGGACACATGTATTTACAGACTTGTTCTCGCAATACGCCAGCAAATCCATAGGTTGCTAAGGCGTAGAACAGTAGCCAGAAAATTGCCCAGCCCGAGGCAGTACCCGCAAGCAAATCCACGCAAAGATCGCGAATAGGTGTGAAGAAGCCAACGAAAGTCAAACCGGTCCATAAAGCGAATGCTACCCAGAGGCTATATTTTGCGGCTTTTTTTCGCAGTTTTTCAGCATTCCATGGCGCAGCATCCAGCTTCATCTGTTGTGCACGATTGCCTTCTGTCCAACGTTCCATCCATAGAAAAACTTCGGTCCAAACGGTTTGCGGGCAGGCATAGCCGCACCATAATCGGCCTGCAACGGCTGTGACGAAAAATAAGCAAAGCGCTGCCATGATTAATAGCAGGGCTAAGAAGAAAAAATCTTGTGGCCAGAAAGTCAAGCCGAATATATAAAAAATGCGGCCTGGCAGATCAAACAAAACGGCTTGATGATTGTCGTAATGCAACCAAGGAAATAGGTAATACATACCCAGCAAGATATACACGGCTGAATGCCTGAGTTTCTGGAAAACACCCTCAATTTCGCGCGGGTAAACCTTGCGCTCAGAAACATACATCGCCTGTTCGTCGATGACTTCACTCGGTATTTTCTGACCCATGTGTAAACCTTAATCGGTGGGCGGTTTATTGAAACGGCTTGATGGCCTCAACAAAATCCAGGTGAACAAACTTGTGCTGGCGGTGGCCAGCCAAAACATAAAGAACG
>JAYTVJ010000141.1:0-42565 GCA_043744535.1 Arenimonas sp.
TGGTGGGCGCGCGCTTTGGTTCGCCTTTGGTGTTGGGCTATGGCATGGGTGAAAATTATTTCGGTTCGGATGTGCATGCCTTATTGCCCTTAACGCGCAGTTTTTCATATTTAGAAGAAGGCGATATTGCGCAGATTAGTATTGACTCAGTGCAAATTTTTAACGCGCAAGGTGATGTGGTTGAACGCGACATAAAGGAAAGCACATTCAACACCGATTCAGTACAGCGTGGTGATTACGCACATTACATGCTGAAAGAAATTTACGAGCAATCGCGTTCGGTCGCCGATACCTTAGAAGGCCGAATTGCGGGAGGTAAAATCCTTACTCAGATTTTCGGCATCAACGCTGAAAAGTTATTGAAAGACACCGACGCAGTACATATTATCGCCTGCGGTACCAGCTACCATGCCGGTTTGGTGGCGCGCTACTGGATTGAACAATTAGCCGGCGTGCCATGCACGGCTGAAATTGCTAGCGAATACCGCTACCGCGATCCGGTGGTGCGCGAAGGCACACTGTTTCTAACTATCTCGCAATCTGGCGAAACCGCCGATACCTTAGCCGCTTTAAAAATGGCCAAACAGCGTCCCTATCTGGCGCATATGGCGATTTGTAATGTGCCAGAATCCAGCATTGTGCGTGAATCAAGCTTGATCTTGATGACTCGCGCCGGCCCTGAAATTGGCGTGGCATCCACCAAAGCCTTCACTACGCAACTGGTGGCGCTGGCTTTGTTTGCCTTGGAATTAGCGCGCTCGAAAGGCTTGGATGAAGCGCGATATTTGGATGGCGTGCAGCAATTGGAACATTTGCCGGTATTGATTACTGAAGCCTTAAAACTGGATGAGCAAATTAAAGAATTAGCCAAAGATTTTGCCGACAAACACCACGCACTGTTCCTTGGCCGTGGCACGCATTGGCCGGTGGCGATGGAAGGCGCGCTGAAGCTGAAAGAGATTTCGTACATCCACGCCGAAGCCTATGCTGCGGGTGAATTGAAACATGGTCCGCTGGCGTTAGTGGATGAAGACATGCCGGTGATTGCAGTGGCGCCAAACGATGCATTGCTCGACAAACTGAAATCGAATATGGAAGAAGTGCGCGCGCGCGGCGGCGAGTTGTATTTATTCGCCGATGAAGATGTGGCCTCGCATATGAATGGCAAGCATGTAATTGCCATGCCAAAAGCGGGCTTCATTGCCGCGCCGATGGTGTCTACTATCCCGCTACAATTATTGTCGTATCACGTGGCGGTGTTGCGCGGCACCGATGTTGATCAGCCAAGGAATTTGGCGAAATCGGTGACGGTGGAGTAACAATTTAATGGAATATGATTCGTAGGTTGGGCTGAGCGCAGCGAAGCCCAACGATAACCGTAACAAAGCCGTCATATTTACGTCATATAATCCTTATTATTTTTTGGAATTTTAGTATGGCAATAAAAATCGGCATCAATGGCTTTGGTCGTATTGGGCGTTTGGTGATGCGCGCCGCTGCAGAAAATCCTGAAGTAGCCATCGTGCATATTAACGATCCTGCGGGCGATGCTGAAACGCTAGCGCATCTGCTGCATTTTGATTCGGTGCATGGACGAAGTATGCATGAAGCGATTGCCGAACATGGCAGAATCCGATTTGCAGGTTTTAACGCACTGGTTAGCCATAATAAAACTATTGCAGAATCCGATTGGTCGGCCTGTGATGTGGTGATTGAAGCATCCGGCAAGATGAAAACCAAGGCTGCATTGCAGGCTTATTTAGATCAAGGTGTGAAGCGTGTGGTGGTTACTGCGCCAGTGAAAGAAGACGGTGTGCTGAACGTGGTGATGGGTGTTAACCATCAGGCTTATGATAAATCTCTGCATCGCATTGTTACCGCTGCTTCATGCACCACCAATTGTTTAGCACCAGTGGTGGAAGTTATCCGCGAATCACTCGGCATCAAGCACGGCTCAATAACTACCATCCATGATTTAACCAACACACAATCAATACTCGACACGCCACACAAGGATTTGCGCCGAGCACGTGCCAGCGGCTTGAATTTAATCCCAACCACAACGGGCTCAGCAACCGCCATCACACATATCTTTCCAGAATTGAAAGGCAAGCTCAACGGTCATGCGGTGCGCGTGCCATTAGCCAATGCCTCACTCACTGATTGCGTGTTTGAAGTCGCGCGCGAAACCACGGTTGACGAAGTGAATAGTTTGTTGAAGACCGCATCCGAGAGCGAATTAAAAAATATCCTTGGCTACGAAGAGCGACCGCTAGTATCTAGCGACTACAAAACCGATCCACGCTCCAGCATCATCGATGCACTATCAACCATGGTGGTGAATGGTACACAGGTAAAAATCTATGCCTGGTACGACAACGAATGGGGCTACGCTAATCGCACATTGGAACTGGCACAATTAGTCGGCACGCTTGATCAAAGCCGTTAAATCGATGACATCGCGATTCAGCCAGCTCAGCGTTGAGGTCAAGCAATATTTGCTTGTCACCGCCAATTATTGGGCGTTCACGCTCACCGATGGCGCATTGCGGATGTTGGTCGTTCTGCATTTTCACCAACTTGGCTACAGCCCATTGCAGATTGCCATGTTGTTTTTATTCTATGAGGTATTCGGCGTTATCACCAATTTACTAGGCGGTTGGTTGGGCGCGCGCTGGGGCTTGAATCGCACCATGAATGCCGGTTTGGCATTGCAAGTCTTAGCATTAGCCATGCTGTTGGTGCCCATGCCCATGCTCACTGTGCTTTGGGTGATGGCCGCGCAGGCGCTTTCTGGCATTGCCAAAGACTTAAATAAAATGAGTGCCAAAAGTAGCTTGAAACTATTGGTGCCGAATGGCTCACAACAAAAGCTGTATACATGGGTTGCACTGCTGACGGGTTCGAAAAATGCCTTGAAAGGCGTTGGATTTTTTCTGGGCGGGTTGCTGCTAAGCGTGCTTGGCTTTCATGGTGCGGTGCTGGCAATGGCGCTTGCCTTGCTGTTGGTCTGGTTGGCAAGTATGGCATTATTGCGAAAGGATTTCGGCAAAGCATCAAGTAAGCCTAAGTTCACTGAAGTGTTCTCCAAAAGCCGTTCAGTCAATATTCTGTCGGCAGCACGTATGTTTTTATTTGCTGCCCGCGACGTCTGGTTTGTGGTGGCATTGCCGATTTTTCTTGCAACAAGCCTTGGCTGGAATTATTGGCAAGTCAGTGGTTTTTTAGCGTTATGGGTAGTGGGTTATGGGTTCGTACAATCGATTGCACCGTATTTCACCGGGAAAAAAATCGGGCAAGTGCCCGACGGCAACACTGCGTTACGCTGGGCTCTGCCCTTAGCGGTAATTCCAGCCGTTATTGCCGTATTGCTTGGCCAAGGTGTCAATCCAAGCGTGGTTTTAATAATTGGCTTGATGCTGTTCGGCGCATTGTTCGCCATTAACTCATCGCTACACAGCTATTTAATCCTCAGCTACGCCAGAGAAGATGGCGTGTCGATGGATGTGGGTTTCTATTACATGGCGAATGCCATGGGGCGATTGCTAGGCACTGTATTATCAGGCTGGGTGTTCCAAGCCTATGGCTTACCCGCCTGTTTGTGGGTGTCGTGTAGTTTCTTGTTGATAACGGCGTGTATTTCAATCGCGCTTCCAAGGCATAATAAGGCAACTGCTTAACCGAGAATTATTTATGCGAATCTGCGTTTACGCCGCATCCAGCGCGCAAGTGCATCCGCACTACCAGCAAGCGGCCTATGCCTTAGGTGAAGCCTTGGCGCAGAACGGGCATAGCTTGGTGTATGGCGGGGGTTCAACCGGTTTAATGGGCGCAGTAGCTGATGGCGCACTCAAACATGGCGGCGAGGTAATTGGAATTTTGCCAACATTTATGGCCGATCTGGAGTGGGGTCATCCTGGCTTAACCGAATTGCGTTTGGTGGAAGATATGCGCGAACGCAAGCATCAGCTATTAACCGATTCCGATGCGGTGGTGGCCTTGCCGGGTGGCTGTGGCACCTTAGAAGAGCTGTTTGAAGCCATTACCTTGAAGCGGCTTGGCATTTATTTCAGCCCGATTATTCTGCTCAATACGCGAAACTATTACACGCCGCTGCAAACGTTTATGCAGCAAGTGATTGATGAGAAATTCATGAATGCTGAACACATTGCCATGTGGTCGTTGGTGGATTCGGTTGAACAGGTCTTGCCGAAAATTATCAACACACCGAAGTGGCGTGAAGATGCCCGTGATTATGCGGTGGTACGTTAATCACTGCCTTGGCAAAACAGTTTTGCTATTGTTTCAAATGCCATTTGATCTTCGGTATCAAAGCGATTCAATAGTGGGCTATCAATATCCAACACGCCAATTAGCTGGCCATTTTGAATAAGTGGCACCACCAATTCTGATTGCGAAGCCGAATCGCAGGCAATATGCCCTTCAAAGGCGTGCACATCAGCCACTAATTGCGTTTGCAAAGTTTGCGCAGCGGTGCCGCACACGCCCTTGCCAAGCGCAATGCGCACGCAAGCAGGCAAGCCTTGGAATGGCCCAACGATCAGCTCGCCTTGTTCCAAAAAATAAAAACCCAGCCAGTTTATATCGGGCAAGCTATTGAACAACAAGGCGCTAAGGTTGGCAGCATTGGCCACGCGATGCCGTTCACCCTGCAATAGCGCTTGGCATTGTGCAATGAGCTGTGCGTATTGTTCGGTTTTCGTGCCGCTGAGTGTTTGTTGGTTGAACATTTGCTTTCCTTTTGCGTTATTTTATAACAGGCGCGGCGAAAAGGTAGATTTAAGTGGTTCAGCATAACGGGATATTTATCACAGGCACCGATACCGGCATTGGCAAAACAGCGGTGTCGTGTGCGCTATTGCGTGCCTTCGTGCAGCGTGGCTTGCGGGTGCAAGGCATGAAGCCGGTGGCCAGTGGCTGCCTGCGCAGCGATGGCGTGTGGAAAAACGAGGATGCGCTTGCATTAATGCAAGCCTGTGCATCACGCGTGGATTATGGCTTAGTGAATCCGTATGCCTTACCTGATGCGACCGCTCCGCAGCTAGCCGCGCGCAATGCGGGCATAACACTGCGCCTTGAACCGATACGAATGGCGTATCAATGCTTACGGGCAGAAGCAGATACGGTGCTGGTGGAGGGTGTGGGCGGCTGGTTGGCGCCCTTAAGCGAAACGCTGGATCAAGCTGAATTAGTGCGTGCTTTGAATATTCCGGTGCTGATGGTGGTGGGCATGCGTTTGGGCTGCATCAATCATGCGCGGCTAACTGAACGCGCTATCCAACAGGCCGGGCTGCCTTTGCTTGGCTGGGTGGCCAATTATTGCGACCCGGAGTTTGATCACGATGGGACATACCTTCATGCATTAAGCGCTAGCTTGAACACGACACAACTGGCTAGCATGGCATTCAACGGGCAATTACTTTTTACCCATGCCGGCAAAGCATTAAGCTGATTTAATAAAGGCACGATTCGATAGGGCTATAATGGCCATCAAACATCCTCTGCTTGGAGCGCGCATGCGTTATTTTCTGACACTACTTTTATTGGTTTGCCTAAGTGCTTGCAGCAAGGATAAATCTGCGCAAGGACAAGGCCCGGGCGCTGGCGGAATGCCACCCACCATGGTTGATGTGTATGAGGTGAAATCCCGTGAGTCTGCCAATACCTTAAGCGCAGTGGGAAATTTACGCGCTATTGAATCGGTGGTTATTCGCCCTGAAGTGGCTGGAAAGCTGGTACGCATCAATGCCACAGAAGGCCAAGCAGTTGCCGCCGGCACGGTGTTGTTTGCCTTTGACGACGCGATTACGCGCGCTGATTACAACGAAGCGCTAGCGAATCTGCGTGCCAGCGAACGCAATCGGCCGCGTATTATTGAATTGGCTAAGAAGCAGCTGATTTCTAAAACAGATGCGGACAGCGCGTTGAATATCTATGAAGTGGATGTGGCGAAAGTCGCGTCGGCGAAAGCGCATTTAGATAAAACGCTGATTCGCGCGCCGTTTGATGGCGTGATTGGTTTGCGGCAGGTGAGTGTGGGTGAATTTACTACTGCAGGTCAGGCCTTGGTGGAGTTAGTGCGCTTAAACCCGTTGCAGGTGGAATTTCAGGTGTCTGAGCTGCATATGCCACGCTTGTTAACGGGACAAACAGTGTCTGTTACAACCGATGCATTTCCGGGCGAAACATTTACCGGAACGATTTCAGCGATTGCGCCGAGTGTGCAAGTGAGCGGGCGCAGTGCGGTGGTGCGTGCGCGATTGGATAATAATGAAAAGAAATTGGTGCCCGGTCAATTTGCACAAGTGCAAGTGGAATTATCCAAAGCCGAACCGGTGCTAATGATTCCAGAACAAGCGGTATGGCCGAACGGTGATCAGAAAATGGCATTCGTGGTGAAAGACGGCAAAGCCGTGTTGGTGCCGATTACGTTAGGTGCGCGCGAGCCGGGTTGGGTCACGGTTGTGTCGGGCTTGAAAGCCGGCGAACAGGTTATTACTGCCGGACAAAGTAAATTATTTCCAGGTGCCTCGGTGATGGTTGCCAAACCTGCTGCTACAACGCCATAAGCCAAAGGCCATACACGCATGATACTTTCAGATATTTCTATTCGGCGTCCGGTATTGGCTACTGTGCTGAATTTGGTGATCTTACTCATCGGCCTGATTTGCTATCAGCGTTTAGCGGTGCGGCAATTGCCGAATGTGGATGTGCCAGTCGTTACCGTGGCCACCAGTTACCCGGGTGCTAATGCACAGGTGATTGAATCGCAAATTACCAAGCCAATTGAAGATACGCTGTCGGGTATTGAAGGCATCGATTACATACAGTCGGTGTCGCGTGCTGAGTCGTCGCAGGTTACTGTGCGTTTTCATCTTGACCGTGATGCCGATGCCGCCGCCTCCGATGTGCGAGACCGTGTGGCACAAGCGCGCGGTGCGTTGCCGGAAGAAGCCAACGATTCGATTGTGCAAAAGCAGGAAGCCGATGCCCAGCCGATTATTTATTTAGCGTTCTCATCCGATCGACATTCCTTGCTTGAGATTGCCGATTATGCCAATCGTATTGTCAAAGACCGCGTACAAACCATTCCCGGGGTGGCGCAGGCGCAGGTGTATGGCAATCGCTACGCCATGCGGGTTTGGCTGAATGCCGAACGTTTGGCAGGCGCGGGGCTAAGCCCGGCCGATATAGAACAGGCTTTGCGCGCACAGAATGTTGAGATTCCAGCTGGCCGTGTGGAAGGCTTGCAGCGCGAGTTCACGGTTTTATCGGAAACCGATTTAAAAACACCCGAGCAATTCTCGCAAATCATTGTGAAAAATTCGGATGGCTATTTGGTTCGCTTAGGCGATGTGGCGCGCGTTGAGCTAGGCTCTGACTCGGCGCGCTTTCGTGCCCGCTTCAATGGCAAAAATGCTATTCCGCTCGGTATCGTTAAGCAAGCGGTGGCCAATCCTTTAGAAATTTCTGCGGCGATTAAAAAAATGCTGCCTGAAATCACTCGCGCCTTGCCAGCTGGTATGAAAGTAGAAGTTGCTTACGATTCAACTATTTTCATTGAGAAATCGATCAGCGAAGTCTATGTTACGGTGTTTGAAGCCATGCTGTTGGTGGTGTTGGTGATCTTTCTGTTTTTGCGCAATTGGCGCGCGGTGCTCATCCCCATTGTCACTATTCCCGTGTCGTTAATTGGCGCCTTTGCCATTATGTATATGCTTGGCTTCACCATCAATATTCTGAGTTTGCTGGCCATGGTGCTAGCTATTGGCTTGGTGGTTGATGATGCCATTGTGATGCTAGAAAATATTTACCGACATATTGAAGAAGGCATGTCGCCCTTTGAGGCGGCATTGAAAGGTAGCAAGGAAATTGGCTTCGCTATTATTGCGATGACCCTAACCTTGGCCGCTGTATATTTACCGTTCGCATTTTCAACCGGCCGCACCGGTAAATTATTCATCGAGTTCACTTTAACGCTGGCGGGTGCTGTGCTGGTATCAGGCTTCACAGCATTAACGCTTTCGCCAATGATGTGCTCGAAATTATTGAAAAAAGAAAGTCAGCATGGCCGTTTTTATTTGTGGGGCGAGCGGGTCTTGTCGTCATTGGATGCGGCCTATCGGAACGTTTTAGCTCGTGTGCTATCGGCCAAGTATGCGGTGGTTGCTGTGGCTGGGGTGTTATTTATTGGCGCCATTTTGTTATTCAAGCTATTGCCGAATGAGTTAGCGCCGCAAGAAGATCAGGGCTTGGTCATTGGTTTTTCTTCGGCACCGGAAGGCGCCACCATCGACTACACCGATGGCTATGCCAAACAAATGGAAGGCATGTTCAAAGGCATAGAGGAAGCCGACCGCTATTTCGTGATTGTCGGTTTTGATGGCGTTACGTCAGCGATTGGTTTTGTTGGTTTGAAGGATTGGAGTGCGCGGCACAGAACGGCGCAGCAAGTGGCGCAAAGCTTATTTCCACAATTTATGGGCATCACCGGTTTAATGGCCTTTCCGGTTACGCCGCCACCACTCGGCCAAGGCGGTTTTGGTCAGCCGGTCAGTTTTGTGGTGCAAACCACCGGCACCTGGGAAGAATTGGATGTTACGGTAAAAAAACTGCTAGCTAAAATTCAGGAAAATCCCAAGTTAAGCAACCCCGATTCAGATTTGAAGTTAAACAAGCCCGAACTGCACATTGAAATGAACCGCGAAAAAATTGCCGGGGTTGGTAGCAATGTGGCAACCGTTGGGCGAACCTTAGAAACCATGCTTGGTGGCCGTAACGTAACGCGGTTCAAAAAAGGTTCTGAACAATACGATGTGATAGTGCAGGTGGATGATGCGCAGCGGCAAACCCCCGAGGATCTGGCCAATATTTATGTGCACGGCACCGATGGATTGGTGCAAATGGATAATTTAGTCAGCGTCAAAGAAACTGTAGCGGCCAAAGAGCTTAATCACTTCAATAAAATGCGCTCTGCGGTAATTAGCACCGGATTAGCCCCGGGCTATTCGCAAGGTGAAGCATTAGCGTGGCTTGAAAAGGCCTTGCAAGAGGTTGCACCGGGCACACAATACGATTTAGACGGGCAATCGCGCGAGTTTCGCGAATCCGGCTCAAGCACCAGCGCATTACTCGCGTTGGCGCTGGTATTTATCTACTTGGTGTTAGCAGCACAATTTGAAAGTTTTGTTGATCCATTAGTCATTTTAGTGTCGGTGCCATTGGCGGTTTTCGGTGCGTTTTTATGTTTAGTGCTGCTTAATCTTGGCTCGAAATATGGCCTATGGAATGCCACTGGATCGTGGAATATTTATACACAAATTGGTGTGGTTACTTTAATCGGCTTGATTTCCAAACACGGCATCATGATTGTTGAGTTTGCCAATCAATTGCAGGAAAAAGGCAGCACAAAATTGCAGGCAGTGATTGAGTCAGCAACCTTACGCTTGCGCCCCATTTTAATGACTACTGGCGCCATGGTATTAGGCGCTGTGCCTTTAGCCATTGCCTCAGGAGCCGGCGCAGAAGCGCGCCATCAGATTGGCTGGGTGATTGTTGGCGGGATGAGCTTCGGCACCGTGTTTACTTTGCTGGTTGTGCCGGTGGTGTATTTGTTGTTGGCGCGGAATCATCAGAAAGTGGTAGTAAATCTAAACCCGTGAGTAAGATTTTTCTTCTCTTAATCAGCGGTGATTTCTGACAGTAATTATTTGTCAGGCGTGAAATAGTAAGAATCCATATTAAAGGGATTCAACTGTGCAAAATGCGCCCACACCCCAACCCCTCTCCCAGAGGGAGAGGGACTTCAAGCTGGATGTGTTTCCTCTCCCACTGGGAGAGGATGCCCGAAGGGCAGGAGAGGGCGAGAGTCGTGACGCTAAATTAACCTCCTTGCAAATTAGATGCTATGCACGTGAGTTGCGTAAAAACATGACTAAAGCTGAATGCTTACTATGGCAGTATCTTCGCAAGCGACGCTTTAACGCAAAGAAATTCCGTCGCCAGCATGCTATCGGCTATTACATTTTAGATTTTTATAGCCATGAATTAAGGTTGGCGATTGAGCTTGATGGCAATCAGCATTTAGAAAATAATCAACGCGACTACGATATGCAACGAAGCGCGGTATTGGCTAATTTAGGAATTAGTGTGTTGCGTTTTAGCAATTGCCAAGTATTGAACAATTGCCAGGTAGTATTAACTGTTATGGAAAACTATATCTTACAAGCAGCGCCCACACCCCAACCCCTCTCCCAGAGGGAGAGGGACTTCAAGCTGGATGTGTTTCCTCTCCCATTGGGAGAGGATGCCCGAAGGGCAGGAGAGGGCGAGTAACATGAGTTGACTACTCCCCGCGATAGCGACAGCCCGATGTGCAGGTTTCTTGCACATGCACTTCACTGAGCAAGGGCAAATTCGGTTTGAGTTCATCCCAAATCCAGCGCGCTAGATTTTCGCTGGTCGGGTTTTCCAGGCCAAATACCTCATTTAGGTAATGATGGTCTAGGCGTTCGTAAATGGGCTGAAAAGCATTTTTAATATCAGTAAAATCCATAATCCAGCCAGAGCTTTCGCCCGGTGTGCCAGCCACCGACAGTTCAACCTGAAAAGAGTGCCCATGCAAGCGCGCGCACTTGTGACCATCCGGAACATTTGGCAGGCGGTGGGCGGCTTCAATGTGGAATTTTTTGTAGATTTCCATAATCATTTCTTCTCAATTTGGCGTGCTTAGCATAGCATTAAAGGCTTAAGCCAATGCGCTAACCGGAACTGAGCAGTGATTTCATTCGAACAAGCCATGCGTGAGATTCGGCAACATGCGCAGCCACTCGGCACAGAGCGTGTGCCGCTTGCCGAAATGTGTGGCCGCGTTCTGGCGGAGCAGGTTTTTGCACCGGTAAACTTGCCCAGTTTTGATAATTCAGCAATGGATGGTTTTGCTTTGCATGCCGCGCATTTGCAATTGCCAGTTGGCACTCCTATTCCCGTGCAGCATTTGCAACTCGCCGGTGATGCAGTATTCGCCTTGGGCGAACATGCCTGCCAAATCATGACGGGAGCCGCGGTGCCACATGGCACAGCTAGCGTGGTGCCAGTGGAAGATGTTGAAATGATTGGCGGCTTTGAAAACACTGACGGTTTTTTCATTCGCTTAAAACAAAAAATTTCGGCAGGGCAAAATATTCGCTTGGCTGGCGAAGATGTGCAACGCGGTGAATTGCTGTGTGCGCCAGGAGCAGTGCTTAATACTCAGCATCTGATGTTGTTTGCCGCTTTGGGAATAGACACGCTTGCCATTCGCCGGCGCGTGAAAGCGGCGATTTTTTGCACCGGCGAAGAATTACTTATCGATAACACGCTTGAATTACGCAATGGGCAAATTCGCAATTCGAACGGCCCCTATATTTTGGCTGAACTCAACACACTTGCTGTTGATGTTGTGCATTATGCGGTTATCCCTGATCAGCAAGACGCCTATTTGCAAGCGTTGCAGCAGGCAGAACAAAGCGGATGTCAGTTAATCATCAGCACCGGCGCTGTATCGATGGGTGTGCGCGATTTTATACCTAGCACATTGCATGAATTAAACGCTACGATTATTTTTCATAAAGTACGTATGCGGCCAGCCAAGCCGAGTTTATTTGCAGTGTTGCCATCGGGCGCTTTAGTGTTTGGCTTGCCGGGCAACCCCATGTCGTGTGCGGTGGGGCTACGTTTTTTCGTGCAAGAAGCGATACGTGCGATGCAAGGCTTACACAGCGAACAAGCCATTGCTGCAATTCTACAAACAGCCACCACTAAAAAAAGTGGCTGGCAGCTGATGCACAAAGCACGATTGACTGTGAATGAGCAAGGTCACGCACAGGTGGTGTTGCTACAAGGGCAAGAATCCTTCCGTATCAAGCCATTTGTTGAGGCCAATGTTTGGGCCTTGCTGCCTGAAACGGTGGAGCATTTGGCGCAAGGCGATTGCGTGTATTGTTATCCCATGCGCAGTTCAGGGCTCGCGTTGTAAATGCGCCGGCCAGTGGGTGTGGTGTTAGCGGGCGGATTATCAAGTCGTATGGGTAGCGATAAAGCCATGCTGACTATTGATGGGCGTAGTTTGCTGCAATATCAAATTGATTTGCTAACACCGCTATGCACCAAGGTTCTGGTGAGTGGTGACTACGCGGGCTTTGATTGCGTGCCCGATGCGCTGCCGCGGTGCGGGCCATTGGGTGGACTATATTCAGTGGCGATGCACTGCCCCGATGCGGCATTATTAATCCTTTCTGTGGATGCGTTGCATATTACCTCAGTGCAATTGGAGCGGCTGATACTGTGTGCAAATGCATGCTATTTTTCTGGTCAGCCTTTGCCGGCATTTTTTCCTAATTCAATGAAAGTTGTTACAGCTATTCAACAATTGTTTGCCATGCCAGAGCCGGACTTTTCGTTGCGTGCATTGCACAGGGCTTTGTGTAGTAAGGTGCTTGTTGATGCGAATTTTTCGCCATTGAACATTAATACGGCGGCTGATTGGCATAAATTTGTACAAAATAAATATAAGTAGAGCTTATAATAAATATAGATAAATCGAATATGTATATGTTTTATTTATAAAAAAGTGAAAAAAGCGTTGACAGTCCGCACACTGCGCCCTTAGGATTGACTCATGAACGCATTTTTATCCACTTCCGTCCTTGTTGTCCTCGTACTCGACCTCCTCATTAGCGGGGGTGCGGGATAGCGTATAAGTCAACAAAAAGACTCACACAGCTAAACCCCGCCTCCTGATACGACGCGGGGTTTTTTGTTATACGCCATTCGAGAATTTTATGCACACACCACCCACCTCCTTGATTCAAATACCACCGCGCGTACGCATTTTCGACACCACCTTGCGTGATGGCGAACAAGCGCCGGGTTATTCAATGAGCCGCGCGCAGAAACGCCGTATGGCGCAGGTATTGGCCGAACTTGGCGTGGATATTATTGAGGCCGGATTTGCGCAGGCTTCCGATCAGGATTTTGCCTCTATTCAAACAATAGCTGAAGAAGTGCATGGCCCCATCATTTGTTCACTGGCGCGTTGCCAAACCGGCGATATTGAAACCGCCGCGCGTGCTTTGGAAAAAGCAGCGCGTTCGCGTATTCATGTGTTTATTGCCACCAGCCCTTTACACCGCGAATTTAAATTGGCGATGAGCAAGCAGCAGGTGATTGATAATGCCGTGGCGGGTGTCTTGCATGCACGCAAGTACGTGGACGATGTGGAATTTTCTGCCGAAGATGCCTTGCGCACCGAGCCAGAATACTTAGCCGAGGTTTTAGCCGCGGTGATTGATGCGGGTGCAAGTACTGTCAACATCCCCGATACGGTGGGCTACACCACGCCGGCGGAAATGTTTGAACGTATTTCCTTTATTCGTAAACACGTGCGCAATATCAGCAAAGCCATTATCAGTGTGCATTGCCACAACGACTTAGGCATGGCGGTGGCGAATAGTTTGGCGGCCGTTTCAGCTGGCGCCCGGCAAGTGGAATGCACTTTAACCGGTATTGGTGAACGCGCAGGCAATGCGGCATTGGAAGAAGTGGTGATGGCACTGAAAACCCGCAGCGAATTGTTTGAGCTGGAAACAGGTGTAGTTACACAGCGCTTGTATCCTGCGGCACGCCAATTCAACACCATGCTAGGCATTGCCATGCCGCGCAATAAAGCGGTGGTTGGCGAAAATGCTTTTGCTCACGAAGCAGGCATTCATCAGCATGGCATGTTGAAGCATCGTGGCACCTATGAAATTATGCGCCCGGAAGATGTGGGTTTTGAGCGTTCGCAATTGGTGTTGGGTAAACACAGTGGCCGGCATGCATTGCGGGAGCGCTTAAGCTTGCTCGGCCATCAACCAGATGAAGCACAGTTTGAACAAATTTTTATTGGCTTTAAAACCCTTGCCGATAAAAAGCGTGAAGTATTCGATAATGATTTAGAAGCCTTAGCCAATGGCTTTGATCCAGAAGCCAGCGGCCCGTGGCATATTCAGCAATGGCATACCGCCAGCCATAACGGCGGCACCGCATCAGCATCGGTGCGTTTAAGACACAACGATGGCTTTCAAGTCAATGAAGCATCGATTGGCGATGGCCCGGTGCATGCAATTTTGAGCGCTTTTGAACGCGCCACCGGCCATGCATTAACCATCACCAATTTCCAAATTCATTCGTTAAGCAATGGCGGCGATGCACAAGGCCAAGCCAGTTTAATGGTGGATTATCATGGCCGCGAAGTGCGCGGCAATGGCGTGTCGACCGATATTGTTGAAGCGGCGGCCTTGGCGGCCTTGGAAGTGGTTAATCGCATTGAGCGCATCAAAGCGCCAACCTGTAAAGCAGCCAATTTATCTTAAGGACAAGCACATGACACCAACCTTACCCGCACGCACCATACTCGACAAAATCTGGGATAGCCATGTGGTTAGCCCAGAAACCGCTGATGCACCTGGCGTGATGTATGTGGATCTGCATTTGATTCACGAAGTGACTTCGCCGCAGGCGTTCACCGAATTGCGCCAGCGTGGCTTGCCGGTGCGTTGCCCAGTGCGTGTGTTAGCCACCTTAGACCATTCCACACCAACCCATAAAGCCGATGCACACGGCAAGCATACCTATATCACCTCAGAAGCGGCTGAGCAGGTGAATACCTTGGAAAAAAACTGCGCCGAATTTGGTATTGCCTTGCATGGTTGGCAAAGTGCACAACGCGGTATTGTGCATGTTATTAGCCCAGAAATTGGTGCCACCCAGCCAGGCATGACCATCGTTTGCGGCGACAGCCACACCTCCACACACGGCGCGTTCGGCGCACTGGCGTTTGGCATTGGCACCACCGAAGTGGGCCATGTGTTGGCAACCCAATGCGTGTTGCAACGTAAGCCAAAAAATTTCTCGGTGCGGGTTGATGGCCACTTAGCAGAAAACGTAAGTGCCAAAGATTTAGCGTTATATATCGTTGGTAAAATCGGTTTCAACGGTGGCACAGGTTATGTGTTCGAATTTCATGGCACGGCTATTGAAGCGCTAGATATGGAACAGCGCATGACGCTGTGCAATATGTCGATTGAAGCCGGTGCACGCGCTGGCTTAATTGCGCCAGATCAAACTACCTTTGATTATTTGCAAGGCCGCGAACGTGCGCCAAGTGCCGAGGCATGGCAAAACGCCGTGGACGCTTGGCGTGCTTTAAAAACCGATGCGGATGCGGTATTCGATAAATACATCAGCATCAATGCCGCCGATGTCGGAATTACTATCAGTTATGGTACGCATCCGGGTATGGTGACTGGCATTCATAATGCCATTCCATCCGCGGCGGATTTTCAACAACAAAAAGCCTTGCAGTATATGCAATTGCATGCCGGGCAATCGATGCTGGGCACCAAGGTGGATGTGGTATTTATTGGCAGCTGCACCAATTCACGTTTATCGGATTTGCGCGCTGCTGCGGCCATTTTCCAAGGCCGTAAAGTAGCCAGCCATGTACGCGCCTTGATTGTGCCGGGTTCGGTGCCAGTGCAACGCGCTGCAGAAGCAGAAAACCTGCATATTATTTTCCAGCAAGCCGGTGCCGAATGGCGCGAGCCGGGTTGTTCCATGTGCATTGCCATGAATGGCGATAAAGCGCAGCCGGGCGAATTGGTGGTGAGCACCAGCAACCGCAATTTTGAAGGCCGGCAAGGCCAGGGTGTGCGCACTATTTTGGCCAGCCCAGCGGTAGCGGCAGCTAGCGCCATTGCAGGTTGCATTGCAGATCCAACCGAATACTTTACTCGTAAGGAGCAAGCGGCATGAAATCCATCAGCTTGGTTCGTTCGCGCACAGCGGTATTACCGTTTGAAAATATTGATACTGATCGCATTATTCCAGCGCGCTTTTTAACCACCACCGAGCGCAAAGGCTTAGGCCGCTTCGCGTTTCATGATTGGCGCTTTCATCAAGATGGCAGCAATAATGCCGAATTCCCCTTGAACAAACCTGAAGCACAAGGCTGCGAAATTTTAGTGGCGGGCCGAAATTTTGCCTGCGGTTCCTCGCGCGAACACGCACCATGGGCTTTGCTGGATTATGGTATTCGCGCGGTGTTGAGTTCGGAAATTGCCGATATTTTTCGTAGCAACGCCTTAAAAAATGGCTTGCTCGCCTTGCAGATTAGCGCGCAAGAACATGCGTTTTTATTAAACAATCCTGGCATTGAATTAGCCATTGATGTGCAGCAATGTAAGATTGAATTGCCTGATGGTGGGCGCTTTTCATTCAACATGGATGGCTTTGCGCGCACCTGCTTATTGCAGGGCGTTGATCAGATGGGCTACTTGTTGAATCAGCAAGCTGCCATTGCTGCTTTCGAGCAAACACGGAGCGCGGCATGAAAGCCCGCATTGCCTTATTGCCCGGTGATGGCATTGGCCCAGAAGTGGTGAATGCGGCGGTTGCAGTGCTGGCGTGCATCGCCGCAAAATACCAACACCAATTTACGATGCAATCGTACTTAATTGGCGGTTGCGCAATTGACGTGTGCGGCCAAGCCTTGCCAGAAGATACCCAAAAAGCCTGCTTGGCTGCCGATGCGGTATTGCTCGGCGCAGTGGGTGGCCCACAATGGTCTGATCCGAAAGCCAGCGTACGCCCCGAACAAGGCTTATTGCAATTGCGTGCTTTGCTGAATGTATTCGCTAATGTGCGGCCAGTGAAAGTGTTTCCGCGCGCCGCACAATTTTCACCCTTGAAAGCAGAACGTTTAGAAGGCGTGGATTTTGTGTTTGTGCGCGAACTAACCGGCGGCAGTTATTTCGGCAAGAAAACCCGCAGCAGCGATGCCGCCTCCGATGAGTGCCGTTATAGCGTATTGGAAATTGAACGTGTTGCGCACAAAGCCTTTCAACTGGCGCAAAGCCGGCGTAAGAAAGTCACCTCCATCGATAAAGCCAATGTGCTGGAAACCTCACGCTTGTGGCGTGAAACAGTTAGCAAAGTGGCAACGCAGTATCCCGATGTGGCGCTAGAACATCAGTTGGTGGATTCGATGGCGATGTTGTTACTCACGCGCCCAGCGGCATACGATGTGTTGCTAACCGAAAATTTATTCGGCGATATTTTGACCGATGAAGCGGCGGTACTTGCTGGCTCATTGGGCTTATTGCCATCGGCCTCGTTAGGCATGGGCAGCCGCGGTTTATTTGAGCCCATCCATGGTTCAGCGCCCGATATTGCCGGGCAGTCGATTGCCAATCCAATCGGCTGCATCTTAAGCGTGGCCTTGATGCTGCGCTATAGCTTTGGCTTAGACAATGAAGCGCAACAGATTGAACAAGCCGTTAGCACAGTTGTGGCGCATGCCGAATTGCCGCGTGATTTATTTGGCCAAGCAAGCACGCAGCAAATTACGCAAGCGGTCATCACCGCAATCCACCAACAAGCAGAAAGTAAAGCCGCATGAACACACCAAAAACATACCGCAGCGATGCCATTAAAACCGGCCCAGACCGCGCGCCCGCACGCGCCATGCTGCGCGCCACCGGATTGTCTGAACACGATATTGCCAAACCGATGATAGCGGTGGTGCATACGTGGTCAAACATCTCGCCGTGCAATTTAAACTTGCGCGAGCTGGCCGAACACGCCAGTGCTGGCATTCGTGCGGCGGGCGGCACGCCGATTGAGTTCAACACCATTGCCGTCACCGACGGTATTGCCATGGGCACATCTGGCATGCGCGCGTCTTTGGTATCGCGCGAGGTAATTGCCGATTCGATTGAACTGGCGGTGAATGGCCATTGCTTGGATGCCGTCTTGGTGTTGTGTGGCTGCGATAAAACCATTCCTGCTGCAGCCATGGCTTTGGCGCGCATGAATATTCCAGGTCTTGCTATGTATGGCGGCTCGATTGCACACGGAAATTTAGATGGCAAAGCCATCACCATTCAAGAAGTGTTTGAAGCAGTTGGCGCACACGGCGCAGGAAAATTAAGCGATGCCGATTTATTGCGCGTAGAGAAAAGTGCTTGCCCTGGAGCGGGTGCCTGCGGCGGGCAATTCACCGCCAACACCATGGCCATGGTATTAACCAGCTTGGGTTTATCGCCCATGGGCTTGAACGATATTGCCGCCACCGACCCGCACAAACGTGATGCGGCATTTTACTGCGGCGAATTGCTGATGCAGTGCTTAGCGAATGATGTAAAACCGCGCGATGTGTTAACGCGCGATGCGTTCATCAATGCCGCGCGCATGGTAGCCGCTACGGCTGGCTCCACCAATGCAGTATTGCATTTGTTAGCGATTGCACACGATGCAGGCATTGAACTGAGTTTGGAAGATTTTGATCAAGCCTCGCGCGATACTCCGGTAATTGCCGATTTAAAGCCCGGTGGCCGCTATACCGCGGTGGAATTAACCGAAGCAGGCGGCACCGCTTTAGTGGCGCGCGAACTGCATGCGGCTGGCATGTTGGCCGATGCGCCAACGGTGACTGGCCGCTCCTTGTTTGACGAAATTGCACGTGCCAAACCAGCGGCAAATGGCCAGCAAGTGGTAAAGCCAGTTAGCGATGCGTTGAAGCCGCGCGGCGGCTATTCCATTTTGTATGGCAATGTGGCACCGGAAGGCTGCGTGTTGAAATTAGCCGGGCACGGACGCTTGCATCACGAAGGCCCAGCGCGCGTGTTCGAGAGCGAAGAGCTAGCGTTTGCGGCAGTGCAGTCCAATCAAATTAAAGCTGGTGATGTGTTGGTGATTCGCAATGAAGGCCCTGCCGGCGGCCCGGGTATGCGCGAAATGCTGGCGGTTACGGCGGCCTTGGTTGGCCGTGGCTTAGGCAATGATGTGGCACTAATCACTGATGGCCGTTTTAGCGGTGCCACACACGGCTTTATGGTAGGCCATATTGCGCCAGAGGCCGCACGCGGCGGCCCGATTGCGCTGCTGCAAGAAGGTGATCGCATTGTTATTGACGTGGCTAGCCGTGAATTACACACCGATGCTGATTTAGACGCGCGCCGCAAAGCCTGGGCTATTCCGGAGCCAAAAGAATCGCGTGGTGTATTGGCCAAATACGCCAAGTTAGTTAGCTCGTCGTCGAAAGGTGCAGTGACCGATATTTTCTGATTTTATTTTATATTTTTTTCTCAATTAGCTTTCATTTATTTTTATCATTTTTAGGAGTAACACATGTCAGCAACAGCAACGATTGACGCGTTGAAAAACAAACGTATTGCGGTCATCGGCTATGGCAGCCAAGGCCGCGCACATGCCTTGAATATGCACGACTCCGGATTGGATGTGGTGGTGGGCGTTCGCAAAGACGGGCCAAGTTGGGTTAAGGCCAAAGCCGATGGTTTGCGCGTTGAAGAGCCCGCCGATGCCGTGCGTGATGCGGACTTAGTAGCCGTATTAACACCCGACATGCCACAGAAAAAACTGTATGAAGAAATCATCGAGCCAAACATCAAGGCGCATGCCGCCTTGCTATTCGCGCATGGCTTCAATATTCATTTTGGGCAAATCAAACCGCGCGCCGATATTGATGTAATTTTAGTTGCGCCAAAAGGCCCAGGTGCGTTAGTGCGCCGTGAATTTGAGAAAGGCCATGGCGTGCCGTGTTTGTATGCCGTGCATCAAGATGCCTCCGGGCAGGCCTTAGATAAAGTCTTGGCGTATGCCGCTGGCATTGGCGGCGCACGCGCCATGCTAATTGAAACGCATTTTGCTGAAGAAACCGAAACCGATTTATTCGGCGAGCAAGCCGTGTTGTGTGGTGGCACCACTGAATTGGTGTTGCAGGGCTTTGAAACCTTGGTGGAAGCCGGCTACAAGCCACAAGTGGCGTATTACGAATGCTTGCATGAATTAAAACTGATTGTTGATTTATTGCATGAAGGTGGCTTAGCCAAGATGCATCAGTTTGTTTCCGAAACTTGTCAGTACGGCGATTTAACCCGTGGTCCGCGCATCATTAATGAGGAAACTCGCGCTCGCATGCGTGAAGCCTTGAAAGAAATTCAGAGCGGCCAATTTGCCCGCGAATTCATTGCTGAATACGAAGGCGGTAATAGCAATTACAAAGCCATGAAAGACCGCGATTTATCACATCCGATTGAAAAAGTGGGTGTTGAATTGCGCGCACGTATGCCATGGTTGGCGCCGCAGGGGGGCTGATATGCAAGAAGCTCAATCGCAAATGCCAATCACTAAATCCGGCGCCCATTGGCTGCTGGATGCCTTGCGTGATGAGGGTTGCGAGGTATTATTCGGCTACCCAGGCGGCGCGATTATGCCGGTTTACGATGCCTTGGTGGATTATCCGATCAAACATATATTGGTGCGCCATGAACAAGGCGCTGCTTTGTCGGCCGATGGCTATGCGCGGGTGTCAGGCAAAGTGGGTGTGTGCATGGCAACCTCTGGCCCAGGCGCCACCAATTTACTCACCGGCATTGCTAATGCGTTTATGGATTCGGTGCCAATGTTGGTAATCACCGGGCAAGTAGCCACTAACGTGATGGGCACCGATGCCTTTCAGGAAGTGGATATTTTTGGGATGAGTTTGCCGGTGGTTAAGCATAGCTATATTGTGCGGCGTACTGAAGATGTGTACGCCATTGTGCGTGAAGCGTTTGCTATTGCGCGCTCTGGCAAGCCTGGCCCAGTGTTGGTGGATTTACCGAAAGATATTACTGCTGGATTAGCGACTGCGCGCCCCGTTCGGCCACTACCATGCGTTGTTAAAAATCAATCTGCTCAAATTGAAAAAGCCAAAGCCGTATTGGCTGGTGCAAAAAAGCCGTTGTTGTATGTGGGTGGCGGTGTTTCGATGGCGGGTGCAGAAGCCGACCTGCGCAGCTTTATGCAAGCCACGCGGATTCCTGCGGTGTGGACGTTAAAAGCCAAAGGCACCGTTGATTATCGCGATGCGCTGGATCTTGGCATGCTTGGCATGCATGGCACGCCAGCGGCAAATTTTGCGGTGCAAGCATGCGATGTATTGCTGGTGTTGGGCGCACGCTTTGATGATCGTGCAACTGGCAAACTTTCTACCTTCGCGCCGCACGCAAAAGTGATTCATTGCGATATTGATGCCGCTGAAATTGGAAAGTTACGCAACGCTGAGGTGGCTTTAGATGGCCGCTTTGCCGAGTATTTACCGGCATTGGTGCAACAGCTGGCGATTGATGATTGGCGTTTGCATTGTGCACAGATGAAAGCGAAATTTCCGGAGCGCTACGATGCGCCGGGCGAAAAAGTATTTGCCCCGGAGTTTCTGCGAAAGCTGTCATTAGCCAGCGACAACAGCATTGTTTGCAGCGATGTTGGCCAGCATCAAATGTGGGTGGCGCAGCATTTTCAAGTAGACCGCACTGCGGCGCATTTATCCAGCGGTGGCTTAGGCACCATGGGCTTTGGATTGCCTGCGGCGATTGGCGCGCATTTCGCCGAGCCCGATGCTTGCGTGATCTGTGTGAGTGGTGATGGCGGCATCATGATGAACATTCAAGAGCTGGCCACGTTAAATCGCTACAAAATTCCGGTGAAAGTGATTGTGCTTGATAACTCGCGCCTAGGCATGGTGAAGCAATGGCAGGAGCTATTTTTTGGTGAGCGTTATAGCGAAGTGGATTTATCCGATAACCCAGACTTTGCCGTGTTAGCACGCGCGTTCGGCATTCCGGCAATTACCCTTGAGCGCCGAGATCAGGTTGATTGGGCTATCCAGCAAATTTTAGAAAGTGATGGGCCGTTTTTTTGCCATGTAAAAATTGATCCACAAGCCAATGTCTGGCCGCTGGTGCCGCCAGGAAAATCTAACGCAGAAATGATGGGGTATGAACATGAAACAGAATATTGAATGTGAAATTGCGCAAACCGAAGGCAGTTTAATTCGTGTCTTGGGTGTGATTGAACGCCGTGGCTATACGTTACATGCATTGCGTGTGTTGCCTGCGGGCGAGGACGCCTATCAATTATCTTTCAGTATTGATTCGAGCCGCGATGCAACAACATTGATTAAGCAGCTTGAACGACTTTTTGATGTGCGAGATGTGTATATTGCTGCGAGTGAATTCACGTCAGCCAAGCCTGCAATGCAATCCAAGCCATTGCCAAGCTTTCAGGCCAGCTGGTTGGCCGGATAAATAAAACCCCGCAGGGCGGGGATTTATTTAATGATTCATCGCATAGAAAATATGATTGCCTAAGGTGTATTGCCGTTGCAGGCTTTTTGACCATTTCGGTGCAACATAGGTAGCATGAAAAAATAATATGCCATTGCGCTTTGTGTGCATGGCTTTATTTGCTGCAGACTTGGTTTCTTTGCTAACGGTGGCATTCAAGGTGCTTGCGTCGCCGTGATACCAGGAAAATTGCTTTTTCTGTTTCACCACAGCACAGACAGATTTTGGAAAGTTTGGTGCAGCAACGCGATTTAACACCACATTGGCTACCGCCAGTTTGCCGGCGAAACTTTCGCCTTTGGCTTCATAATGTATAGCAGCTTCTAAACAACGTACTTCAGCTGGGGGTAAATCAATCATGATTTGCTCCTTTACTTAGTCTTCGGTGGGTTTTGGCAAGCCGCTCGCAAATGGGCGAGTTGTTGCCACGGAGGCCTGCGAATGCTTGCACGGCAAATAGTTAGGCGCGACGCAATGGGTCGCTGCAATGAGGAGCCGCTAGTTTGAACGGCTTTAACTGAATCGTTAATGAATTTCTATTTTAAACAGCGAGTTATCTGAACAGAAAGTTCACATAGCACGAATTGATAGCGCTATGATTAGCAAGCGCACTCACTTCACAAGGAAATCGCATCATGGCAATGAATAAAAAAATTAACGCAGGCGTGTTTGTTGCAGCAATGGTTTTTTCGGCATCGGTGTTTGCAGGTGAAGCGAAAATTACTTGGCAGAATCCAGACAAATACACCGATATTAAGTCGGGTAACCAAGGCCAAAAAAGCATGCTGAAAAGCATCGATAAATCCTTTAGCAAAGAATTCACTGAATTAGCCGCTAAACTGCCAGCGGGCTATCAGTTGCTGGCCACGGTGACTGATTTGGATTTAGCCGGCGAGGTTGATCCTATTCCGTCTCGTACAATGGATCAGATTCGTGTTTTGAAAGATCTTTATTTCCCCAAAATGACCTTTGACTACCAAGTATTGAACGCAGGGGGTGTGGTGGTTTTGGAAGGTAAAGCCGTTACTCTGAAAGATATGCAATATTTATCCGGTCTACCAAGTACGCGCTCTTCAGATAGTTATTACTACGAACGTAAAATGCTTCGCGACTGGTTTATGAGAGATATTCTGCCGAATGTAAAATAAATAAAAACCCGCCGACAGGCGGGTTTTTTGCCGTGCGCGAAACAGCACATTGGCTAAGACGTCAGGATTAGTTCACGTTGGTTAATAATCGTGCCAATTCTTTCTTCACCACGGCATAGCATTCGCAGGTATGGCGTTCTAAGCCGGCGCGATTCAATACTGAAATATGTCCGCGTCGATAGCTGATAAACCCGGCGCTTTGCAACTTTCCAGCGGCTTCGGTAATGCCTTCACGGCGCACACCCAACATGCTAGCCACTAATTCTTGGGTCATGATTAATTCATTGCTCGGTAAGCGGTCAAGGGTTAATAATAGCCATCGGCACAGTTGCTGTTCAATGCTGTGATGCCGATTGCATACCGCGGTTTGCGACATTTGTGTCATCAGTGCTTGGGTGTAGCGCAGCAATAAGCGCTGAAACAAACCTGCACGATCAAATTCTTGCTTCAATACTTGCCGTTTCAAGCGATAGCCATGGCCCGCGGTTTGCACAACTGCCGAACTGGCCGTGGTGTTGCCACCCATGAATAAGGAAATGCCCAGCATGCCTTCATTGCCCACGCCTGCGGCTTCGGCCGAGGCACCCGATTCCATTACATAATGCAAGGACACAATGCATGTGGTTGGAAAATACGCATACTGCAGTTGTCCGCCAGGTTCATACAGCATCTCGCCTAGCCGCATTGGCACCAGTTCAAGATGTTCGGATAAGCGCTCAAGCTCTGCAGCGGGAAGCGCCGCAAGCAAGTGGTTTTGATTTGGCTGATGAACGCTGGTCATGGCTGCTCAGCACTATGCGTTGCGTCGCTTTTATCGGTGCATTCTACGCCGATGCCACGGTAGCCAATGAAGCGTGAGCTTTGGTTAAACATCGGCTCGCCGCTAACCCGAAATTGTTGTTTTAAGCCGTGTTCATTGGTGCGTGAAAAAAGAAAATCTAAAAACGGCTGCCGGCTATTAATCTTGGCTTGTAGGTTTTGGCGTTCGGAGTCGTCCCAGCCACTATTCGTTGAAGTCAGAATGCTGTTGGCATCATCCAATGATTCAACACATATGCCCAGCATTTCCAAGACCGGCCCCGACACCTTGGTGAAATGGCCATCTTCGTCTTGTTCCCAATACCAGTCGGAGGCTAATTCCGTTAGGCTACGAAAGCGTGCTTCGCTTTCACGCAATTCAGCGGTGCGTTCTTGCACGGTTTGTTCCAGTTGCTTGTTGTACGACTCTAGCTTTTTATACAGCAAGCGAACTTCTAGCATGTTGTGAATACGGGTTTTCACTTCAATTAAATCGAACGGCTTACTGATGAAATCTTTTGCACCAGCTTCTAGTGCGTGCAATTTATGGCCCGGCTGTGCTGTTAGCACAATAACCGGCAAATAGCTGTCCGCTTCATTGGTTTTCAGCCCTTCCATCACTTGAAAACCATCCATTTTCGGCATTTGCAAATCGAGCAAAATTAAATCGAACGGCGCTTTGCGATGCAGCACACAAACCTCTTCGGGCTGCATGCAAGCACTCACATCGGTATAGCCAGCTTGGCTTAGCAGTTGTTCAAGTAGCATCACATTGGCTTCTTGGTCATCCACAATCAAAATGCGTGCGTTAAGGATTTCAGTATTACTAATCATCAGATTTTCCAGTTTGCAATGTGCTGTTACGGGAGGATTCGTTGGTTTTTACGTGCGCTAGCACAATGTCTAGTGTGTCAATTAATTCATTGACACGAATAGGCTTGGTAAGGTAGCGGTAGAAACCCGCTTCGATGCCTTTCTCAATATCACGTGGCATGGCATTGGCACTTAACGCAATCACCGGAATATGTGCGGTTTTAGGATCTGCCGATAATATCTGCATGGCTTCAATGCCACTGATACCAGGCAGATTGATGTCCATCAATATCACTTCAGGCAGTAATATACGCGCCATTTCTATGCCTTGTGTGCCATTGATGGCAGTCAACAAGGAAATATCTGGGCGGCGTTCAAGCAGCTTTTCAACCAGCAAGAGATTGGCCGGATTATCTTCCACATACAGCAAGGTGGATTGCCCAGCGTGGCGAAGCAGTGTGCTGTTCACAAAAACATGATCAATAGCTTGTACATCAATAGCGGTTTCATCGGCTAGGTTTAATTCAATCCAGAACAAACTGCCCACACCCACCGTGCTTTGTGCGCCAATTTCACCGTCCATTAATTCAACCAAGCGTTTGCTAACCACTAAGCCAATTCCGGTGCCCTCTTTAAGCCCGGTTTCTTGCCCAAGCCTATTGAACGGCTGGAATAATTGACTGAGTTTTTCAGCTGATAGACCTTCACCTGTGTCTTGTACGCTAATACGAATACGTTTATCTGAAACCAGTTCGGCAGTTATTTCAACGCTACCAGCAGGGCGGTTATATTTAATGGCATTTGATAGCAGATTAATCATCACTTGCTTAATGCGTGTGCGGTCAGCGTTCACAAAAACATTTTTATCGAGTTTAGAAAATACGATACTAATGCCACTTTTACTTGCAAGCGGTTCAATCATCGCTTCACACACATGTAGCACTTCGCTTAACGACATCGGTTCAGGTGAAATCGACAGCTTGCCCGATTCAATCAATGCCAAATCCAGCACTTCATTGATGAGCTCCAGCAAATACCAACCGGCCTGCAGGATTTGCTTGATACTGGATTTTTGGAATGCGGTGGGTGCGGGCGTGCTGGTATCCATTAACTGTGCAAAGCCCAGAATGGCATTCAGCGGCGAGCGCAACTCATGGCTCATGCTGGACAGAAAATCAGACTTGGCCAGATTGGCTTTCTCGGCCACTTGCCGTGCGTTTTTCAACTCAATATTGTTTTCCTGCAAAGCACTATCCAGCAGAATACGTTCGCTTATATCGCGCGCTGCGGCAAAAACACCTTGCAGGTTACGGTCGCGGTCGTAGAATGTGGTGGCGTTGTAAGACACCACGGTTTCTTTGCCATTGCGGGCAAAGGCGGTAAGTTCATAATTGGTGACTGTATTTTTACTGAGCACCATTTTGATGCCCGCTTCAGCGCGCTCTGGGTCGGTGAAGTAATTCTTGAATGGTGCACCGATCAGCTCATCGCGGGTGCAGCCCGTTAGGCGCTCCATCTGTTTATTGACATCGGTAATAATACCGAACGGATCAGTGGTCATCAGCGCATCAATATTTGCTTCAATCAGCGAGCGCGTGTAGAACTGTTGGTCACGCAAGCGTTGGTCGAGTTTTTTCTGTTCGGCTTCCACTTGCTTGCGCGCAGTATTATCGGTACCAATCAGTAGATAGCCAATAATATTTTCATGCGCATCACGAAGTGCGGTAACCGATACCAGCGCTGGGAAACGGCTGCCATCCTTGCGGATATAGGTCAGCTCGTAAATATCTTCAATACCGCGCGAGGCCTTGAAAGCCAATGCGTCGAAACCGGGATGAATCTGTGTGCCTAGTTCTTGGCTTAGGGCTTTGGCACGTGCTATCACTTCTATGGGGTCAGAAATATCGGCAGGGGTTAGTGTGTTCATCACGTCCGCTGCGGTGTAGCCCAGCATGCGTTCTGCGCCCACATTGAAAATTTGAATCACCCCTTTAGCATCGGTGGCAATGCTTGAGAAATTGGCGCTGTTGAAAATAGCGCGCTGCAATGCACCGGCTTTAAGCAGTGCATCTTCAGCCTGTTTGCGAATACTCACATCGCGTAAAATCCCGGTAAAATAATGCTCGCCACCCAATTGCATTTCACTAATAGCAATTTCCATCGGAAACACACTGCCATCTTTGCGGCGGCCTTGCACCTCGCGGCCTAAGCCGCTGGCGCGCGCTTCGTCACTGGCTTTGTAATAATCGAGCGAGCCATTGCGTTGGTCCTGATTCAATTCGGGAATGAGCAAGCTTAGGTTTTGCCCCAGTATTTCATCGGTTGTGTAGCCAAACATGTAGGCTACTGCAGGGTTCACCTTTTCAATAATGCTGTCGTTGGCGCGCAGGCTAACAATGCCATCGGCAACGGTGTTAAGCACGGTTTGCACCAGCGTAGAACTGTCGTGTAACGCCTGCTGTATGGCATAATCCTCGGTCACATCGCGAAACACCAACACTGCACCAATAACCTGCGCATCACGGTCACGAATTGGCGCACAGCTATCAGCAATATCGCGTTCGCTGCCGTCGCGTGCAATCAACACGGTATGGTTAGCTAAGCCTTGCACGGTGCCATGTGCCAAAGTTTCCAACACGGGAAGGGTTGCAACATGGCGTGATTGTTTGTTGATAATAGTAAAAACGTCGGCAATCGGCCGGCCAAGCGCTTCGGCTTGTTGCCAGCCGGTTAGTTTTTCGGCCACTGGGTTTAGCAGCGTAATGCAAGCAAAGGCATCGGTAGCTATTACCGCATCGCCTATTGAGCTAAGCGTTACGTTGAGTTTTTCTTCACTTACCAACAAGGTTTGGTTGGCTTGCTGAAGTTTTTCCGAGGTTTGTTCTTGCACATCCAACAAGTGCTGGGTTTCTAAGTGCACAATATTTTTAATGCGCTGCTGGGCGCGCTGGTAGTTCAGAAAAATAAATGCAATGGCAAACAGCATCCATAAGGTGGCTGTGCCAATAATAATATTAAACAAATAGCGCATTTTTGTTTTAAGTGAGGCTTCGCGGTGATTCAAGACAGTACGTTCTATGCGTATTAATGCGTTTATCTCGCTGCGAATCGAGTCCATTAAGCGTTTACCATCGCCATTGCTAACCAGCGCAGTAGAGCCGATTACATCCTGATTTCGCCGTAATTCAACTGCTTTCGCAAGATGTGCTAATTTGGCATTAATTATTGGGCTTAAGGCATCTAAGTGCAGTTGTGCTGCATCAATTACAGTAAGTTTCTGCAAGGCATTCAGTTGCGCAGGAATGCTATTGCGTGCAGACACATAGGGTTCAAGGAAATGTTCATTGCCGGTGATTAAAAACCCACGCTGGCCGGTTTCAGCGTCTTTTAAGCTCGATAGCAAATCGTTGGCTTCGTCTAGTACTAAGCTTGAGTTTGCTTGGTCATCAACCGCTTGCTCAATCTGCCGATACGACCAAAGCGATACAGTCAGTGCCGCTACGACTAACAATATGGCAAGAATAAAAGATACAAGAACGGTTTGGCTTGCTTTCATGGCAGCTGAGATCTCTGATTTAACTATGGCGCGTTATCGACTGATAACGCTGTGCATGCTAAGCATGTTATTTCTCCAAAATAGCACTATCCCGCGATAAATAGCGATTTATCTCAGAAACCGCTGATTATATAGCGGGGAGCAATATTAGTATGATGAACAATTAGCTAAAAAAGCACTGTGCGGTACGCCACATAGTGGCAATTTTGGTGGCTTATGTGTTGCATCGCACCGACTGCAGTAGTTAGGCGTAGCAAGCTTAATTACCTTTATTAATGGCTAGTCTAATGAAAACCAAATCAACACTCAGCAGCGTTAAAACACTGCGTAAAAATGCGCGCAAACATATTGAGCAAGGCGCTATTACCGAAAGCTACTCAGCAGATCGTATTGAAGTGATTCGGCTTTTGAATGATGCGCTTGCAACAGAAATTATCTGCGTGTTACGTTATCGCCGTCATCATTTTATGGCGCGTGGCTTGGTGGCAAAAAGCATTGCCGATGAATTCTTGGTGCATTCCAATGAAGAGCAGGGCCACGCCGATCAACTTGCGGCGCGTATTGTGCAACTAGGCGGCGAGCCTGACTTTGCACCGGATGGCTTGAGCAGTCGTAGCCATGCCGAATATGTGCCGGGTAAAAACTTGCTGGATATGATTAAAGAAGATTTAGTGGCAGAACGCATTGCCATCGATAGCTACCGTGAACTGATTCAATACCTGGGCGATAAAGACTCCACCACTAAGAAAATGCTAGAAGGCATTTTAGCGGTTGAAGAACAGCACGCCGATGAACTTGCCGATTTGATGGAAGGCTTACCGGCGCGGCTTGGTGCTTGAATGCAGGAATTTAGCAATAGCAAGTAAAGGGTGCGTCGATTTAATAAACGATGCCCCAATAGCTAGGCCAGCAATCTGGCCTAGTAGTTTTTTCATCAATTCAGGGCGTTGCACGAAAAAGCGCATGGTACTGCTGCGCGGAAACCACGGCCCATGCTCAACAGGCAATGGGCCTAGCTTCAATTCAATCACTTGACGTTGCGTGGCTAATTGTTCGCGTAGCAAAAGCCGCTGTTGTTTAAGCGATAGATCGACAGTAGCGATAGGCGTTTTTTCATTACTATTCATAGCCGGCTCTTTATTAGGGCTAAATCGGTAGCCAGTTCTTCACGTGTGGCGGCAAAGCTTTGGCTGTTAAGCATCGACAACGCATGAATGCGCTGCCATGCAAAACCAATTCCAAGGCCATACAACGCGATGATTATACTAATCGCTAAGATCCGATACGGCGTATCCCAACTAAGCACCAGCACCAAAATGCCAACAAAAAGCATAACGCACAAGGTGCAAGCGAAACCGACTAGGCCGAGTAGTAGCATTTTTAACAGTCGAGTTTTTTCTTCTCGCCATTCAATGCGTGCTAATTTGCCATACAGGTTGGCTTGCGTGCAAAGTGCACCGCCTGCCGAGCGCACAATACGAAGTGATCTCAGCAGGTCGATGCCGTCGGATTCCTTTCCGTGCCGCATGGCTGCTTCGTTTGAATTATCCATGACGGCTTCCTTTAAGGAGTTGCAACAAAGTTGTATAAATGTGTATTAGCTTAGCGACGTGCGAGTGCAAAACCAATGATTAAACCCGCTGCAGCGCCGGCGCCAATGGCTTTCCAAGGTTGTTCATGCACATAGTTATTGGTGCTAGCTGCCGTGTTGCGTGCGCGCTGACTAAGCATGCCGCCCATTTCGGTGGCCGATTCTTTGGCTTCAGAAAGACGTGCGCTCAATTTTGCTTTAACTTTATTTAAGTCTTCACCGGTCATACTGGTGGCTTGACCTACTAAATCTTCAATGTCAGCAATAAAATTGTGTAACTCGGATGACGCATTATTCATCACGGTTTCCGCTTTATTGCTGATTGATGCCGTATCTTTTCCAGCACCATTGGATTGTGAGTCTGAGTAATTTGAAATATTGTTCATGGCTAGCTCCTTGGGGTTGATTGAACAGCTCACCGCCGAAATAGGGGGAGGCTACATCGATAAAATCGAAAGGCGGTTGAGACTGAATGGCTATCGTAATAAACGCCAATCCTTGCGTCTGTGCGTCAACACACGTATGCAAAATAGTTCAAAAAAACCTGCTTAAGTGCTTTAACGCACCGACAAGCCAACAGATACATGCCATGATTTACATTGCACAATGCTCGCCATAAAGAAAATACTATGCCAACACAATCCATGTTTTTTGCCATCTGGGCTGGTGTAATCGGGGCATTGCTGATTATCATGGCGTTATCGAGCACACTGCTGAAGCGGCTACCGCTAAGCACCGCAATGCTGTATTTGGGCGCAGGTGTGCTGCTCGGCCCCATCGGCTGGGAATTGATGTCGCCTAATCCATTTTTGTATTCGGCAAGCTTGGAAAGAATGACCGAAATCGCCTTGCTGATTTCGCTGTTTGCGTCCGGCTTAAAACTTGGCTTGCCGTTATCCAACAAACATTGGCGTATTCCGATTAGCTTGGCGTTTGTTTCAATGACCCTATCGGTGCTATTGAGTACAGCGCTTGGCGTGTATGGCTTAGGCATGTCGTTGGGCGCGGCAGTGCTGTTAGGCGCAATGATTGCCCCCACCGACCCAGTACTTGCCTCTGATGTGCAAGTTGAAAATGCCAACGACCGCGATCGCTTGCGATTTAGTTTAACCGGCGAAGGCGCATTGAACGATGGTGCCGCATTTCCGTTTGTGATGCTTGGGCTTGGCTTTCTAGGCTTGCACAATATGGGCGAATGGGCATGGCGCTGGGTGCTTATAGACGTGCTGTGGGCAATCACAGGTGGATTAGTGATTGGTGCTTTGCTGGGTAAGTTAATCGGCAAATTGGTGGTGTATTTGCGTAGCCGTCATAAAGAATCTATTGGTCTTGATGAGTTTTTAGCCCTGGGCTTGATTGGGCTTTCCTATGGCGCAGCCACGTTGCTGCATGCCAGTGGTTTTTTGGCCGTCTTTGCCGCAGGTCTTGCCTTGCAGCGTGTTAAAGAGCAGCAACTGCCACGTGGCAAAACGCAAGACCTTGTTGTTGTGTTGGATAATGCAGAAGCACAAGAAGCGGTGGCAACCGATCCAGAACACGCCAGTGCCTATATGATGCAAGCGGTGCGCGGCTTCAACGAACAATTGGAACGCATTGGAGAGGTGGCTGTGGTGTTGGTGATGGGTGCTATGCTTTCTTTCACCCATTTAAAAATTAGCGTGGCAGTATTTGTGCTGTTGTTTTTTGTGGTCATCCGCCCGCTATCTGTTTGGATTGGTTTGCTTGGCGCGCCGGTTTCACGCGATCAAAAAATGCTGGTGTCTTGGTTCGGTATTCGCGGTATTGGCTCTATCTATTATTTAATGTATGCCATTAATCATGGCTTGCCGCGCGAACTGGCCGAGCCTATCGTTGCAGTTACTTTAGCCACAGTGACCTTTTCCATTATTGTGCATGGTGTTTCGGTTACGCCATTGATGGCTATTTACACGCGCAGAAAAGCCAAGCGTTTGTTGAAATAATGCCAGCCGTGCATCAAAATTACCGGTTGGCCGCTGCCCCAATCTTTAACATAAAGTTTTGTTTTGTCTTCCGTAATAATGTAATTCATAGCTGTATTCCTTGGCAATGCAAAACGAGCTGTGTGAATGAACGTAGAAAATTATTTCTTATTACCTGCAAGCAATAAAAGCGCGCCTACAATAAGTACACTTGCGCCTAGCCAGGTGGGAATATTGATAGTCTTATTTTCAGTCACAGACAGTTCAACTGGCCCGAGCTTTACTTGCTCTGATTTTTTAGGGTAGCTGAAGCTACCAAACGCCAGAAATACGATGCCAGCAATGATGAGAACGGTTCCAGCTATTTTAATGTGTTGCATGGCAAGTATTCCTTAATGAATAAGTGGATCAGTGAGTAATGGAAATGGGTTGATAGCTGTGCCTTGCCACCATTTTTTTTCTGGGCCAAGAACAAAAACAGCGAAATGCAAATGCGGTGCCTCTGGGCTGGCATTGCCGGTGCTGCCAACAGTACCGATAAGATCGCCACGGCGCACACTTTTTCCTTCAACAATACCGTTGGCATAGCTATCCAGATGTGCGTAGTAGTAGGCATATACTTCGCTTGGATCAAATTGATAAATCGTTAGGCCACCTTGCTTGCTATTAAATAACTTAACAACTTTGCCATCGGTTACGGCAAATACCGGTGTGCCTTTGGGCGCCATAATATCAATGGCATCGTGCACTCGGCCCACACCACGCGCATCTTTAAATGTGTCGGTTAATTGATTGGCGCTAATGCCCGAAACCGGCATGCGCAGCGCTGATTCTGAGCTGCTAACAGCGTTTGTTAAGGCTGGCACTGGGCTTGGCAAAGCACGCGCGCTGCTCGATTCTGACAAAGTCATAATCGGCATCGTTGGCGCAGCTATGCTAGGCAAAACAGGACGTGGTGCAACCACCAATACCGTAGGCAAGACCGGAACTTTACTACTAGAAACTAGTTGTTGGTGGGCAATGTGCGGCAGCCAAGCCATTGCCGCACCCAATGCCTTTGGCGAATGCCATTGCATCAGCACAACAATCGACATGCATAGCGCACCAAATGCTGCACCAAATAAAAAAATGATAATGCGCACTTTATTATTCTTGCAAAAGTGCTGGCATGCCAGGCGACACAGCCGCCGCCAGCGAATCCGCATTCCAATTGCTTAATCGAATGCAACCATGTGATTCGGTTTTGCCAATCTTCGCCGGCTCAGGCGTGCCATGAATACCGTAGTGTGGTTTAGACAGATCAATCCAAACAATACCCACAGGGTTATTAGGGCCCGCTGCAATTTTCGCTTTCGCGCTTCCGGCTTTGGCATCCCAGAATAGTTTTGGGTTGTAATTGAACGTAGGGTTTCTAGCAACACCCTGAATTTTCCAAGCACCAACCGGCAACGGATCATGACTGCTGCCGGTGGATGCTGGATAACGTGCAAGAATTTTCCCATTGGCATCCAGTACAGATACTGACGCATCTGAGCGATCAACAAGCACGCTGTTTGCAGCCGGCAAAGGTTCAGGCGACAGCACATTAGGCACAACGATAACTGTGCCACTTTGCTTAAGATTTTTATCGCTATTCAGGCGTTGCAAAAGCGACGGATTGATATGAAATTTTTCACTCAATGCTTCAAGCGATGAGCTATAAGCCAGTGCCGACAATTTCGATTTTGCCAGCATGCTGACAGGCATTGCAACAAATGGTCCATCGCTGTCGGCAGCTGTAATCGTGTAGTTTGATGACGCTGGCAGCGTGTCGCTATTTAGCAACGCCCATGTGGCTGAATCAATGCTGCCAGTAGCGGCTATATTTTTCGAGGACTGATAGGCGCTGATTGCTTTACGCATATTGGCGCCGAAGCGTGCATCAATTTCACCAGGTGAAAAATGTGCACGATCCAATAAAATCTGCGCGCGTAAGATGGCGTCTGCACTTGCATTGGCATCAATCGTGTCTAACAATGCCGCGTTGTTAATGCTTGCCATTGAAAAGCTATTACTTTCTGGCGTCATTGCCAACGCATTATTCATGCAGGCAAGGCTCAATGCCGATGCAATAAGGCAGGGCAGGGCGATATTTTTAATCATGGTCTTGTTTCCTGCATTGGGTCGATGGATGGCATGTTTGACTGTAATTGGTAAAGTGCGACCGAAATCGGCCGCACCTGTTTACGCATAGGCAGGGGGTTAAAAATTACAGTCTGCCCATTAGCAGCAAAATAATCACAATAACCACCACTAAGCCTAAGCCACCACTGGGCGCATAGCCCCAGCTTTTACTGTGCGACCAATTAGGCAATGCACCGATTAGCATCAAAATTAAAATGATTAATAAAATAGTACCTAAACTCATGGGATTCTCCTTAAACAGTTATTGATTAAAACATGGCTTGCAGTGCACGTTCGGTGCGCCAAAAAACCGCTTATTATGGGCGTGGATCCGCGTCAGCACCGTCGTTGCCTTGATTACCCTGATTGCCTTGTTCGCCTTCAACGCCTTGCTTGCCTTGCGCGCCGCTAACGCCTTCAGTGCCTTGTGCGCCTGTTGCACCCGTAGCACCGGGTTCACCGGCAGGGCCGGGCACAACAACTGTGGTGGCAGCAGGAACAGGAACAGCAACCACTTGTGGCTCCGCTTCATAACAGGCGGTTAATACCGACATCGCTAATAGCATTGAAATAATAAGTAGACCTTTCATAGAAAATCCTTTTAAAAATAGAAACAAAATGAGGGGAAGGCTTGCGCGTCACCCAACTGAACGCTCAGCATGGTTTGCTCAAGCTTGCACCAAATGGATTTGGCACAGGGTCAGCGTAGGTGTTTGCTAGCGCGCGTTCTGTGCGTTATCACGCATTGGCTGAAAATTGTTGCTAGGCTTGCTGAATGCACGCGATAAACCCGCAAACAAAAAAGCCTGCAAACTGGAAAGTCTTGCAGGCTTTTGAATTGAAAAGCATTTATATTGGTGGTATAGGTGGACTATAAAAGTACTCTTAAACGCTTAAACTGCGCGAATTGTCGGTGGCAGTGCTTTCAAGTTACCGACAAAGTTACTGACATACTATGCCAGTCACCTTCTTGAGTGGTGGGCTTTGGCGGGATTCAACCCAGCCCATAACGTCTGACATTCTCCATGCCACGGAGCGAGCGGCAAGCTTAACCATCTGGGGAAATGTGCCAGAGCCTACCATTCGATAGAGCGAGCTTTTTGGGAGGCCAGTCAACGCCATCACGTCTGGGAGGCGAAGTAAGGCATGTGTTTGATTCATGTGGTAGTTCCTGTGTGAGGTGCTTCAAGGATTGTTTAGGTGTGGCTTCGAGCGCCTAGGCGGCTCTATAAGGAGGCCAACTGGCACCGGGGGGAATGGCGCAACGTGGGAACTAACTAATGACCACACGGAGATTTGTGGTAATTTTTTATTCGGCGCTATCACATTTACCCGCCAGTGCCAGAGGCACGTCCTAACGGCTAGAGTGCTTCACTCAAGGTGCGACACTTGCAGAGGAAGCATTCAGGCCTAATGTTTGAACCACGCACCGCGACTTCTAAGTTCTCGCGCGTTAGATTGATTGAGTTCTTATCTAGGTAGTGAATGTGCTGTTCTTTGCTCGCACCAGTAAGCACTCTCGCAATTGTGACTAGGTTCCGCCCCGGTTGTTTCGCTCGGACATAGCTGTGCTGATTGCCATTACTGTTTAGGACAAATTGCCCTGAATAGCCCACTTCACGCAAGGCTTCAAAATCGGCTTGGTCAAGAGTGGCTGTGCCCTTATTGTTGGCAAGCTTAATGCTTACGCGCTTTTTACCATTGCTTGCGGTGAAGCAAATCGGTTGACGTTTATTTTTCATATTTTCCTTTCTGCAAATAGAAAACCCACCCCCGCTTGTTGCGAGTAGTGGGTTTTTGTGGTGGTGCTTAGTGCCTCAATTGAGGCAGTTGGTGCATAACAGTACCCCCCTTTTGCACACTTATTGGGAAAAGTGAGCGATTACGTCAGGGAGTGGTGGTGGCAGTTCTATCTCATCAATTCCATGTTCAGCGGACGCATTATTTTCTTCAAGGTACTCACGTGCTAATAGTTTGAGGGCGGCGGCATTTATGTCTGAAGTGGTTTTGCTCAGGAGTTTGGCGAATTTCTCAGCTTGCTTTGTGGCGCGGATTTCATCTGGAAAGCCATTCATTTGTGCTGATGTGCCTTTACAGTATCGCCATAGCGGCCATTCTGTACCACTATCAATTGCATCTCTGCGAAATTCAGCACGGATAACTTTCGGCAAGACGTTCAGCATGTTCCAGACTGTATTAGGTGCTATGCCAAACATGGCCGCCACTTTTCTACCTGAAGAAGTTTCCCCAAGTGAAATAAGGCCTCGAGAGGTAATCAGTGCTAAGTATTGCCAACAAGCCTCACGTGCTTGGTCTTTATGCAGACGCAACGCTCGATGGTCAAGATTAACCAGTTTAGATACCGCGACTGCTGTTTTCCAATCTGTACGTTTTACCCTTGCAGGGATTAACTGCTTGCGTTCTGCCTTATATGCTTTATAGCGGTGGTGTCCATCCACTACATACAAAGTACCCTCAATATCAGCCACTAGAATAGGGTCTAAGTCTGCGGTTGCCTTTAGCCTATCGGCCAATGCGGTGGCGTGTTTATCGCTCTCAAGCTTGGCAGAAGCGCGTTGCTTTACAGCCACTGCTTGAAGGCTTCGCGGTTGCAACGAGTCATCTATTTTGATATTGCTTCGCTTGCTGTGTGTGGCTGGAATAGCTCGCCATGTTTCAAGGATTTCATTCCAATTCTGCATTCTGCTGATTCACTTAATTTGTGGATTCAGGAGCAGGGTATTTCTTCAGCATGAAATTCAACACTTGTGAGTTTGTCAGTTGTTGCCCGGTGCGAGCTAAGATGTGCCGTTGCCATGACTTCAATCGGTCAAAGGCTTCCACTTCAATAGCGAGTTGGCGATATACCATCACAGGGCGGAGGTCGGTTTTATTCAATACAGTCATGCAGTTTTCCTATTAGGTTTTAGAGTGTGTGTTTTGGAGGCGGAGAAAGCGCTTCTTTCCCCGTGAGTAACTGGTTTATTCATGGCCTATAAGAATCAGTAAGTTGCCGTGGGACTTCATAGGCCAAAGATACTTTCCTTCTTGAGCACCTGTTTTATTCAATTTCCACTGCCGGGACATGTCCCATAACTGCAATAAGATATTGATTTACATAGATTAAATATCTGTTACGCTACCATTGCGGCGGCATTAAAAATGACAAAACCCAGTAGCTGTCGCTATACCGGGTTTGAACAATCAAAAGGAAGTTTTCAGTATGCAGTTAGCAGTGATTTGGCGCGGTAAAGAGAAAGAATTTTGGATTGAGCGCGCGTTGCCTTGGCAGAGGGGCTTATGGTTTGACCGAGTGAATTCTAGTGCTTGGTCGTTAGGGCTTGGAGTGGTAGTGCTTCACTGGAACTAAGAATTTTAAGTGAGCGGCTCAGAATCTTCTGGGTCGCTCATCTAAAATTATAGACCCCATTCAGCTAATAAATCTGGCGGCACAATCGCATTAGGTGCTGGGTAGACTGCCATGAAGTTTTCAAGTGTCAAGTCTGGCCGCCTAGCTTTCATTTCAGATTCATAGCCAGCGCTCCCACGGAGTAATTCTCTCCATATTTGCCGCCCGAGCACAAACAGCTCTGGCCGAGTTAGTGCCCGAAAGGTGACTATATAAACACTAATCCCGGATGCAAAAAATTGATGGTTGGAGTCACTACTTTGGGATAGTTCATTTCGCAGTGAATTTAGCTTTAGTAAGTACATAGCTAGCTCACCCCGCGCCTTGTCAGTTATTGGCATACTTCCTGAAAAGAGTTCTTCGGGGAATCTTCCGTCTATGATTTTACCGCCCCATAATAACTGCCTCACCATACCCACGGCGGCTAATGTTTGTGCCATTTCATTGTCGGTGCCTTCGCGTACTAAGTTAAGAAAGTCTTCCTGTTCTTTTTTGGCGGTTCCAGCGCCTATGTTCTTAAAAAATTTACCTAGCACTGTCGCCTCTTTGATGTGATGAGAAGTCTAATGACTATACCTAAAAATACAGATACGCACACACGTGTGAGAAAAAAACAAAACGGAACTAAACAGCTTTTCTAATTGGCACCACGTTACCGCCACACTTGAGACCATCCAAATAATCAGCCCATGCTTGCATCATCACACGCCGCTCGGGTAGATATTCTGCCTTGTTATAGACACCACGAACACCCGGTTCTTTATGTGCCATTTGTCTCTCAATCGCATCACGGTTAAAGCTAAGCTCATTTAAGAGGGTGGTGGCCATGTGTCTAAAACCATGCCCCGTGAACTCCTCTTTGCTATAACCTAAACGCCGCAATGCGGCATTCACTGTCATATCTGACATTGATTGTTTTGGACTTCGCGCGCCGGGAAATAGAAACTTCTTATTTCCAGTTAATGGGTGCAACTCATTCAGCACTGCAAGTGCTTGTGTTGAAAGCGGAACAATGTGAGGTGGCGTGTTTGGGTTTTCTTTATCAGCCTTTTTGAGTTTGCGGCGAGCGGCAGGTATCACCCATTGCGCCCCCTCTTTGTGCTCTAAATCAAACTCAGACCATTCTGCACCTCGTAACTCACCGGGGCGGCAAAACAACAAAGGCGCTAACTTCAATGCACAGGCTGTGACGAAAGTACCCTCGAAGCCATCAATGGCGCGAAGTAGTGCGCCCACTTCTGGTGGATTTGTGATGGTCGCATAGTTTGCCTTTCGGCGGCTTGGTAGCACTGCCCCAAGAGCGGCGGCAGGGTCGTGAGTTGCACGTTCGGTTGCTACTGCATGCTTAAATACACGGCTGATTTGAAAGCGTAGACGGTGGGCTTGTTCACCATGCCCTCGTTTAGCAACACGGGTTAGTAAGGCGCGAATTTCAGTCACACCTACCTCAGCTATTGGCAGTTTTCCAATCCAAGGAAAGGCGTGATTTTGAAGGCGGTCGTGTTCTTTGTCGTGGTGAACAGTTGTCCAGTCATGAGCTTTCACGGCTAACCACTCGCGTGCTATGGTTTCAAAGCTGTTAGCGGCGCTCTCCAACCCGGCGGCCTTTGTGGTAGCCCGGTGCTCACTAGGGTCAATGCCAAGTGCCTTTTGGCGGCGTAATTCATCCCTCCTTACGCGCGCTTCGGCTAGGCTTATTTCAGGGTAAGTACCCAAGCTAAGTGTGTTAGGTGTTTTAGTTATCGGGCGGCGATAATCCCATCTCCAATACCTTGAGCCGTTTGGGTTTAGCAGTAGGTAAAGACCCCCACCGTCCGGCATTCTGACTGGTTTAAGGCCGGGTTTGCGTGTTCTAAGAGCTGTGTCAGTGAGCGGCATTGCGTATCCTTGCATTTGTCAGTAACAGTGTTTTTGTGAATTGCAGTTACTGACAATCCTACTGACATTTAGTGCGGGATTGCAAGAGAATTGATGAGACCTTGTGAGGCACAAAAAAGGCCGAAACCCTTGCTGTTACTGGGAAATCCGGCCTTTTTGGTACTGCTTGATACTACTATTTGGTGGCTATAGGTGGACTCGAACCACCGACCCCGGCATTATGAGTGCCGTGCTCTAACCGGCTGAGCTACATAGCCAAATCTGTACGGGTGCCTATTTTCGCGGTTTGGCGACTGAAAGTCAATCCGATATTAGCGCTTGTGCAATACATAGCGCTGTGGCAGTCTTATAGGCAGTAGATTTTTGGAGTTCCGCCCGTGATAGATCCGGACGGTTATCGGCCGAATGTAGGCATCATTTTGATGCGTTCGGATGGCAGTGTGTTCTGGGCCCGCAGGGTAAGCCGGGATGGTTGGCAGTTCCCGCAAGGCGGCATGAACACCGATGAAACCCCGATTGAGGCCATGTACCGCGAGTTATACGAAGAAACCGGCCTACAATCGCACCATGTTGATGTATTAGGCGCAACCCCCGGTTGGCTGCGTTACCGCTTGCCTCGGCGCAGCATCCGAACTAACAGTAAGCCGGTGTGCATCGGCCAGAAGCAAGTGTGGTTTTTGCTAAAGCTCAATGCCGATGAATCGCAAGTCTGCTTGGATTTAACCGATACGCCGGAGTTCGATTCCTGGCGCTGGGTTGATTTTTGGTATCCGGGTGATAACGTGGTGCATTTCAAACGCGAAGTGTATGTGCAGGCGTTGCAGTTGTTGTCGCCCTTGGCAAGGCTTTTGGCGGGCGAGGCGAATGTGCCAAAGCAAACGGGCGATGAGCTTGTAAAAAAGATGCAGGCCAAGAAAATCTGGCAGCAAGACAGTCGTAAAAACAGCAAATAATTAAGCGATTATCTTTGCTAAAGCGGCTTTAACGATTTCAAATTCTGCTAGCAAGGCCTCTTTTTCAATCGTCGGTGAATCAATATCGCCGGTTTGCGCGCTGCGTTCAATACGTTGCGCAATCTTAGATAAGTTCACCGCGCCTAGGTTGGCACTCGACGACTTGAGGGTATGCGATGGTGAAATCAACGCCATGCTGTCTTTATTTTGCAAAGCAGACACTATTTGGCTAATTAATTTCGGGCTGTCTTCAAGATAAATACGAATTAGGCTGTGGTAATCGCTGCCCATCAATTCCTGCAAATCAGCAACAATTTCTTGGTCGAGCGGGGCATAATTGTCTTCACTGGCTTGAATGGCTTGCTTGCTTTTAGCGCGATTATTGCTTGAGGTATTGTTATCAACTGGCTTTACAATGGTTTCTTTTTTTAACCATTTCAGCATAATTTGCTGTAAAAGTTTTCGATCAACAGGTTTGGATAAGTAATCATCCATACCTGCATCAAGGCATTTTTGGCGGTCTTCAGCCATTGCGTTGGCGGTCATGGCAATAATCGGCGTATGCGGCAAGTCATTGCTTTTCTCAATGGCGCGCCAGGCTTGCGTGGCAGTATAGCCATCCATAATTGGCATATGACAGTCCATCAAAACCATATCAAACGATTGCTGTTGTAGCAGCTCAAGCGCGGCCTCGCCATTTTCAGCGCTCACATAATCAAAGCTGGAAAGCTGTATAAGCCGTTGCGCAACCAACAGATTGACTGGATTGTCTTCAACCAACAGCACCAAACCGCGCGACTGCCCCGCCGCTAGCAACATATCGGGCGCTTGGATATTCACAAATGGCTCTTGATCCATACGAATAGGCAATTGTATGTTCAGCGATGTGGCAGAAAGCAGTTTGCTTAATTCATTGAATAACAATGAGCTGTCTAAGTTTCTGGAAATAATTCGGCAACGTGGGTTTTTCCCGGCATCAAGCGGCGGCGAATCGGCGCTTAATAACATGGCAATGCGCATGCGCTCGAAATCGGTATTCGACAGCAGCATTTTTTGCAATTGCAACGCGCTCTGACGGCCGGAATTCACATCAATAATCAGCAAATCGAAATCCGATGCAGAGCCAATAGCGACCGATTCAGACAGCATTTTCTGTGCTTCAATGGCGGTGCCAACAATAGTCAGCTTGGTTTCTCGCAAATTGTCGGATTGTTCGAATTTAGCACTTAGGTTTTGATCTGTGGTGAACAGCAAAACATTCGCGTTTTTAAGCTCAGAAGCCATGCCATGGCTGTCGCCAATGGCTTTTAACATCGGAATTTCAAACCAGAAGGTTGAGCCCATTTCAGGTTGGGAATCCACACCAATCTGTCCAGACATTAAGTCAACAATGCGTTTGCAAATCACCAAGCCAAGCCCGGTTCCGCCATAAATGCGGGTCGTTGACGCATCGGCCTGGCTGAACGGTTTGAACAGGCGGCTGGCATTTTCAGACGAAATACCAATGCCACTGTCTTTCACTTCAAAACGTAAAATATGGTGTTGCCGAGTTTCAGATTTTGCCCGAATGGATATGGTGATGCTGCCTTTGGCGGTAAATTTAATGGCATTGCTTAAAATATTGCTGAGTATCTGCCGTAAGCGTACTGGGTCGCCGCGTAAGGCTAAACGCAATGACGGATCAAGATTGACATTGATGCTAATGCGCTTGGCTTCTGCCTGGCTGGTAAACATCTGCACCACCGAAAACACCACTTCGCGAATATTAAGACCAGTGGTTTCGAGCTTAAGCTTATTGGCTTCCAGCTTGGAGTAATCAAGGATGTCGTCAACAATTTGCTTCATCTGATTCGCTGAACTGCGCGCCGTGCTAAGAATTTCGGCTTGGTCAACCTCTAGCTTGCTGGTGGCAAGCAAATCCAGCATGGGGATAACGCCGTTTAGTGGCGTGCGAATTTCGTGGCTCATGGTAGCCAGAAATTCACTCTTTGAAAGCGCAGCAGATTCCGCCGCAATTTTCGAGGTTCGTAGCTCGCGTTCGAAGGTTTTGTGTTTGTCTAATTCAAACTGCAAGTTATTTAGCTCTT
>JAYTVJ010000142.1:0-10943 GCA_043744535.1 Arenimonas sp.
CGCCAGGCACTGCATCCAGTTTACTTAACAAGGTGCTCAATTGGCCAAAATCGGCGACTTTCAAGTTCATTTTCAATTCAGCCATCGAACTACCCGGTGTTAGAGTATTCACCCCCACGATATTAACATTGGCCTGCGCGATGATATTGCTTAAATCTTTCAGCAGCCATTTGCGGTCGTAAGCTCGAATAAAGATGGACACTTCGTATTTGCTGGACTCACGACTGCCCCAATTCACCGGCAACTCACGCTCCGGACTTTTCTGTATTAAGTACAACACGCTCGGGCAATTGGCTCGATGAATACTCACCCCTTTACTTTTGGTCAAATAGCCCACAATGCTATCGCCGGGCACAGGCTGGCAGCAGCGCGCCAGTTGCGTTAGCAGATTGCCCACACCCTCAACGGTCATATCGGCATGGCTGGCAGGTTTTTGCGGGGCAAGCGGTTTTTTACTGATTAGCGGCTCAGTGGGCGGGTTGAGATGCTCATGCAAAGCGCGGGATATCTGCCCAGCACTCACATCGCCCAATGCCAAAGCTACGCATAATTCATCTTTATCGGGTATTTTCAGTTTTTCTAATACTGGCTTTAGATCGGCCTGCATTAAGGCCACGCGGCGCAGTTCTTTGTCGAGCAATTCGCGGCCGTCATCAATATTGCGTTGGCGGTCTAAACGAAAGAAATAGCCGCGCACTTTATCGCGCGCGCGCGAGCTGGCTAAATAGCCATTCGCGGCTAGCAACCAATCGCGTTTCGGCGTGCCGGTTTTGCCGGTCATTATTTCAATACGATCACCGGAATGCGGCTGGTATTCAAGCGGCACAATCCGACCATTAACCTTCGCTCCACGGCAGCGATGTCCAACATCGGTATGCACATGGTAAGCAAAGTCGAGCACGGTGCCGCCTGGCGGCAAATCAATCACCTCACCTTTCGGGGTGAGCAAGTATTTGCGGTCTTCTACGAGTTCGGTGCCAATGCCGGCCATCAAGCTGTGTTCGTCGCTGCCTTTGCTGTTTTCAAGCAATTGCCGCATTTGCGCGATTTTCTTTTCAAACTCGCCCTGTGCTTTGCCGCCTTCTTTATAGCGCCAATGTGCAGCCACGCCCATTTCGGCATGTTCGTGCATTTTCCATGTGCGAATTTGCACCTCAAGCCCTAATCCTTCTGGGCCAATAACGGCGGTATGTAGACTTTGGTAATTATTGCTTTTGGGTTGTGCAATGTAATCATCAAACTCGCCCGGAATGGGGGTCCATAATTGATGCACCAAACCCAGCACGCTATAGCAGCTGCCAATATCATCTACTAACACCCGAACCGCGCGGATATCGTATAAGGCATCAAAAACGACGGCCTTGCGTTGCATCTTCTTCCAGATGCTGTAAATATGTTTTGGCCGGCCAGCCACATCGCCGTCAATGCCCGATTGCAATAAAGCCTGACCAATCATTTTGATGGCGGTTTCAATATAGCGTTCACGTAAGCCGCGTTTTTCATGCAATTGTTTAGCAATGGACTGATAGTGCTCTGGCTGCATAATGCGGAAGGCCAAATCTTCTAATTCCCATTTGAGCTGCCATATACCCAAGCGATTAGCCAGCGGCGCATGAATATCAAAGGTGAGATGCGCTAAAGCCAGCCGTTCTTGCTCTGGCCACGCAACTGCTTGGCGCATTTGCACTAGCTGCCAAGCCAGCAAGATAATCAGTACCCGCAAATCCAGAATGATGGCTAATAATAATCGCCGCAATCCTTCGGCGCTGCCTATTCGGCCTTGTTGCTGATAAATATCCCAGACTTTTTTTGAGGCATTCAAGCCATCGAGTAATCGGGCTTGCTCTGGCTTAAGCGTGAACTGCTCAGACACCATGGCCGGGCATAAATACGCGGCAGAAGCCAATAACATATCCGGATCTGCCGATAAGCCTTGCAAAACATCCCAAAGCTTTAAACAGTTGGCACGCTGGTTTTCATCCATAGCCAATTCAACTCGTGCGGCAACAGCGGCTATTTCTGGTTTTGCTGACCAGAATGCAAGTTGTTCAGTGCTGGATAATTGCTTGGCAGTCTTAGGCACGGCGGTTAACATTCAAATGCTTTACACTACAACAGTATGACAAATTTCGGAGACTTACAATGAAGCAAATAGCGCTTTTTCTGTTATTAAGCTTGAATACTTGGATTGCCTCGGCGCAAGAACTATCCACCGCAAATATTGAAGACAGTATGAGCAAGGAACAATTCAAAGCGGCCGGTCTGGATAAACTCAACAGCGCCGAATTAAAGCAGTTAAATGCTTGGATTAATGGCGAAAAAACCACCTTCGTGGCAAAGCTCTCCGAAGCGGGCGCCAAAGCGCCGAAGCAATCGACCGAAGATATTAATAGTCGTTTAGTTGGCGAATTCAAAGGCTGGCGCGGCAATACCAGTTTTACTCTTGAGAACGGCCAAGTCTGGGATCAAGCCGACAGCACCGAATTGTTTGCCAGTAAATTGCAAAACCCGAAAGTTCGCGTGGCATACAGCGGCTTGTCGGGCTGGAAACTGCAGGTTGACGGCTACAACGCGTGGGTTAAGGTAAAACGCGTTAAGTAAGTAACGCCAGTTGCTTGGCAAGGCGCTTGGCTGAAACAGCGCCTTTAAGGCTTAATTCCTGTGCGAACATCTGCACACACAGCTCTTCTGTATCTTGCCAAAAGCGTTGCCATTCAACGGACAAATGCTCAGTAGCCGCGCTATGTTTCGCTAAGCTGTCGGTGAAGGGTTTAAGCTCTAGCATACGCGCCTGATCTTTTATCGGGTCTTGTAATGCGCGTGTTTGCCGCAAACTTAGCGCCTCTAAGTAACGCGGCAAGTGTGGCAACATCGCTGCCGGTGTGCGGGTTAAGAAACCGGCATACACCAACCGATTCAAGTGCTGTTGAATGTCGGCTAAATTGCTCACCGCCCAACCCATCAAAGGTGCGTTCATATGTATGCGCAGCTGCGCCACCTGTTTTAGGCAACGTTCAACCACATTCAACACTGCGATACTGCGCGAAAACAAGTGTTGGTCAATGGTTTTTTGCAGCACCTCAAAATCCTGTTTGCTGCGGATAGTGTGTAAATCTTGTTCAAGCCATTCCTGCAAAGCAGCTTGCACACAATCGGTACGCAAGCGTTCCGCCGATTCAATGGTTGAATAAATCAGGCCAAGCTTGGTATCGATGGGCAGTTGTTTGGCTGACGATTTACGCTTATCTTGCAAGCTCATGCTAAGCAAATACTGTACCGCTAAACCATGCTGTTTGTTGGCGTCTTGCTGGCGCGCAAAAGCTTGCACACGAACGCCGTTTTGCTCGAGCACTAAAGCGGGAAAAGCCCACAAGCCTTCAGCGGTTTGCATGCTAGTTGGCAATGCGTACTCTGGGAATTTGCTAAACACCGTTTTGCTGAACCATTGTCCGGCTTGCTCTGAAAATGCAGCTTCTGCCATGTCTGCAAATTGCTGTTTCAGCGCGGGCAAATGCCGAGACTGTCCTATAATATGCCCATCGCTATCAGCCAATCGAATGTTCATTTGCAAATGCGCATCGAGCGCTGCATTGGCTTCATTGAAATCCAAGGCAGAAATTGGTGCGCCTGTGGATTTGCTTAAAAAGCGCGCCAAACAACCCAGCAAACTATCGGCATCAGCAAGTGGATACGCTTGACAGAACGCCCGTGAGAAATCGGGTGCCGGCACATAATTTCGGCGCAAGGCTTTTGGCAAGCCACGTATCAGCGCCGATACTTTTTCTTCCAATAAGCCCGGTACCAGCCAACCAATGCGTGTTTCATCCAGCGCATTCAGCAAATGAATTGGGGTATCAAGGGTAACGCCATCGTCGGCCTCGCCAGGGCTGAATCGGTAATGCAGGGCAAGTTGGTTTTCACCCAATTGAAAGAAATTCGGAAATTGCGCCGTCGGGCTTTGCTCGGCCAGCAGTAAATCCTTAGCCGACCACAATAATGCATTTTTCTGTGCATCTGGCAAACCCTTAAACCATTTATCCAAGGATTCGGCCGAACACATCTCGGCTGGCAAGCGGTCGGCATACCAACGCACCTGCCAGTCGTCATCAACCACTAAGCCAACACGGCGTTGTTTGGCTTCTTCATCTTGCACGGTTTGCAGCATCTGAATGTTGCGCTGAATAAAATTTGCGCGGGCATTAATTTCACCGGTAAGCAAGGCTTGTCGAATAAAAATCTCGCGCGCCTCAATGGGATACAAGCCACCGTAATGCACAGGCTTTTTCGCCACCAGCAGCAACCCCAGTAAACTGATTTGGCAAAATCCAACAACGCGGCCTTGGCTGCGCGACCAATGCGGGTCAAAATATTTCTTGCTCAGCAAGTGCGGGCATTCCTCAATTACCCACAGCGGATCAAGCTTGGCGGCCATCATGCCCCACACTTTCTGGGTGTCTAGCAAATTGCCAACTAAGCACCAATTCGGCGCTTGCTTGGCCAATGGCGAGCCTGGAAACAGCTGAAATTTTCGCTGTCTGGGCGCATCAAAAAAACCTTTGTCGTTTTTATGGCCTATTTGCGTCGGCAAGCCCGCCAACACCGCCCGATGTATAAATTGATAATGCAGTTGTGCCGATTTAGTATCGATTTTACTTTGCTGCAGTTTTGCATCAACATCCTGCCATGCCGGCATGGGCCACTGCAGCTCTTGGCAGGTAATTAGCAATTGTCGATGCAATTCACGCCATTCGCGCATGCGTAAATACGACAAATAATTTTTTTCACACCATTTGCGCAACTGCGATTGGCTTAAATCTTCATGCGCAAGCTTGAACTGTAGCCAGAGATTTATCATGGCTAGAAATTCAGAGCTTGGGTCGGCAAACTGCTGGTGCGCGGCATCGGCTGCTTGCTTGGCATCGGCGGGGCGTTCGCGCGGATCTTGAATACCCATAAACGAGGCAATGATTAATAGCTCGTGCAGCACCGCATGGCCATTGGCTGCCACCAACATGCGCGACAACTTAACATCCACCGGCAAGCGTGCCATTTGCCGGCCAATTGCCGACAGTGTTTTATGTGAATCAATAGCACCCAGTTCGGCGAGCGTTTGCCAGCCATCACTAATCGCCCGTGTATCGGGCATGTCGATAAATGGAAAGTGCTCCAAGGCGCCAAGCTTCAGGCTGAGCATGCGCAAGATAACGCCGGCCAAGGCCGCGCGCTTGATTTCAGGGTCGGTGAATGCAGGGCGTTGGTTGAAATCAGCCTCTGCATACAAACGATAGCAAATGCCAGCTGACACCCTTCCGCAACGGCCTTTGCGTTGATTAGCACTGGCTTGCGAAATCGGCTCAATCAATAGGCGGTCTAATTTTTGGCGCGGCGAATAGCGTTTAATGCGCGCAAGACCCGGATCAATCACATAACGGATACGCGGCACCGTCAGCGAGGTTTCCGCCACGTTGGTGGCCAGCACAATGCGGCGGCCCACACCGGGGTTGAACACGCGGTCTTGGTCTTTCACTGACAGCCTGGCATACAAAGCCAATACTTCAGTTGCTCGATATTTTCGTTTGCTTAATGCCAAATGCGTGTCGCGAATTTCACGTTCGCCGGGCAAGAAAATGAGAATGTCGCCTAAGCCATCGCTTAAGGAAATCTCGTCCACTGTTTTGATGATTTTATCGGCCAAGCTTAAATCATCTTGTTGCTCAACCGCTACTTTCTTTTTATTCTCAAGACTTGCGTGCGATATTGGCTGAAAATCTCGGTAACGCACCTCCACTGGAAATCCGCGGCCTTCCACCGATAGCACCGGCGCGCCATCAAAATGCATGGAAAAGCGTTCTGTGTCGATAGTTGCCGAAGTGATGATGAGCTTTAAATCTTTCCTTTTTTGTATCAATTTTTTCAAAAAGCCCAACAGAAAATCGATATTCAAACTGCGCTCATGCGCTTCATCAATAATCAATGTGTCGTATTTAGACAGCCATGGATCGCTTTGGATTTCCGACAACAAAATCCCGTCGGTCATAAATTTAAGACAGGTCTGCTCGCCCACTTGCTCAGTGAAACGCACCTGATAGCCCACGGCATCGCCAACGCGATTGTTCAATTCATCAGCAACCCGCTTTGCCACCGCACGCGCTGCAATGCGGCGCGGCTGCGTACAGCCAATCATGCCAGCAATACCGCGCCCAGCCGCCAAACAAATCTTCGGCAACTGCGTGGTTTTACCCGAACCCGTTTCACCGGCCACAATCAGCACTTGGTGCTTTTCAAGCAGTGTTAATATTTCCTGGGTATATTGGCCAACCGGAAGGTTTTCATCAATGCTAATTGCAGGCAGATTCTGTAAGCGTTTAGCAAAACGGCTTTGGCTTTCTGCTAACAGCTGGGCATACGCCACAGACGCCTTTTCATCGGCTGGATTTCTGACGCAATTGGCACGCAGACGGTGCAAGCGTGCTTGGTCTTTGCTTAATGTGGCTGGGAACGATGACATAGACATATTTTAGAGCAATTTGGCGGCAATAAAAAACGACGCCCGAAGGCGCCGTTTTAATAAAAACACAGATTCTACTTAACCGGCTTCAATTCGCTTGCAGTAACTTTTCCCACTCTTAAGTTCATTTCAAAGAAAGCAACTAATCGATTGGCAAAATCAATTTGATTTTCAATGAGAGTATTACCATGACCCTCGCCAGGGTAAATTTTTAACTCAACTGGAACGCCTGCCTTTTGCAAGGCAGCAAACATTAATTTGCTTTGCTCTGGTGGGCATGTCGTATCTTTTTCACCCGCCATCAACAATACTGGTGCGCTAATTTGGCCTGCTAAGCGTGCAGGCGAATATTGCGCAACATCATCCTGTGCAACATCGCCAAAAAATGCTTTTAATGGATTGCTTGAGCCACCACCGTTAGTTGAATAGCTCAACTGTAAAGGCAAATCATATGGACCCACATTGCCAACGGCGCAACGGTAAAGACTTGGTTCTTTAGCAACAGCCATCAGCGATGCATATGCGCCATAGCTTGCGCCATACATACAAATGCGATTCGGATCGGCAATTCCTTGCTGAATTGCCCAGCGCGTCGCATCTGTGAGATCATCTTGCATGAGTTTACCCCATTGCCGATACCCTTTCGACTGGAAATCTTTGCCGTAGTTACCTGAACCACGGTAGTTTACTTGCATCACTGCATAGCCACGATTAGCCAGCATTTGCGTTTCATTATTAAATCCCCAATTGTCGAAGGGACCGAATGGACCGCCATGTGGATTAATAATTAATGGTAAATTCTTACCATTTGAGCCTTTTGGAATAGTTAGAAAAACTTCCAATTCCAGACCATCTCTGGCTTTAAATTTCATCGGTTCCATCAAAGACATTTTATTAGGATCCAACCATGCGGCACGCGACAATAAATGCTGTGCTTTTTGTGAAGTACGGTCAAATAAGTAATATTCGCCAGGAATGGTATCGGACGTTACTAGGTAAATCACTTGATTACCATCATTTGTAGAAGAAACTGGATACACATCGGTATCTGGGAATGCTGCCTGTAACTTCATGAGTTCTTTTGCAGATGGATTAGATTTATCCAAATATTCATAACGTGGAAACCCATCCTCAAAGCGAACTGCATATACGCTATCATTTGGCTGAGAGCTGAGTAACTGAGCGGGATTGACATTATCATCGCGCGTTACTAATTTCTTTTCGCCTGTTTTCAAATTATAGGAATATAGTCCATCTGGGCCTGTTTTTTCAGAGAGTGAAAAATAAGCCAGTGTATTATTATCCGAGAACCCCTTAAATTCGAAATCCTGCTCTGACAATTTAGTTTCATGCAAAACTTTCCAGTCCCAATCAGCACCTGTACGCACGAAGACTTTTTGATCTTTATAACTTTTTCCACTTACAAATAATCTAACTTCAGCACTATTGTCTGTTATGTATTGACCCGGCGCTTCAACCGGTGGCTTTTTGTACATATCAACGATTGTGCCATTTTCAACATTCATCTTGCCAATCGTAGCCAGCCCTTCCTTAGAACGAAACTGAACTAGTACATTTTTATCATCGGCTTTCAATGTATCCAATAATTCAGGTTCTTTACCATCGCCATACGCCGTGCCAATTTTCGAGCCATCTGCATTCATTGCGTAATAGGCTGGAATCAAGAAAGGCCTTGCGAAACGTCCCTCACGAATTGAAGATCTGAACAAAAGCCGTTCATTACTCACCCAATAAAAATCCTGAATATGCGCTTTTGCTTGAGGTTTAAACGAGCCAGTTACTTTTTTTGTTGTTAAGTCCATAACCACCAACGCCGTTAAATTCTCCAGTGGCACTGTGGCAGCTAAGTACCGACCATCCGGTGAAATTTTAACTTCCCTAAAGCTAGAGCGTTTCCAAAAATCCTCTACGGGGATGGTTTCTGCAGATACTGTGCCTATTTGCATGAACAGCAATAGTGCCAGCAGCAGTGCGGATTTGACTTTAATCATGATTGACCTGTTAACGCGGATGAATGAGCGTTCATAATATCAGGCATGACGATGCTTCGTACACAAAAAAGGCCTGCCAACCGGCAAGCCTTTGATTTAGTGGTGGGTCGTGACAGATTCGAACTGTCGACCAAAAGATTAAAAGTCTTCTGCTCTACCGACTGAGCTAACGACCCACTGTAAGGATTGATATTATAACTAAAAAATAATTATTGCGCTAGACGTAACGTGTGTTGTCTTTCACGCCAGCCGCCAAAAAACCCTCAGCGCGCAAACGGCAAGCATCGCATTTAGCACAAGCGCGGCCTTCAGAATCGGCTTGATAGCAAGACACCGTATGCGAGAAATCCACGCCAAGGCGGATGCCTTCACGCACAATATCCGCTTTCGTCATGGCAATAATGGGGGTTTGAATATGCATGGTATGGCCTTCAATGGCGGCCTGTGTAGCCAGATTGGCCATGCGCTCGAAGGCTTCAATGAAGGCTGGGCGGCAATCCGGATAGCCGGAATAATCAACCGCATTAACACCGCAAAAGACATGGTCAGCGCCTAACACCTCGGCCCAACCCAGTGCCACCGACAGCATAATAGTGTTTCTAGCCGGCACATAGGTAATGGGAATGCCGGCACTGGGAAATTCTGGCACCTGTAAATCCGAGGTTAGCGCCGAGCCGCCGAAACTCCGCAAATCAACATGCACTTCTTTGTGCACACTAGCGCCGAGTTCACTGGCCACATTTTTAGCGGCTTGCAGCTCGGATTCGTGCCGTTGCCCATAATTAACGCTTAAGGCAAAGCATTCAAAACCGCGTTCTTTAGCAATCGCTAACGTAACGGCGGAATCCATGCCGCCAGACACCAACACCACTGCGCGCTTCATCGCCCCTGCTCCTCGCCCCATAATTGTTTGTGTAATTGCATTTGAAAACGCACCGGCAAGCGATCTTCAATAATCCATTCGGCCAATTCACGCGGCTTTACTTCGGTATAACTGGGCGAAAAAAGTACTTCGCAGCGCGCTACTAATTGCTGTTGTGCAATTTGCTGTTTTGCCCAAAGGTAATCATCGTGTGAGCAGATAACAAATTTCAACTGATCGTGCGGCGTTAAATACGTCATATTTAGCCACAAATTTTTATCGCTTTCTTTCGAATCGGGCGTTTTAATATCAACAATGCGCGATACGCGCGTATCAACGGCGCTAATGTCAATGGCGCCAGATGTTTCCAGCGAAACCTGTAAGCCAGCGGCCACTAATTTATCTAACAAAGCCACACAACGCTTCTGCGCTAGCGGCTCGCCACCGGTAACACACACATTTGGCACGCCATAGTCCAGCACACGCCGCACAATGTCATCAATCTCGAACCATTGCCCACCGTGAAATGCATAGGCGGTATCGCAATATTGGCAACGCAAGGGGCAGCCGGTTAAACGCACAAATACCGTTGCCAAACCAACACTTCTGGCCTCACCTTGCAAGGACAGAAATATTTCCGTTAGCTTCAGGCGATCTGCTACCTGTTTTACGGCATCATTGTCCAAGGCTCAATCCACGCAAGCGCCCGCGCGCCATGTCTGCAACGGGATGGTTGGGGTATTTGGCAATCAGCTGCTCAAGCTCTTTTTTACCTTTATCCATTTCTTTAAGCTCAATATGGCAATACGCGGTTTTAAGCAATGCATCAGGCACTTTGCTTGAATCCGGAAATTGTTGATTCAAGATGTCGAAACTTTTTAAGGCTAATGCATAGTTCTGGGTGATGTAGTAACTTTCACCTAACCAATACCAGGCATTCGGTGCTAGCTTGCTGTTGGGATACGCTTGCAGAAAATCTTGAAACTGCCGCGAAGCGACAACCGCATCGCCTTGCTTAATCAAGCTATTGTGCGCCACTTGATAGGCCGCTGATTCAGCACCTGAGGTTGCCATTGCAACAGTCTTAATGGCTGGCTTAACGGGAGCAAGCGCAGGCGCCATTTTGCTTGCCTCGGGCGATTGCTCTAAGGTACTAACCCGCGATTCTAAATCGATATATTGCTCACGATTACGCTGCCTTGCTTGCTCGAGTTCATTTTGTAATTGCTCAATACTGGCACGCAATTGGCGGATTTCATCTTGCATTTGCGTGCTTTTATTCAGCAACTCAATATTCGCTTGGCTTGCGCCCTGCGTTTGCGTAGCGGCTTGTTGCTCAAGTGCAGCTACCCGATCCGCAATACTGGTTCGTTGCGCGCAAACCGGCAACGCGGCAAGCAAACAGAAAAGGAAGATGGGTCCACGAAAATTCATGCGCTTATTTCACCGAATAAACAATTTCAACGCGGCGATTTTTCGACCAGCAAGAATCGTCAGTATCCAAGCACAACGGCCGCTCTTCGCCGTAGCTTACAGTATTGATGCGGCTAGCATCTGCGCC
>JAYTVJ010000143.1:0-10726 GCA_043744535.1 Arenimonas sp.
CCCCTAATCCCCCTTTCAAGAAAGCGGGACTTTTACGCCTTACTCCTTCCTTCTCTGAAGGGAGGATGGGTGGGATGTCATTTCAAATCCCCCTAATCCCCCTTTCAAGAAAGGGGGACTTTTTTTGCGTTACTCCTCCCTTCTCTGAAGGGAGGATGGGTGGGATGTTTATTTAACCAATTCAATATTTCAGCCACAACTAATTCAATTTTAATTTCTAGCTGATAATTATCAAAGCGCAATACGGCCAACCCAATACTATTCAATATTTGCGTTCGCACTCTATCATACTCAGCATTTATAGCGCATTTATGTTGTTGGCCATCAATCTCAATAACTAGCATTACCGCTGGGCAATAAAAATCTACTATGTAGCCAGCAATGCGCTTCTGCCTATAGAACTGCAAGCCATGAATTTGTTTTTTACGGATTCTACTCCATAGCATTTGCTCATGTTGTGTCATGTTACTTCTTAACTTTCGTGCAAAATATTTCAGATTATATTCATTCATTACTGAAGCATATAATTTTTTTGCTAAGAATCAATATCAGAAAAGTTTGAATTTACTGTAAGAATCCCCCCTAATCCCCCTTTCAAGAAAGCGGGACTTTTACGCCTTACTCCTCCCTTCTCTGAAGGGAGGCCGGGTGGGGTGCAACAAAAAACCGCCGGCATATAGCCGGCGGTTAAGTGTTGCAAGTACTGAAACTTTATTAGAAATCTTGACGATAGTTCATGTACCAATATGCGCCACCTGGGATATCGTACGATGCGTCAAAGCTATGTGCAAAGCTGTTATACAACACAGGTGGTTCTTTACCGAACAAGTTACGGGCACCAATGGAGATTTTCGCATCCCAAGGCGCATTCCAACCTAAGTTCAAGTCATGAACAGCATATGAGCCTGTGTGGCTACGACCATCATCATAACCTGAGCAATTGGTATGTAAATCACCCAAGAATCCACAGTTATTTTCCGAGATGTCAGACATATAGCGTGTTGTCCAACGTACTGAGTAATCACCTTTGCTCCAATCAACAGAAGCTACAGAACGATACTCAAAGTATGGCGAGCCGTCGTATGTACCGACCGAATCAGTAAATGGTTTGTCAATTGAACCACGTGATTCATTTTTTTCGGTCCAGCTGGTATCAAGCGAGAAACGGAAGTTACCAAAATCGCCTGCATCCCAACGATAAGCTGCACCAAAATCGATACCTGACAAACGCGCTCCAGCAAAGTTAAAGCCTGTTGTGTTAACAACAATCAAGTCGCCAGTTACAGCATCACGCGTAACACGTGTGCAGAATGCTGGATCGGCCACAAAACCATTAACGCCTAAACAACGCTGCATAGTTGACAGTGAACCAATGGTGCTGATCACATCACGCAAATCGGCTTGCCAATAATCCATTGTGATATCAAGACCTTGTGCCCAGCCTGGGCTATACACAAAACCATAAGTTCTGTTGGTGCCGTATTCTGGCTTCAAATCCGGGTTACCGCCGCCCAACGAACGAATTTGCGCGTTATTTTGTACCACACCATGGCCAGTTAAACCACCCAATCCTGCAGCAATACAAGCAGTCGCATTTGCTGGTGTTTGGAAGCCAGTACCTTGTCCACCCAATTGGTTGGTTCGGCATGGATCGCTCACTGATGGGAAGCCTTCAGCTTGTCCTTGAAATAAATCATTTACTGACGGTGCACGGAAGCTTTCACCATACGAATAGCGCAATAACAATGAATTAAATGGTTTCCATTTTAAGCCATACATTGCATTGGTTGGTGAACCAGGATCAGGGTTATATTCATCTAAACCGATAAATCCGTGGGCTTTATAATCGGATTTACGAGCAGCAGCACGTATTTCTAATTCTTTAGCCAAGAACACATCTTTCAACACAGGAATGGTAATTTCTGCAAAATATTCCATCACTTCTGTTTCGCCTTTGGTGGCTTGTGAGAAGTTGTCGGAAGAACCGCCCGAAGATACTAAGGTATCTGGTGTGTTGAAACCACTGTCTTTACGGTATTCAAAACCGGTTGCGAAACTGACCATACCTGCTGGCAATTCAAACAAATCGCCGGTGATATTGCCTGAGTAATTAAGCAAGGTGTTGCCTGATGTAGCAACTTGAGTGTAACCGACATAATTCAACATCTGCGCTATATCGTTCGCATTCACAGCACGTGGTGCATTGCCAGTTCCGAAACCACCAGCAGTTGTACCCAAACCAAGCGTTGGACCACCGAAGATGTTAAACGGTGTGCAACCCAAGATACGTGTGGCGTATGAAGCGCCGCAATAAAATACATCATTGGCAGCATCATAACCGGAAGCGCCAAGTGCATTTTTCATGTTGAACAAATTCACATAACCAGTACCCGACTTATCGCGTTGGCTATCATTACGAGCAGCATTCAGATCCCATGCGAAGTAACGGTCGCCCAGTTCGAAGCTGCCTTCAAGACCCAATTGCATGGTGAAGATATCGTAATCGTATTTCGGGTTACGTGGGCCAAGTGCCGACATACGGAAGAAGCCAGAATTGTATGCAACGCCATTTGGGCTGAATACGCTGTTTGGGGCAACACCAAATGCCCACTGTGGACCTGCACCACCGCTCAAGGCGAAGGTTAATGGCACTTCAGCCAATTGCTGGTTTGAATAGCGCTTGGTGTAGTTAACGCGGGTGTAAGCCGAAATGTTATCGGTGATTTGGAAACGACCAGCAGCAAACAAGTTCAAGCGTTGCGCAGGTTGTTGCAAATAGTTAATCGGCGAGAAGTTATAACGTGCGGCATTAGTAAAACCTACCACGTCAGTAGAATTGATTACGCCATCAGCTGCATAGGTTGGGCGAATAGTTTTGCTTGGACCCGACGCATTAGATGATGTGTAGAATCGACCATATTGACTTGAAGACGAACCGTATGCGCAGGTGCCGCCGTAGTATTCAAAGCAACCATAGTAGGGTTCGCTAGTTTGAAGACGATCACCGGCATAAATGGCTTCTTGTTCGGAATAGCTTAAGCTGATTACACCAGATGTGCGTTCGCCAGCAGAGCCAATGGTTAAATCACCCGACTTCTGCACGCCATCACCTTTTATGGTTTGGCCGTATGAAGCGCCAATTTGCGCGCCTTCAAAGTTTTTGCGGGTGATGATGTTAACCACACCGGCAATAGCGTCGGAACCGTAAATGGCCGATGCGCCGTCTTTCAGTACGTCAATACGCTCAATGATAGCGACTGGAATGGTTGACAAGTCAACGATACCGTCTAAGTCGGTTACCCAACGCTTACCATCGACTAACACTAAAGTGCGGTTAGCACCCAAGCCACGGAGAGAAATTTGTTGCGAACCATCGGAACCGTTGGTTTGCGTGGTGGTGGTGGACAAACCAGAACCATCCGAAGAGGTAATGTTGTTCAGGATGTCGAACACATTGGTAAGACCCGATTTTTCGATGTCTGCACGTGTAACCACAGCCACAGGCTGCGTGGTTTCAGCGTCAACACGTTTAATACGCGAACCGGTAACTTCTACGCGATCCAAGGTTTTGGCTGCGTCTTTTTCCTGTGCAAAGGCCGAAACCGATGCGACGGAAGAAGCTGCGCCAACAAATAATGCAAATTTAATTGCACCTGCAAGCTTTGATGTATTTGACATAAGAGTCTCTCTCCAAGTATAGAAATTAAGCCTTTGGTGAATTCCATGGAACGAATTATTGGATTCAGGCTTAAAGACTGTAACGCAATTTTTACTTTCTGCCAATACTTTTTCCAGAATAGTTCCCCGCTTCCACGTTTATTCAAATATGAATGCAACTATGCATTGATTCTATGCAAATAAATAATACTTAACAAACACTTATATAGCATTGTGCAAAATATAAGATGGCCGTTATGTGGGCTTGTTCAGCTTATAAATGTGCGTTACAACAACTATTAAAGTTAATATTTAGTTAAATTGCGCAAAAAATTAACCGTGGCATAACATTTCAATTTCCAACACGGCTTAGCCCATAATTTAAATTATGGGCTGTTTAATGATTCATATGTCTATATTGCAAGCACGTGATTTGAAGCTCCATCTGTTAAATCAATGCACATGAAACAGGCGAACCTCAACATTACTACAAAAGCTGGATAAACCCCGTTCGCGCTGATTTTGTAGTAAAGCGCGTTCGACCTCGCGGCTTTCTAGCCAGTTTTGCCGATTGTAGCGAAAATCATGCTGGTCTTTGCCTTGCAAATCGGCTTCCAGCTTACGAAGTCGGCGATAGTCGGCATAGCTTTCAATCTCTTCCCGAAGCGTGCGCCAAGAGGCTTCCACCAAAATGGCGTCATCCAAGTGGCCAATCATGGGCGCATCATGAGGAATCAATTCTTCGTGCAATTTCACGTAATCGAGTAGCACCTCAATTTTATAGGCTGCAAGGTCTTCAATGTCCCAATCGCCATCTTTAACCATTCTGTCGAGAAAGCCCACTGTCTTGAAGCGCTCTAGAATACATTCAGCTGGCAAGCGAGCATTAAAAACTTGCCGACTACAAATCAATTGGCGACCGCATGAGGTGATCTGATCGGCGCTTAGCGAGCTATAACTATCATCAATCTTGCTGATTGAATCATTCAACACCTCAACAGCAAAATTACTGACGCTTACATTCCCGATACTGCGCCGGCGGTGCGGAGTGCTGAACTCCATTTCATACCATACTAAGGGCAAGTGATTTTTAAATTGAATAGCATTCATAACAAGCTCCTATTTATGTTGTGTTGCCCATACTAGAAAGTTGCAGCCCATAAATCATGAAGAAAACATCTTGTTTTTGTGATTTTATGATGATGCTTTGCCATGTTCGGTATTGTCCTGTGCGCCATCCATCGAACTAGAATTATTTTTGTCTCGCCAAGGCAAATCTATTTCAAGGTTAATCATTTTTTCCAGCCCATATTCCAAAGCCAATTCATACAGCATCATGCCAGACGGCTTATCGCCAAATAAAGACACCATCAGTGCCAGATGTCGTGTGAGCGTTGGGTATTTATCGTGCTGGCCGCTTAGGCTTGAAAGCAAGCTCTGCATCTCGCTGAGCAAGGCAGCGTTCGATTCAAGAGCGGGGCTTAATTCTGGCAACACAAACGCGCGGTCAATCGGCTGATGCGGCTGATGTGTCAGCACTGCAATAAATCGATAGCCTAAGGTGGGTACAGTTTCGATGAAATGCGATTGATGTGCGTCATCACCAAGCGCATGGCGAATGTGGGTTATTGCTCGTGACAATACATTCGGCGTAACGCAACGATGGCCCCAAACGGCATCTAATAATTCGTTTTTAGTAAGCACTTCATTCGGCCGGCAAAGCAACTGCAGCAACACCTTGAACGCTTTCGGCTCCAGCACTTTAGGCTGATTATCACGCAACAATGTGTGCGCAGTTACATCAACAATAATATTGCCGAAGCAAAACATACCCGATGGCGAAATTATCTCATTCATCGGTTAAGGCTTCGCCGTGCAACACTGTTGCCCAGCAAAAATTAGCATCGAATCGAAAGTGAAAAGTGGCCATATATCGCCTCACTTTTTATTTACCACACACGCTACAAAAAGCCCCTGCTATTAAGTGCTACGCACTCAATGCCAACACACGCGTAGCAAGGCTATGGCGTTACTTGGCGTGGATGCTTAATCTAGCACAAACAGCGCTGCATGGCGAATGCGAGCGCTTCGGATTTGCGTGTTGCATAACCGATCAATTTATCCCATTTACAAAGCGTGTTTTATCAACCCGTGATTAAAACCACGGGCTGAAATTTAGGCCAGTTGTTGTTGGGTTTTTTCCAACTCGTCGAATAATGCCTGCGGTGCGCGTTCGCCGTAGGTTTTTAGGTATTCGGCAATTTCCTGCGTTTCGTGCTGCCAACCAGCCTTGTCAACAGCTAGCAAAGCCGATAGCGTATCGGCAGAAAGATTTAAGCCATTGGTATTTAATTCACCAGCAGCTGGCAATATACCAATCGCGCTATGTTGCCCCGCCACTTCGCCAGCCACACGCTTCAATATCCATTCCAAAACGCGCATGTTATCGCCAAAACCGGGCCACATAAATTTGCCATCTGTGCCTTTGCGAAACCAATTCACATGAAATATTTTTGGCAAGTTGCTGCCCGCTGCATTGAACGACAACCAATGCGCGAAATAATCGCCGAAGTTATAGCCGGCAAACGGCTTCATCGCCATTGAATCGCGGCGCACCACGCCCACCGCGCCAGTGGCGGCAGCCGTGGTTTCTGAGGCCATGCTGGCACCCACTAACACGCCATGACTCCAATCGCGCGCTTCAAAAACTAAGGGCACTAAGGATTCACGGCGGCCACCAAACACAATGGCGGAAAGCGGCACGCCTTGCGGATCTTCGGCTTTGCTGGTGTAGCTTGGGCATTGCTTTGCAGATACCGTGAAGCGCGAGTTCGGATGTGCGGCCGGGCCATTGGCTGGATCATACGCGCGCCCTTGCCAATCGGTAACTGGCACGCCATCAGGCAGCCCTTCCCACCACGGCTGGTTATCAGCGGTAACGGCAACATTGGTGAAAATCGCGTCTTTATTTAACATCGCCAAGGCATTCGGGTTGGTCTTGGCACTGGTGCCAGGCGCTACGCCGAAATAACCGGCTTCTGGGTTAATGGCATACAAACGGCCATCAGCGCCAGGGCGCATCCAGCAGATATCGTCGCCTACGGTCCAAATTTTCCAGCCTTCGCGCAAGTAGCCTTCGGGCGGAATGAGCATCGCTAAATTGGTTTTACCGCAAGCGCTTGGAAACGCGGCAGCCACATAATGCGTTTCGCCTTTTGGATTCTCCACACCAAGAATTAGCATATGCTCAGCCAGCCAGCCCTCATTACGCGCCTGGAACGAGGCAATGCGCAAGGCGTGGCATTTTTTGCCGAGCAAAGCGTTGCCGCCGTAGCCAGAACCAAAACTTTGAATGCTCAATTGTTCCGGGAAATGCATGATGTAGCGGCGCTCAGGGTTTAAATCGCCCACCGAGTGCACGCCTTTAACAAAGTGCCCTTCGCGCTCAATGCGCGCTAAGGCATCTGCACCCATACGCGTCATCAAACGCATATTGGCCACCACATAGGGGCTGTCGGTAATTTCCACGCCGCAACGCGCTAAGGGCGAATCAATAGGCCCCATGCAATATGGCACCACGTAAAGTGTGCGGCCTTTCATGCAGTCTTTATACAATTCGGCCATTTTGGCTTCGCCGGCTTCCGGTGTCATCCAATGGTTGTTCGGCCCCGCATCGATTTCTTTGCTGGTGCAGACAAACGTTAAATGCTCAACGCGCGCCACATCCGAAGGACTGGAGCGATGCAAAAAGCAATTGGGGTGCGTTTGTGGGTTTAAGGCAATCAGATCGCCGGTGATTAGCATGTGCTTCACCAAATCGGCATTTTCTTGCTCAGAGCCATCGCACCAATGCACGTGCTCAGCGCCCGTTAGGGTTGCATACGTATGTATCCACGCGTTCAATTCAGCCAATTTACTGCCCATAAACTCTCTCAAAAAATGTAAATAAATAAGGATGGCATGTTTAAAATGTCGAACATGCGATGAACTATTTTAACCGCTCGAAGGGATTAATGTCTCGGTTAAGTGGCTGATATATTGTTCGAATTCGTCGTGATTTAGCTTTGGATGGCCTAGTTGCAGATTCAATTGCAAAAAACCCACATACGACGCATAGGTTAATCGAGCGCGATTTATTGCCTGTTTGCGCGGCATACCCGCTTGCCGGAAACTGGCCGTTAAGTAGTCCATTCGGCGCTGTGAAACGCGCTCTAAAAATGGCTTTACCAGCGGATGATCAATCGCTTTCAGCATTTCACTGTAAATTTTGTGCGCTTTCAGCTCGCTCGCCACTAAAGACACCAAGGCAGTTAGCCGCTCTTGAGCATTGGGCAGCGCATCGAGCTTTCCAAACACTTGTTCTTGCTCTTGTGATTCCCAAAGCTCTAAGGCAGCCTGAATAAGGGCGTCGCGCGAAGCAAAATGCCAATAAAAGCTACCCTTGGTTACACCTAAGCGTTTGGCGAGCATTTCAATGGCAATATTCTGCAACCCGCCTTCGGAAAGCGCGTCGAGAGCGGCTTGCTGCCAATCGGCGGCAGACAAGCGATTTCTTTCTGAAGGTGTTGAAATTAGCAGTTCCATAAAGCGCCCTAAAAGCTCCATACTCATGCGTATTGACAAATGCCACAAATCTGTCAATACTTTAGCGTATGGTGATGCCAAGCGCAAGGAATCATCGTCATGATTTTAACTTTCTGGAGAGTGTTATGAGCGTTATTGCCCCTTGGCTTGCCATTGCCCTAGTGATTGCCTTTGTCAGCTATCACCGTTATTCGTTAGCCTTATTTGCAGCCATGGCCGGTTCGGTGTTAGTGGCCTGCGCTTTACTTGGCGCCTCTATGCTGTCGGTGTATGTGTTGGCAGGCTTATTAGCACTTGTGGTTTTGCCATTGTTGATTACCCCCATTCGGCAACGATTCATCACCTCGCCCCTGCTTGGTTTTTATACCAAAATTCTGCCGCCTTTGTCGGAAACCGAAAAAATTGCGCTTGAAGCCGGCACAGTGGGCTTTGAAGGTGAGCTTTTTTCTGGCAAGCCCGATTGGCAAATGCTATTAAGCCAACCCAAACCAACGCTGAGCGCCGAAGAACAGGCCTTCCTTGATGGCCCAGTTGAACAGGTTTGCGGCATGGTGAATGATTGGGAAACCACCCATGTGCATGCAGATTTATCACCAGAGGTTTGGGAATTCCTGAAAGTAAACCGCTTCTTCGGCATGATTATCCCGAAAGAATTTGGCGGTCTGGGTTTCTCGGCATTCGCGCATTCGCGCGTCATCATGAAACTTGCGTCGGTATCGGCCACCTTAAGCTCAACCGTTGGCGTGCCTAACTCATTAGGCCCGGGCGAACTGCTGCTGCATTACGGCACCAAAGAACAAAAAGACCATTATTTACCCCGCCTAGCCGATGGCCGCGAAATCCCTTGCTTTGGTCTTACCGGCCCAACCGCTGGCTCGGATGCTACCTCTATTCCCGATTACGGCATTGTTTGTAAAGGCGAATGGCAGGGCGCCAATGTGCTGGGCGTTCGGATGAATTTCGAAAAACGCTACATCACCTTAGCGCCAGTGGCCACCCTTGTGGGCTTAGCGTTTCGTTTATACGATCCAGAAGGCTTGCTGTCTGACCAAAAAGACCGCGGCATCACCCTGGCTTTAATTCCACGCAACATCAAAGGTATGTCTATTGGGCGCCGGCACTTCCCGCTCAACTGCGTTTTCCAAAACGGCCCGATTTACGGCAAAGACGTGTTCCTGCCACTCTCGCAATTAATCGGCGGCGAAGATTATGTGGGTCACGGCTGGCGTATGTTGGTTGAATGCTTATCGATTGGCCGCTCTATTACGCTTCCTTCCACATCAAGTGGCGCGGCGAAATTGGCCGCTGTGGTGTCGGGTGCGTATGCACGCATTCGCAAGCAATTTGGCTTATCCATCGGACGTTTTGAAGGCGTTGAAGAGGCCTTAGCGCGTATTGCGGGCAATGCCTATGCGTCCAGCGCTTTGTCGCAATCTACTGCGGCAGCCGTTGATCGCGGCGAAGTGCCAGCCGTGCCTTCCGCTATCGCCAAATACCATTGCACCGAGATGGCGCGCGAAGTCGCTAAAGATGCCATGGATATTCACGGCGGCAAAGGGGTGATTTTAGGGCCACGCAATTATTTGGGCCGTGGCTGGCAAGCCGCGCCTATTTCCATCACGGTGGAAGGCGCCAATATCATGACCCGTAGCCTGATGATATTTGGGCAAGGCGCGATTCGCTGCCATCCGTGGGTGTTAAAAGAAATGCAAGCCGCACAATTAGCTGACCCCGTGCAACGCTTGAAAGAATTCGATGTGAATTTATTTGGCCATATTGGTTTCGCGTTCTCCAATGCCGTGCGCTCTTTGTTTATGGGCATCACCAACAGCCGTTTTGGCGCAGCGCCCACCAGTGGCATCACCCAACGCAACCGCAAACTCAACCGTTACTCGGCAAACTTAGCCTTAGTCGCTGATACATCGATGTTGTTGTTGGGCGGTAAATTGAAGTTTAAAGAAAGTTTGTCTGGCCGTTTAGGCGATGTGCTCAGCCAACTGTATATTGCCAGCGCCATGCTGAAACGTTTTGAAGACGAAGGCCGCCCGGCTTCCGATGCGCCGCTAATGGCCTATGCATTCAATGATTGTGTGTTCAAGATTGAACGGGCCCTGTCGGGCGCATTACGCAACTTCCCCATCCGCCCTGCGGCTTGGCTGTTGTGGATGCTGGTATTTCCGTTTGGTCGTCGCGCGCAAGAGCCTTCGGATCGTTTGGCGCACCGCGCAGCTGCCATGCTGATGTCGCCATCGGATGCACGTGATCGTTTGGGCGATGGCGTATTCCTTACCCCGTGCGCTAATAATCCAGCCGGCCGAATCAATGCCGCCTTGATTAAAGTGATATTGGCTGAACCGGTGGAACGCAAATTCCTGAAAGCGCTGAAAAATGCCGATATTGAAGCTTTGTCGTTCCCAGAACAATTGGCTGAAGGCGTGCGCGAAGGTTGGATTAGCGCAGATGAAAGCAAACAATTGGAAGAGTT
>JAYTVJ010000144.1:0-10693 GCA_043744535.1 Arenimonas sp.
CCATTGGGGCCGAGCAAGCCAACCACTTCGCCTGGGTTTAAATCGAGGCCAAAATCGTGCACCACGGTGCGTTGTTTATAAGATTTTTTTAGACCACGAACACTCAGCATTATTTTTTAACCTGCGTTTTAGGCTCCAAGCGCATTTGAATGCGCGAGCCATCGCCACCGCCGGTTAAGCGCCCGGATTGAATATCGTAGCGAATCACTTCACCGCGCATACTGCCACGCGGCTGATCAATCACGGCGCCGCCCAACAAGCTGATCTGTTCGGTGCTGAGGAAATACACGATTTGCTTAGCCGTGGCTTTCATCAGCTCACCGTTATCGTTCATTTGCTGCATGCGCGCCGGATTGCCACTTAAGGTGACTTTGCTGGTATCGCCTTTGATGCGCGTCACCACGGCTTTGTCGGCATTTATTTGCAAACTACCTTGGCTGATGACGACATTGCCACTAATGGATGACTCGCCATCATCGGTTAGCAGTGCGTCGCTGTGGTCGGCATTGATGTCCATGGCTTGGTTGCGGTCTGCGCTTTTAGCAAACGCATGGCCGCTGAGCAAGACGCAAATGAGGAATGTTTTAACGGTTTTTTGGCGCATAGTGAGCTTGAACCTTTGCAAGTAATTGAACGCGGCGAGTTTTCATGTCGGCTTCCAAGCCTAAGCCTTTCAGTATAGAGGTACCGTGGCTTATGGTCACCCATTCGTCGCTGTGAATGCGGTTTTGTTTCGGGAAAATTGATAGTACATCCGAATGGAACTCGGTGTGCAGGCCTTTCGGTGAAATTGGACCCACGATGGTAACCTGTTCGCGCAATTGTACTTCGCGGGCTTTATCCGACACCCATGCAGTCTTTGCATTAGCTGTCCAGATCTGGGCATCGTGGTCTGGGAATGTAAATGCGGGGGTGGTGATGGTTAACGATTTGCCTTCGGGGTCGCGTTCCAGCAGTGGCGCCGACAAGGAAAAGCTTTCCTTGCCGTCTTCATCAAAAGCCATCATGGTGAAATCGATTAGGCGGTAGTCCGATTTAAGGGCTTGCGCGGTTTTTTGGGTTTTTTCAGGCCGCATATTCCAAACCACCAAGCCCAACGCGGCAACCAGCAAGGCCAAACCAGCAGTTGCTCGACGGTAATTCATGGCGCACTAAACCGCATGAGCAAGGCGTTGTGTTTATTTTGCGCATGCAAAACTGCATCACAAAATTGCCGTGCTGCACCCGCGCCGCCGGTAAAATCGCTACGCCAGTGCACGTTTTGCTGAATAACATCCAGCGCGTCGTTTGGGCAGGCCGACAATCCAACTGATTGCAAGCAGGCCAAATCCGGCAAATCATCGCCCATATACGCCACTTCCGAAAGCGCAATGGCTTCGCGCTGGCAGAGTTCGTTAAGCACTTTAAGCTTATTGGCAACACCCACAAACACATGCTTTAAACGTAAATCGTGGCCACGAGCACGCACAATTTGGCTGTCGCGCGCGGTAATTAAGGCTACCGCAATGCCTGAATCTTCGAGCAAACGCAGGCCTTGCCCGTCGTGCACATGAAAAGCTTTTAACTCGCCGCCGTGTTCATCGAAAAATAAGCGGCCGTCAGTAAGCGTGCCGTCCACATCAAAACAGACCAAGCGAATGCACTGGGCCCGCGCGCTAAATTCAGCTTGGGCAATTAAGCGGGCGCTCATCAAACCACCCGGGCCCGCAGTAAATCATGAATATTGAGTGCGCCGACTAAACGCTGCTGTGCATCAACCACCAACAGGCCATTGATTTGGTAGCGTTCTAGCAAGTGCGCCGCTTCAACGGCTAATTGCCCGGCTTGCACGGTTTTAGGGCTTTTCGCCATCAGTTCAGAGACCCGCGTTTCATTGAGGTTAACTGGCCCGTGGTTCACAGCGCGGCGCAAATCACCATCGGTGAACACACCCAGCAATTGCTGCTGTTCATCCACAATGGCAGTCATGCCGAGGCGTTTTTCGCTCATTTCTAATAAGGCGTCGGTGACGGATGCGTTGGCTAACACCATCGGCAGATTTTCGCCTTGATGCATTAAATCTTCAATACGCACCAACAAGCGGCGGCCAAGGCTGCCAGCGGGATGCGAGCGAGCAAAATCTTCCGAACTAAAACCGCGCGCTTCTAATAATGCAACGGCTAACGCATCGCCCAATGCCAAGCTAACCGTGGTGCTGGAAGTTGGCGCTAAACCAAGCGGGCAGGCTTCTTCCGGAACCGATACATCCAAATGCACATCGGAAAACTGTGCCAGCCGCGAAGTGGCTTTGCCAGTCATGCTAATGATGATATTGCCTTGCCGTTTCAGCACCGGCATGATCATGTTGATTTCATCGGACTCGCCGGAGTTCGACAAGGCCAGAACTACATCATTATCGAGAATCATGCCTAAATCGCCGTGGCTGGCTTCGCCCGGGTGCACGAAAAAAGCCGGTGTGCCGGTGGAAGCAAGCGTTGCTGCAATTTTGTTGGCAATATGCCCAGATTTGCCCATGCCAGTACACACTACGCGGCCTTGGCAAGCGAGCAACATACGGCAGGCTTGTGCAAAACTTGTGTCTAGGCGCGCTTGCAGGCTTTGCATGGCTTGTTGCTCAATGGCCAGTACTCTGCGTCCGGCGTCTATCCAGTTGGCATCGCTCAATTTTTTTTCAGCGGGTTGTGCGGTCATATGCCAGCTTTAGCGGTATCATGGTTGCCCTTATTGTACGTCTTATGATGCGAGTGTGTGCAGATGTCTCCAGAGCAAATTGCTGAATTGATTGAGACCGGATTGCCGGGTGCTATTGTTGAAGTGTATGGTGATGATGGCGTGCACTTTGAGGCGCTTGTTGTGCATGAGGCCTTTCAAGGTAAACTGCCATTAGCGCGTCATCGCATGGTGTATGCCTGCTTGGGCGATAAAATGGGTGGTGAAATCCATGCCTTGGCATTGAAAACGCTGACCCCCACCGAACAACAGCAGGCTTAAGGACAAAACACACTATGGCTAAAATTATCATCAGCGGCGGTGCCGCCTTACATGGCGATGTGACCATTTCCGGCGCAAAAAATGCGGTTTTACCGATTTTATGCGCAACCATTCTGGCTGATGAGCCCATTACCATAACCAATGTGCCGCACTTGCATGATGTGACCACCACCATCAGCTTGCTTGGTGCACTGGGCGCGAAGATCACCGTTGACGACAACCAAACCCTGCATATTGATCCACGCACGGTGAACCAAACGGTTGCGCCATACGATTTGGTGAAAACCATGCGCGCTTCGATTTTGGTGCTGGGCCCGCTATTGGCCAAATTCGGCCATGCAGAAGTGTCTTTGCCGGGCGGCTGTGCTATTGGCTCTCGGCCGGTTGATCAACACATTCGTGGCTTGCAAGCTTTAGGCGCCGATGTGGTGGTGGAAAATGGCTATGTGAAAGCCAAATGTGATCGCTTGAAAGGCAATCGCTACATGTTCGATATGGTCAGCGTGGGCGCTACTGAAAATGTGCTTAGCGCGGCCGTGTTGGCACAAGGCACCACCGTGCTGGAAAATTGCGCACAAGAACCCGAAATTATTGATTTGGCTTTATGCCTTTTAACCATGGGCGCTAAAATTGAAGGCATTGGCACCAGCACCATGGTGATTGAAGGTGTTGATCGTTTGCATGGTGGCACCTATCAAGTGCAGGCCGACCGAATTGAAACCGGCACGTTTTTAGTGGCCGCTGCCATGACCGGCGGAAAAATTGTGTGCCGCAGAGCACGCGCTGAATATATGGATTCGGTGTTGTTGAAACTGCAAGAAGCCGGCGCACACATTAGCACCACCAGCGATAGCATTAGCTTAGATATGGGCGGCCGCCGCCCGAAAGCGGTAGATATTACCACCGCGCCATATCCGGCATTCCCCACCGATATGCAAGCGCAATTCGCCGCCATGAACTGCATGGCCGATGGCGTGGGCATTATCAAGGAAACCATTTTCGAAAACCGTTTCATGCACATGAATGAATTGCAGCGTTTGGGTGCTGATATCAAGATTGACGGCCATACGGCGGTTATTCGCGGCGTGGCACAGCTCACCGGCGCACCGATTATGGCCACCGATTTACGCGCATCTGCATCTTTAGTATTAGCTGGCTTAGTGGCGAAGGGTGAAACCATCATCGACCGCATTTACCACATTGATCGCGGCTATGAAAACATCGAAGAAAAATTCCGTGGCTTAGGCGCGCAGATTAAGCGGGTGAGTTGATTTAACGGCGCGAATGTAGTTGCACAATCGTCCAAGCCTCGCTTTTGTTATGCTTTTTGAGGAATGAGCTTAACTTGTAGCTCGCAGCCAACAGCGCTTGCATAGCGCTTTAAAGTTGCAAGCGAAGGAGCATGTTTGCCTGCTGATTCCAGTCGTGAAATAGCACTTTTCGTAGTGCCCATACGTTCGGCAACAATGTCTTGAGTAAGACCTGCCCGTGAACGCGCTTTAAGCATTTGGCTTGCAACTCCATATTCCAGCTCAAGTTCATCGTAAGCTTTTTTAAAACCATTGCGCTTACTTGCTTTGGCAAGAAAGGCTTTATGGTCATGATTTACGGGGGAGTATTTAAGTTCTGCCATGTTGCACCTCTTTAAGGCGTTTTCTCGCCATTTTTAATTCACGCTCTGGGGTTTGTTGTGATTTCTTGATGAAAGCGTGCAACACAACAACACGTTGACCTATCATGAAACAATAAAATGCTCGTCCAATTCCCGTTTTACCTCGCGGACGAAGCTCAAACAATCCATCGCCGAAGGCTTTGCTATGTGGTAGACGAAGATTGACGCCATGTTCGGTTAATAGTTCAATAATCCGAGCATAGTCAGCAAGAACATCAACCGGCCAAGATTCAATCTCTGCCAAAACGCGCTCGTGGAAATATTCAATCTTAAAAAACATAGGCTGATGTTAGCAAATACGCTAACTTGATGCAAGTGGTTTTGTGCATTGAGTCATAAAAGCAATTGGCGTGACATTGACGGCAAGCGCCTTGCGCAATTGTTAGGCCCCACCCGCATCCTGGGCGATAACTTCATTCTCAGCATTTACTTGAGTTAGGTCAAGTAGCTTTCAACGCTAAAGAGTTGGGCGCTAGCGGTTGTTTATTTAATCGCCGTAATACGCATTTCGATATCGTCGCCGTTTTCATCATTTTGCTGAATTAATACCGGCATATAGTTTTTATCAACGGCAAACCAAATGCGCGTGGTTTTGCCGTCATTGCTTTCGCGAATGCGGTCAACACGAATTGTATTTAATTTGCCGATTGCTGTGCTAAGGGTTTGTGTGCCTACAATTTTGAATGTGTATGGCTCGACTTTTTCTCGGTTGACCACCATATACACAAAGCTTGGGCCCTTTTTTTGGGCGTTCAGATCAGCAATCAACGCCAACGTTAAACTGTGTTGATCAAGCAAGCCGGGCCGATATGGCGCTTGCTTGGTTCCTTTGCTGTCTTTGTATTGGTAGGTATCGCTGGCATCGTCCAGTTTGGTGGTTTTCAGCATGGTTTTCCAAGCCACTTTGGTTTCCAGCCGATTACTAAAAAGCTCAAGCAAACCATTGCGGACAATCAAATTCGATTGCTCGCTTACGCTAGTGCCAGCAAAGTTTGCGACACCTTGGGTGGCGGTGGTTTTAGAAATGAATTGCCAATAGCCAGGGCTTGCTTGTTTGTTTTGCAGTTCGGCAACGCCAAGCACAGCTTTATTGCGAATCACCGAATAACTCAGTGAAAACGGCTGCACCGACGCAGCAGGGGTGTTTGCAAATAAAGGCGTGGCAAACAACATGAAAATCAACGTTAATAAACGCATGAATTAGTCCAATTCAGAATTACCATCATTCAAGCATAATACCTGAGCCTGATTGTGAGCATTGAGTGTAATTCGCCCGCTGATTATGTGGCGTACAGTTTCAAGCAGTAATGGGTGTTCTCTGCTTAATACACGTTCAGCTAACTGGCTGGCATTGTCGTTCGCTAAAATAGGCACTTTCGCCTGGCTAAGCACACGGCCGCCATCCAAAATGCCGTTCACTAGGTGCACGCTAGCACCGTGTTCGGTTTGCCCATCTGCCAAGGCGCGCGCATGGGTGTGCAAGCCTTGGTAAAGCGGCAAAAGCGATGGGTGAATATTAATCATCGGGCAAGGCGCAAGGCTAATGCCAAGCTCAGAAATAATACGCATAAAGCCGGCGCAGATAATTAATTTCGGTTGCGCATTTGTCACTAATTGCATCAATTCAGCATCAAATTGTTCGCGTGTGGCAAACGATTTTACGGCGAGTGCTTGATGAAAAAGACCGTGTTGCTTTGCATAGTGGAGCGCACCACAATCGGCTTTATCAGAGAACACGCCAACAATTTGGATGGCCAATGTGCCACGCAAACTAGCCTGATGCAAGGCCTGCAAATTGCTGCCTCGGCCCGACGCAAGCACCACTACTGGCCATACGTGCGCGTGATTCATGCCATTAAGCAATTAGCGTTCGATGTTCGCCGCGTTGCGCAATCACTTCGCCAATGGTTTTGTGCGCTAAACCCAATGCCGTTAAACTTTGGCTTACGGCGCTGGTTTGCTCAGGTTTCACCACCAGAACAAAGCCGATGCCGCAGTTAAAGGTGCGCCACATTTCTGGCAAAGCGACTTGGCCTTCGCGTTGCAGCCAATCGAACACTGGCGGCAGCACAATGCTGCTAGCTTCCACATGTAAGCCAAGCCCGTCGGGAATAACACGGATGATATTTTCGCTTAAACCGCCGCCAGTAATATGCGCCATGGCGGGTATTTTGTGCATTTTTAGCAGAGCCAAAATCGGTTTAACGTATAAGGTGGTTGGCATCATCAGCGCATCAATTAAGCGCACGCCAGCCATATCTAAATCTTCTGGGCGGCCGGCGCGGTCGTATATTTTGCGTACCAGTGAATAGCCATTGGAATGCGGGCCAGACGAATCAATGCCAATCAGCACATCGCCTTCGGCCACTGTGGAGCCATCAATAATCTCAGATTTTTCCACTGCAGCCACGGTAAAGCCGGCCAAATCGTATTCGCCGGGCGGATACATATCGGGCATTTCGGCAGTTTCGCCGCCAATCAGCGCGCAACCACTTAATTCGCAACCTTTAGCAATGCCTGCAACAACGGTTGCGGCTGTATCAATGTCTAGCTTACCGGTGGCGAAATAATCGAGAAAAAACAAGGGTTCAGCACCCTGCACCAGAACGTCATTCACGCACATCGCCACTAAATCAATACCGATGGTGTCGTGCCGGTGCAATTGTTGGGCCAATTTTAATTTGGTGCCGACGCCGTCGGTGCCCGACACCAAAACCGGGTCGCGGTATCGCCCCGATAAATCGAATAATGCGCCAAAGCCGCCTAATCCACCCATCACTTCAGGGCGAAAGGTCTTTTTCACCAAGGGCTTAATGCGCTCAACAAGGGTATTGCCGGCATCAATATCGACGCCCGCATCGCGGTAACTTAAAGGGCTGTTTTCCTGGCTCACGCACTATTTCCGTAAACAAAAACATATTCTACCAGTTCAAGCGATAATAGACGGTGCAAAATCTAAAATCTTAGGGCAAGATAAACTCATGATGTTACGTGCCAAAGTTCAATGTCTGCTTATCAGCGTGTTGTTGGTCTGTTCGCTTAACCTAAGCGCGCAAGCTTTAACAACCAAAAAAACCTCGGTTACGCAAGATAAACCCTTAAGCAGCACAAAGGCGTCTGAAACCGGCCTGACTGACGCGGCTCCTGTGGCTGTTGAGCGTGTCCGCTTGGTGCGCAATCCTGAGCTATACAGCACAACGGTCGATTTGTTGTCGCAAGGTGCGCCTGCGCGCAATGCCGCCTATGCAAAAGCCTTGGTGCAGGTCATCAATCAGCTCACTGGGCAAACCAATGCCGGCAGCAATCCTGTGGTTCGTGGCGCGCTGGCCAATGCTCCGAAATGGGTGAATAACAGCCAGCAATCGAATGGTTCTTCCGACAGTGAAGGCAATACCTTGGTTGGCGGCACACAAGTGTTGAAGGCCAGCTTGAAAGTTAGCTTTGACCCCAACCCAGTGGATTCGCTAATTGCTGCAGCAGGCTACAGCTACTGGACTGGCGAGCGCCCAAAGCCGCTCTTATGGCTAAGCATTGATGACGGCCGTGGCCCGCGCCTAATTACTGCCAAGCAGTTGAATGTCATTAAATCCTTGGCGGATCGTGGCCAACAGCGCGGCATTCGGTTTTTGGTGCCACAAGGCACGCCGCAGGAATTAGCGGCCTTGCAAGCGGTGGTCAATCTTGATGGCAAAGCGCTGGCTGGGTTTAATGCGCGCTACCAAAACAACACCATGCTGATTGGTAAAATCTACCGTTCGGTCAGTGGTTGGTCGGCGTGGTGGTCGCTTTGGCAAGATGGCACTGAATTAACGCGCTGGCCGGTGACTGAGCCAGATGCCCGCCGCGTGATTGCCTCGGGCGCGGATAACACCGCCAATTTTTTCGCTAAACGCGATGGTGGCCGCTTGAATGCGGGCCGTTCGGGCGTGGTGATGATGGAAATTGTATCGGTTGATTCGCTGTCCGATTACGCCCGAACCATGACCTTTCTGCAAACACATGCATCGATTCGTTCGGTTGAAGTGATGCTAGCTACACCGGGCAAACTGGGCTTGCAAGTAGATTTGCGCAGTGGCGTAAATGCTTTTCGTGGCTTAATGCGCAGCAGCAACACCTTGCAGCCGTTGAGTGCCAGCACGGCAACACTTCCCGCCGATAGCGCCGTTGAAGGTGCAGATACAACGCAGCCAAGTGTGCAAGTGATAGAACGCTTCGCGCTTAAACATTGAGAATAAAATCATGCACGCACCCAAATGGCAATTACCACTTATCGTTGCATTGATTGGCCTATTTCTGTGGTTGATAAGCCCCATTTTGTCGCCCTTTGTGCTGGCAATTCTGTTGGCATGGTTGGGTAATCCGATGGTGGCGCGTTTAGAGCGCGCAGGCAGAAGCCGTAATACCGCCATTTTATTGGTGTTTAGCCTGTTTGCACTCAGTGCTGCGCTTGCTATTGTGGTGTTGGTGCCACTGATGTGGCAACAGCTGATTCAGCTGATGGACGGCTTACCGAAACTGGTTGTTTGGTTCCAAAGTACGGCCTTACCTTGGCTTGAAAGCAAGCTACATAAAGATATTGCTTCGTTGTTAGATCCAACCAGCACGGTTGAAGCCATTAAGCAACACTGGAAAGAGATTGGCAGTATGGCATCGGTTGTGCTTGCATATGCGTCTAAATCCGGCATTGCATTCTTGGTGTTTTTATCCAATCTGCTGCTATTGCCAATTTTAAGCTTTTATTTTCTTCGCGATTGGCCGTTATTCCTACAGCAATTGCGCGATATATTGCCACGTGCGCTAGAGCCTAAAATTGTGCAATTGGCCAGCGAGTCAAACGATGTTTTGGGTGGCTTTTTGCGTGGGCAATTATTGGTGATGCTATCGCTCGGCAGCATTTATGCCGTTGGCTTGTGGATTGTTGGCTTAGATTCCGGTTTGCTAATTGGCTTTATCGCGGGCTTAGTCAGCTTTGTGCCGTATCTTGGTGCAACGGTTGGCATTATTGCGGCAATTATTGCCAGCTTAATTCAGTATGGCGATATCAATCATTTGTTGTTGGTGGGTGTGGTGTTTATGGTGGGCCAAACCATCGAGAGTTTTGTGCTAACACCGTGGTTAGTGGGTGATCGTATTGGCCTGCATCCGGTGGCAGTCATATTTGCCATTATGGCAGGTGGGCAGCTATTCGGATTCGTAGGAATTCTGATAGCACTGCCGTGTGCTGCGGTAATTAATGTTGTGTATAAACATGCACGAATTCGCTATATAAAAAGCCGTATTTACGGCCAGCAAGAGGTGTTGCCGGTTGCGCCTGAAAGGCCTGATGTGTGAACCTGCAAATACCCCTATCCTTCAAAGCCAGATCCGATCAGCGCTTTGTCGATTTTCTTGAAAATAACGATGCCCGCAGTAGCCTTGAGCTAGCCGCTGAAGGGCGTTTTGAGCACAATATTTTCCTTGTTGGCGCGCAAGGTTCCGGCAAAACGCATTTGCTTCGCGCCGCAGCGGCGCATTGCATGGCGTTAGGACGAAGTGCGGCCTATGTGCCGGTGTTGAAAATGGCTGCGCAGTTGCCGCAGATTTTAGAAGGCTTTGAGCAACACAGCTTAATTTGCTTGGATGATGTGCAGGCGCTAGCCGGCAATACAGAATCGGAAGTCGCCTTGTTTCATTTCTTTAATCGCGCTAAAGCCGCAAATGCACGCATCATTTTTTCTGCCAATGCCATGCCAGCGGCACTTTCCATTCGGTTACCTGATATCGTATCGCGCTTGGAACAGAGCGCACGATTTACACTCACGGTGCTTAATGAATCGTCTAAAAGACAGGTTGTGTTGCAACGCGCTAAAAGTCGTGGTTTAGAACTTGATGAAACCGTTCTGGACTATTTATTTACCCGTGTAAGCCGTGATTTGCACACCTTAAGCCAATTGTTAGACCAGCTCGACCATGCCAGTCTTGCCGCCCAGCGCCGCATAACGGTGCCATTCATCAAAACGGTGTTGAACCCTGTTATGTAGGGGCGCATCG
>JAYTVJ010000145.1:0-10512 GCA_043744535.1 Arenimonas sp.
TTCAACCGGCTCTTCAAGGCCGCCACAAAACGCTCAGCAGAGCCATCGGCGTAATTGAAGAATAATGACGGCTCGGTGAGTTCTAATTCTAGCAAGCACGGCTTGCCATCTTCATCAAGCAATAGATCGATGCGCGCATAAGCCAAAGGGCCATCTAAATAAAACAAGCCGGGCAGTGCAGCAACAACTTGCTGTGCCAGTTTGTGTTCGTCATCACTTGGCGCTCTGGCAACAATCTGCTCGGGCGCGAACAGCAAATCGGTTGGGCCTTGATTGCGTTTCAGCAATGGGCCTTTGCGAATGGCATGCGAATACATGCCGTTAAAAAACAGCAGCGCGGTTTCGCCCGCATCATCCACCTTGCTTAAGTACGGTTGCAGCAATACGCTACGGTTCTTGAATTGCAAACGATGAATGTGCATCAAGGCCGATTCGGTGTCTTCACGTGCATAGCGTTGCGCATCTTTCGAACCCGCACCCACAGATGGCTTAACTACAAACTCATTGTGTTCAAATTCGTCAAGAAACGCCCGCAAACCATCTTCGGCATGTTGTTCGGGCTCAATGAAACGGCTTGGCACAGTATGAATACCTTGCTTGGCGAGCACATCGAGATAATGCTTATCGGTGTTGCTGGTAATCACGTTTAGCGGGTTGAGCAATACTGTTTGCTCGGAAACACGTGCGGCCCAAGCGAGAAATTCCGGCAGTTTGTCGATGTAATCCCAGGGTGAACGAATCAGCACGGCGGAAAACGATGCCCAGTCCACGGACTGATCATCCCAATACAGCACGTGATGCGCAATATGGGCGTTATCCAAGGCGGCAGACAAAGGTGCTAGATCTTCATCCAAGGCGTGTGCTGCGGCTACTGATACGAGAGCGAGCATAAATAATTCCTACAGGTTCTGATAATTCGGGCCAGCGCCGCCTTCCGGCGTAACCCAATTGATGATTTGGTAAGGATCTTTGATGTCGCAGGTTTTGCAATGCACGCAGTTTGCGGCATTAATTTGCAGGCGTTTACCGGCATCATCTTGGGCGATTTCATACACGCCCGCCGGGCAAAAGCGCGTGCACGGATTGCCGTATTCTTCGGCGCATGTTGTGATGCAGATGTTGGTATCGGCAACATGCAGGTGAATCGGTTGGTCTTCGTCGTGCTCGGTGGCGGCAAAATACACGCCAGCCAAGCGGTCGCGCGGGGCAAGTGTGCGTTGCACATAATCGCGCGTTGGGCTTTCGGCCTCGCTGAGTTTTTTCAGGCTCGACCAATCGGCTTTCACCTTCAGCGTCCAAGGCGACAAACCGCCGGTGATGGTTTCCCAGCCGGCATTGAGCAAACCAAATAGGCGGCCTTTTTTGAACGCTGGTTTGAAATTGCGCACTTTCTTGAGTTCTGCAACCACCACAGAGGCGCGCAGTTTCGCGTTCCAGCCTGATGAATCATTATTCGCGGCTAGGTGTTCAGCGGCCAACATGCCGGAGCGAATCGCTTGGTGCACGCCTTTAATTTTTGGCACATTCACTAAACCGGCCGAGCAGCCAATCAGCAAGGCGCCAGGCATTTCAACGTTCGGCAAACTTTGATAACCGCCAGTGACAATGGCGCGCGCGCCGGCAGAAAGTATGGTGCCGCCTTCGAGTAGCGATTTAACGGACGGATGGTTTTTCCATTGCTGAAAGGCTTCATAGGGCTGGTAATTCGGGTCGCTGTAATCTAAGCCAGACACATAGCCAAGCGCAATGCGGTTATTATCCAAGTGATATAAAAAACTTCCGCCGTAGGTGTGTGAGTCGGCTGGCCAGCCCATGCTGTGCACAATCTTGCCGGGCTCGCACACGCCTTCACGCACTTGCCAGAGTTCTTTAATGCCAATCGAATAGCTTTGTGGGTCGCAGTCGGCATCCAGTTTGAATTTTGTGATGAGTTGCTTGCTGAGATGGCCACGCGCGCCTTCGGCTAGCACCGTGGTTTTGGCTTTAATGTCGATGCCTTGTGCGTAGGTGGCTTTGTGCGAACCGTCTTTGGCTACGCCCATATCGCCAATGCTGACCCCACATACCGCGCCGTTTTCATCGTAAAGAATGCTTGATGCGGCAAAGCCCGGGTATATTTCCACACCGGCCGCTTCGCATTGCGGCGCAAGCCATGCGCATAGCGCGCCCAAAGACACGATGACGTTGCCATGATTGTTCATCTGTGGCGGATTAATCGGTGCTTTAAAGCCGCCGGTTTTACTCAGAAACCAGAATTCATCATTGCCAGCTGGCACGCAAATGGGCGGCGGGTTAGCGCGCCAGTTTGGCAGTAATTCATCCAAGGCCGCGGTTTCAATCACCGCGCCCGACAACGAATGCGCGCCAATGCTAGACGCTTTTTCAATCACACAAACGCTGATGTTTGGGTTGAGCTGTTTCAGCCGTAGCGCAAATGCCAAGCCAGCAGGGCCAGCGCCCACAGCCAGCACATCGTATTCCATCACATCGCGTTCGGTCATAGCTCATCTCAAGTAAGGGCGAATGATTATTCGCCCTTACATTGTCGCGGTTTAGCGCGCTTTCGGCAATAATGTAAGCCATGTTTTGCCACATAACCAACAATACACTGCAAGAATTGCCGATCGGTGGTGGGTGCTTGCAGTACGCACAATATTTTCTGCCGGAAAATCAGGCGGATAGCTTATTACTTGAGTTAACAACAGATGTGCCTTGGCAACAAGCGGAAATCCGTTTGTATGGAAAAAACGTACTAACGCCACGCTTAACTTGCTGGATGGGTGACGCTAGCGCCGTGTATCGCTATTCGAACACCACATTCTTGCCTGAGCCCTGGTTGGGCAGTATTTTAGCGTTGAAGAATCAGCTTGAAATAACAGTTGGAAACACATTCAACAGCGTATTGTTGAATTATTATCGCAACGGCCAAGATGCCATGGGCTGGCACAGCGATGATGAACCGGAATTAGGGCCGCAGCCGGTGATTGCGTCGGTGAGTCTTGGCGCTGAACGGCGATTTTTATTGCGTGAAAAAACTAAAGGCGCACGTTCAATAGCATTGCCATTAGCACATGGCAGCTTGCTGTTGATGCAGGGTAACAGCCAGAAAGTTTTTCAGCATAGCCTGCCGCGAACAAGCAAACCGATCGATGCGCGCATAAATTTAACGTTTCGGAAAATTCTGTAGGGGCGCATCGCGATGCGCCCGCGGTAAATGTATAAACAGTATAACGGGCGCATCACGATGCGCCCTTACATTAATATGACGAAACATCAGGGCGCAGCAAGCAGCGCCCCTACGACAATCATTTGGTTTTTCCGTGCCCGTTTGCCAACGTCCAGCCAACAATTTCATTGTTGACGGAATTCAACCCGCTTTCAAATGCATGCACCACATCGGGGATCTCTTTGCTGGCGCTTGCAACATCAGCGTTGAATGTGTTGCTGGCAATCACCCGATTGCTGGGGTATTCGAGTAGTTTGACGTGAATTTGAATAAGCACATTGGGTTTTTTCTGACCGGCAACGTACACTGATTCAAATTGACGAATATCAAGCAGCAATGCCACTTCTGCCGGAACGCCACTGTTTTGCCGAGAAACTGCTTTTAGTTTTCCGGAGTTCTCAAATTTTTCAAGTAATTTTTCTTGTACTAAATCAGGCATTGAATCCGACCAGTTGGCACCTTGGTAGACCTTCAAAATATTCGCTTCCGGCCGAACCACAATGCGGTTGGCGTCAAGGAATGTATTGCTGATCGGGCGAGCAATGGTGAGCGACCAAGGAACGGCTTGCCAAGTATTCTCTTCGCTGTTTTCAATGTTGCGCAAAGAGTACACGGTTATGGGGCTGGGCTCTTTGATTAAGGAAATACAGGCGCTCAGGCTTGCCATGAGTAAAACGCTAACAAGCATCAATAGGCGTTTGTTGGTCATCATGGCTTGAATTCCTCGGTGTTGTTTTTACCCGTAATTAAGGCGTTTGGTTTTTGTTCAAGTTCTGCCGCCACGCGGCTTAATTGCTTAAGCAAGGTTCGCAGCTCCACAATAGCCGGGCCAACTTGTGGCAAGCCTTGTTGCGAAAAATTATTGAGTGCATCGTTGTTGGATTCAAGCAAGATGTTGGCGTTCTTACCTAATTTCTCGTATTCAACTAGCGCTCGGTTTAATTTGTCGATCAGTGCCGGCAAATCGTTAACAACGCCTTGGTCAAGTTTCATAGCGATGCTATCGGTGCTTTTCAGCGTACTGTCTAATTTTGCAATGGCTGTGTGTGCATCGCGAATGATCAGTGCAATATTTTGTCGTTCACTGGAAACCGAGCTCGATATTTTTTCGAGATTATCCAGCGTTTTGCTGAGATGTTTAATGTTTTCATCGCTGAACGTTTGGTTCAAGCGCAACATAACATTGGTGGCGGTTGTTGAGATGTCGTCGGAGGAATTAAACAGCTTTGATAAGGCTGATTCTTTGGCAAAGATGCGCGGAACGGGGTTTGACTCGTTGGGTTTTAAATCAAGGCTTTTCGCATTGAACGATTTCAGCTGAATTTGGGTTATTCCTGTTAAGCCAACAAACGCCAATTTCGCTTCGGTATCCACTTTAATCGGAGTGGTTGCCTTGATGCGCACACGCACCAACACTTTGGTTGGGTTTTCAGGGTCAATTTCCAATTTACGCACTTCGCCCACCGTGATGCCGTTGTATTGCACAGTGCCGCCAATGCCAAGCCCGGTGACGGCTTCTGAAAACACCACATCGTATTCGCTCCAGCTACTTTCCGAGGCAAATTTAGCGGCCCACAAGCCAAAGCCAATCAGCAGTGCCGTAACGATTAGCGTAAATAAGCCAATCAAAATATAATTCGCGCGTGTTTCCATTACAACGTCTCCTGAGCAACTTGTGCTGCACGTCCTCGTGGGCCATGAAAGTATTCTTGAATCCATGGGTGGTCAAAGCCGGCAACTTGGTCTATCGGTGCATTTATCAAGACTTTCCGGTCCGCGATAACCGCCACGCGATCGCAAATAGTGTACAAGGTATCGAGGTCGTGGGTGATTAAGAACACGGTTAAATGCAAGGCTTTTTGAATAGTCAAAATCAGTTGGTCGAACGCGGCGGCGCTAATCGGATCAAGCCCGGCGGTAGGTTCATCCAAAAATAATAATGCTGGATCCAAGGCTAACGCTCTTGCAATGCCAGCGCGTTTACGCATGCCGCCCGAGAGTTCGGAGGGCAATTTTAATGCGGCATCCGGTGTTAAGCCGGCCAGTTGGATTTTTACTAAAGCCAATTCCAGCATTAATTGTTCGGATAATGTACTGTGCTCTCTTAAAGGCACCATCACATTTTCTAATACCGATAAAGAAGAAAAAAGTGCGCCATTTTGAAATAACACACCGGTGTTTTGTTCAATAAATTGACGGTCTTTGCTTGTATTCGACAGTGCATTGCGACCAAGCACTTGAATGCTGCCACGGCTGGGTTTGTGCAAGGCCAGAATGCTACGCATTAGCACCGATTTACCCGAGCCTGATCCGCCAACCACACCAATAATCTCACCTTGTTGAACGTGAAGGTCAAGATTTTCATGGACGATAAAATCACCGAAACGGTTGCACAGATTGCTAACCTCAATCACGTTTTGGACGGCTTCAGTCACAAATCCATCTCCATATAAAACATGGCTGCCAAGGCATCTAATAAAATCACCAGTGAAATGCTTTGCACAACGCTTGAGGTGGTGTGTTCACCCACGGATTGTGCATTGTTCTGCACTTTAAAGCCTTCAAGACAGCCAATGACACCAATAACCAGTGCAAATATGGGCGCTTTGCTTAATCCTATCCAGAAATGCCGTGGCGATAGTTCTGTATTCAAGCGTTGGAAAAACATATCAGGCGAGATATCTAAGGTTAGCGTGCATACCGCCAAGCCACCGAGTAAGCCTGCCATCGTGGCTAGAAATGTGAGTAAGGGCATGGTCAGTAGCAAGGCTTTAATGCGCGGCAAGACCAGCAATTCAATCGGATCAAGCCCCATGGTTTTTATCGCATCAAGTTCTTCGCCACTTTTCATTGAGCCAATTTGCGCGGTAAATGCACTGGCTGTTCTGCCGGCTAATAAAATGGCGGTTAGCAATACCCCGAATTCGCGCATAAACGCCACACCAACCAGTTCAACAACCCATAGTTGCGCGCCAAATTCTTTTAGCACCGTGGCGCCCAAAAACGCCACCACGGCACCCACCATAAAGCTCAGCAAAATCACCAAAGGCACCGCATTAAGCCCAACAGCTTGCATATGAAACACAATAGAAGTGGTTCGCCAATGCGATGGCCGAAAGGCATTGGCCACAAAACTGAGCAGTGTTTGGCCTAAAAAAGAAAGCAGGATTAAAGTATTGTGATAGCCGTTGACTACCCATTTACCAACATTTTCCAATAGCCGCAAAACCCCGCTCAGCGATGTTTTAGGGCTAGGCAATTGCGTGGCAGAGGCGCGCACGGCGCTGAGCAGTGCATGGTGTTCGGCTTTAGCGATGAGTTGCGTATCAGTTAAACCATGTTGCTGCAAAAACGACAGCAAGAGTTGCGAGCCAGTGGCATCTAAGCGGCGAATTTGCTGGGCGTCAACAGCTTCTAGCGAGGGATATTTTTCGGCTAATAGCGTCAGTAAGGCATTGGCATTTTGAAATGTCCAGTCGCCACTAGCGACTAAGCCGTTGGCACGGGCAGGGTCAACGCTAAATGTAGGTTCAAGCACGTCAAGCCAAGTAGCCATAAGCGACAAATCGTCCATTAAGATGAAAACAGTTTATCGCATTACACAGACAATCGCTTTGCCCTACAATGAAGGCTTCGATACTGGGGTAAATTTGCGTGAGTCCAAGCATGACACCTGAGCTGTTTAAGGCACGAATCAATTTTCTATTGGAATTAGCGGTGCATTTGCATACCTCGGGCACCTCGGTAAACCGTTTGGAAGGGGCCTTAGACCGTGTGGCACAAAAGCTTGCATTGCATGTAAGCATTTGGTCTAACCCAACCGGCATCATCATCAGTTTTGAGGATGTATTAAATGGCGCGCCGTATACCATCACTCGTGTGCTTCGTTTAAACCCTGGCGAAACCAACTTGGGCCGCTTGGCCAATGCCGATGCTATTGCAGAGCGTGTGTTGGCGGGCGAGCTTGATATTCAACAAGGCCTAATTGAACTAAAGCGTTTCGATGAAAATTATTACCGCGATTTCAGCCTAAGCCATGCCTTGTCGTATGGCGTGGCCTCGGCCATGGTGCTCAGCCTATTCCCGCGCACCGGCTGGGCCGATTTCATTGCCGCTGGCGTATTGGGAAGTTTGATTGGTATTTTGGCTGAGTTCGGTGAGAAATCAAAACGTTTTTATAATGCACTTGAAGCCATTACTGCATTTTTAGTCACCTTATTAGCCTCTGTAATCGCCGTTTATATTGCACCATTAAGCATTCAGTCGGTGATTGTTTCGGCCTTAATTATTTTAATGCCAGGCTTAATGCTTACACTTGCGGTTAATGAATTAGCCGAGCAGCATCTATCGTCAGGTAGCGCACGCTTTGCAGGCGCATTAACGGTGCTCATGAAGCTAACCTTCGGCACACTTTTGGCCACACAACTGGTGGAGTTGCTTGGCTGGCAGTTTTTGGCGAACAGCAATGCGCCGATTTTACCTGTGTGGATGAGCTGGGCCATGTTGCTGCCCGGCGCGTTTGCGCTGGCGGTATTATTTAAAACCGGCAAGCGCGATATTCCGATCGCAATTGCTGCCGTGCTGCTTGGCTTCGGCATGATGAAACTCTGTTCATTGGTGCCAGCCTTAGCGAGTGGCGATATCCCAACGGCCACGTTTATTTCGGCATTGGTGGTCACTGGTGTATCGAATAGCTATGCCAGAGTATTCAACCGGCCTGGTGCGTTGATTCGGGTGCCCGGCATTATTTTGTTAGTGCCTGGCAGTTTGGGCTTCCGCACCATGAATGTGGCATTCTCGCAAGATCACAGCAGCAGCCTTGATTTGGCATTTTCTGTGCTAGCCGCATTAGTGGCTTTAGCGGCGGGAATTTTGTTTGGCAATTTGTTTGTTGCATCGCGCCGTAATCTGTAAATCACACCATGCGTTTATTCACCGGCCACTTTCGCTAAAAAATCTTCGACACTAAGATTCTCCGATGCATCCGCTTTACGATGACGATATTCAAGCGTTCCGGCTTGAATGCCGCGATCGGAAACCACCACGCGGTGTGGAATGCCGATAAGTTCCATATCAGAAAACATGGCGCCCGGCCGCAAACCGCGATTGTCTAAGCACACATTCAGGCCTTGGCTGAGCAGTTGCTGGTATAAATTTTCTGCATAGCCAGCAACACTTTCATCGTTCTTCGGATTGATAACACAAAGTGCAATTTGCCACGGCGCCATTTGCGCCGGCCAGCAAATGCCATTGGCATCGAAGTTTTGTTCAATGGCGGCTGCCACAATGCGGCTTACGCCCACGCCATAGCAGCCCATAAACATCACTTGCGCTTTGCCTTGTTGGTCAAGCACGGTGGCATGCATGGCTTCGGCATATTTTTGGCCAAGCTGAAACACATGGCCCACTTCAATGCCGCGCGCAATAGCGAGTGTGCCTTTACCGTCTGGCGATGGATCACCGTCCTGCACATTGCGGATATCGGCCACCACATCCGCTTCGGGTAAATCGCGACCCCAATTTACGCCGCTCAGATGGAAACCATTTTTGTTGGCACCCACTACAAAATCGCTCATTGCAGCAACGGTACGATCGGCGATTACGGTGATTTTTTTGGCGGTATTTAGCGGCCCTAAAAAGCCCGGTTCGGCGCCAAGATGCTCTGCAATTTCGGTTTCGTTGGCCAAACGGTAATCAGCTAAGCCGGCAAGTTTTGCGAGTTTAATCTCGTTGATTTGGTGGTCGCCACGCACTAAAGCTAATGTAAAACCCTGCGCTGAAATTAAGGCAATGGATTTCACGGTCTGTTTTAACTCAATCGACAATAATTCTGCAACTGCTTCACAGGTTTTCTGGCTTGGCGTAGCAACCTCTGTTATAGGCTGCTGAGCCGTTTGACGGGCGTGTGCTGGCGCTATTGCTTCGGCCATTTCAATATTGGCGGCGTAATCGGAACCGCTTGAAAACGCGATAGCATCTTCGCCGGATTCAGCCAACACATGAAACTCGTGCGAAGCGCTGCCGCCAATGGCGCCGGTATCGGCATTCACCGCGCGGAATGTTAGGCCCAAACGGGTGAAAATCCGGCTGTAGGCGTCATACATGGTTTGGTAGGTTTGCGCTAAACAGTCGGCACTTAAATGAAACGAATACGCATCTTTCATTAGAAATTCGCGGGCACGCATAACACCGAAGCGCGGGCGAATTTCATCGCGGAATTTGGTTTGGATTTGGTAAAAATTAATCGGCAATTGTTTATAGCTGCGCAGTTCTTGACGCGCGAAATCGGTGATCACTTCTTCGTGCGTGGGACCATACACGTAATCGGCTTGCTTGCGGTCTTTGATTTTCAGCAATTGCCCGCCAAATTTCTCCCAACGGCCGGTTTCATCCCACAGTTCTTTCGGCTGAATTGAAGGCATCAGCATTTCCAGGGCGCCTGCGCGGTTCATCTCTTCGCGCACAATGCCTTCCACATTGCGTAAAACTCGCAATCCTAGGGGTGTCCAGCTGTATAAGCCTGAGCCTAATTTACGAATTAAGCCCGCACGCAACATTAACTGATGGCTGATAATTTCAGCATCGGCTGGGGTTTCTTTGGTGGTGCTTAGATGGAATTGTGACAGGCGCATGGCATTAAAGTCTTCATTATTATGCCTTTATTGTAACGGTTTAGGCGTGCTTTACCCAGTGTTTTGGACAGTTTGGCCAGATTATAGGTAAACTGTGTGTATGGATGAAAATACCCCCCCCAAAATACCCCGTAATCGGCACATCTATCTGTTGCCGAATCTGTTAACTACCTGTGGCATGTTTGCCGGCTTTTATGCCATTTTGGCGGCCGCCGGTGGCCGTTTCGAAGCAGCCTGTGTGGCCATTTTTATTGCTGCCGTATTTGATGGCGTAGATGGCCGAGTTGCGCGATTAACCGGCACCAGCAGTGAGTTTGGCGTGCAATACGATTCCTTGGCTGACTTAGTTAGCTTTGGCATGGCGCCTTCGTTGGTGATGTACCATTGGGCGCTTAGCACCATGAAACTCGATGGCACACTGTTCGGCAAAGTGGGTTGGGCTGTTGCGTTCTTGTATGCCGCTTGCGCCGCATTGCGTTTGGCGCGCTTCAATACGCAAGTGGGCTCGGTGGATAAGCGCTGGTTCATTGGCTTGAATAGCCCCTCATCGGCGGGACTGATGGTATCTTTTGTGTGGGCCATGAATGAATTTGGTTGGAATGGCCATGAGTTGCGATATTTTGCTTTGCTACTAACCTTAGTCTGCGCCTTACT
>JAYTVJ010000146.1:0-3086 GCA_043744535.1 Arenimonas sp.
GCTACACCGAACTGGCCGATTATTCCAGCCAAGCACGTAGCGCACAACAATTCAAAACGTGGCAGTCCGGCTCCATTGAAGCCTGGGCTGAAGAATCAAAAATGCTGCGTCGTAAAATTTATCCCGCCGAAGTGCTTTTGCCCAACGCAGCAGTAACCTATTTAACCTATTGCCAAGAAAATGTTGCGCCCGAGGCCATGCCAAAACTAGGCTACGAATACAGTTATCAATTCGATCAGATCGTTCGGGAACGTTTGTATCAAGCAGGCATACGCTTGGCTAAGGTGTTGAACGAAACGCTGTAAATCAGGATTTTTGCATGACGTGCTGGAAGAGTTGAGTCTGCGTTAAATGGCGTAGCCAGATCTGTAATTGTTCGATCGGTAAGCCATCAAAATACACTTGATTAACGGCTGCAAACTGCCGCACAAAGGGTAATAGCGCGTAGTCAACTAAACTTGGGTGCTGGCCTAAAAAATAACGCCGCTTCACCAGCGCTGAATTCCATCGAATCATCCATTCCGTCGCATTTTGCTGAAGCTCCAACACGGAATACTCAGGAAATCGCTCAGGGTATTTATAGCGATCAAGCGCGCGCTTAAAAGGCCCATCATTTTCTGCAATCAACTGCAGGCAAATGGCCTTATCGGGCTCGGTTTTCGGCAGCACATTAGCAGGGTCAAATTGTTGCAAGGCCCAAAACATAATATCCACACTCTGCTCTATCAAACGATTATCCGTTAACAATAAAACCGGCACAGTGGCTTTCGGCGAGAGTTGCAAAAGCCTATCGGGCTTATTTTTCAAATCCACTTCAAACGTGTCGTAATCAATGTGCGCTAAAGCCAATGCAAGCCTGGCGCGTATCGCATACGGGCAGCGCCTGAAAGTGAATAACAACGGCTTTTTAGAATGCATTTTATTTCAGGAATAGCTGATACAGTTTGCTCTGGCTTTCATCGACATACGGATAGCCAAGCTCCACCAAAAACTGCTTAAACGCTTGGCGCTCGTTATGTGGCACTTGCAAGCCTACTAAAATTCGTCCGTAATCGGCGCCCTGATTTCGGTAATGGAATAAGCTTATATTCCAGCTAGGGTTCATCGCACTTAAAAAATTCATCAGCGCGCCGGGGCGTTCCGGAAATTCAAAGCGATACAGCAGTTCGTGTTCAGCCAACGCCGAGCGGCCACCAACCAGATGCCGGATGTGTTCTTTGGCCATTTCATCGCCGGTGATATCGAGTGTGGCGTAGCCATTTTTTTCGAATACCTGCGCCACCTTCGCCGACTCGCCTTTGGCCTTGGTGCCTAGCCCCACAAAAATGTGGGCTTGTTGCGTGTCAGACATTCGGTAATTAAATTCGGTTACGTTGCGCGGGCCAACCAATTGGCAGAATTTTTTAAAGGCGCCACGCACTTCCGGTATGGTGACGGCAAACAGCGCTTCGCGTTCTTCGCCCACTTCAGCGCGTTCGGCAATAAAGCGCAATCGGTCAAAATTCATATTGGCGCCGCAGGTGATGGCCACAAAATTCTGATGTTTACAGCGCTGCGTATCGATATAGCTTTTCAAGCCAGCCACTGCCAAGGCGCCAGCCGGTTCCAAGATCGAACGGGTATCTTGAAACACATCTTTCATAGCGGCGCAAACGGCATCCGTGCCAACCAGCACATACTCATCCACTAAAGCTTTGCAAAGGCGATACGTTTCGACGCCCACTTGTTTAACCGCTGTGCCATCGGAAAATAAGCCGACTTCTTTTAGGATGATGCGCTTGCCAGCTTTCACCGAACGGCGCATAGCATCAGAATCCTGCATTTGCACGCCGATGACTTTAATCTCTGGGCGCACCGCTTTGATATACGCCGCCACGCCGGAAATTAAGCCGCCACCACCAATCGCTACAAACACCGCATCGATGGGGCCCTGATGTTGACGCAATATTTCCATAGCAATGGTGCCCTGCCCGGCAATCACATCGGGGTCATCAAACGGGTGCACAAAACACAGGCCGCGTTTTTTCTCAAGCAAGCGTGCCTGCGCATACGCATCGGAATAGCTTTCGCCATGCAATAGCACTTCAGCGCCAAATGCCAGCACCGCATCAATCTTCACCTGCGGGGTGGTGGTTGGCATCACAATCACCGCATTGCACTGCAATTTTTTGGCGGCCAACGCAACACCCTGCGCATGATTACCAGCCGAGGCGCAGATTACCCCGCGCTTAAGCTGCTGAGCGGGCAACTGCACCATTTTGTTGTATGCACCGCGTAGCTTGAACGAAAACACCGGCTGGCTATCTTCGCGCTTCAAATAAATTTGATTGGCTAATCGCTGTGAAAGACTTTTAGCTAAACTTAGCTCGGTTTCAATTGCCACATCGTACACTTGCGCAGTCAGTATCTTCTGCAGATAGTGCTGTAGGTTTAGGCGCTTCGATTTGGCTTTACGGGCTAGTTGTGACGGCATAAAAACAGCTTTTGTCAGTAAAATGCATTGATAATTCACTCTAGCATGAAAATTCATTCGCTTTAAACAAAAAATCCCGCAAAATGAAGCTTGAATCCAAGCACAGCATGTTCGTTCAATGAAAGCGCGTTTTTTACAGGCTATAACAGACATTCCGGCCGAACAATGGAATGCCCTAACCGGCACCGATTACCCATTTCTACGCCATGAATTCCTGCTCGCACTAGAACAATCCGGCTGTGTTAGTGCTTCGCAAGGCTGGCAGCCGCACCATTTGCTGATAGAACAGCAGCAGCAGCTTGTTGCCGTGATGCCCTTGTATCTAAAACAACATTCATACGGCGAATTCGTGTTTGATCATGCTTGGGCAAATGCGTATTACCAACATGGTTTGGCGTACTACCCAAAATTGCTGAATGCCATTCCATTTACACCTTGCTCAGGGTCGCGGATTGCCTTCACAGGCGTTGAGCCCAGCGCACTGGCCGCATTTGTGGCGGCAGTTTTGCAAGAACAGGCGCAGCGCTTAGATGCGTCAAGCTGGCATTGCTTATTTTCGGACGCTAAGCAATCGGCATTTTGGCAAGCAAGCGGTGCTGATCAACGCATAGCC
>JAYTVJ010000147.1:0-10496 GCA_043744535.1 Arenimonas sp.
GAAATTAAGCCGGGCGATAAAATATTTGTGATGTCGACGGGCCGCACGCATCTGGTCGATGCAGTAGGCGTGTTTACGCCCAAACGTAAAAACTTAACAAAACTCGGTGCCGGTGAAGTGGGTTGGGTTAATGCGGCTATTAAAGATGTGCATGGCGCACCAGTGGGCGATACCCTAACCTTGGCATCGAACCCTTCTAGCACGGCATTGCCCGGCTTCCAAACCATGCAATCGCGTGTCTTTGCCGGCTTATTTCCGGTTGACGCAGAAGACTATCAGGCATTTCGCGAGGCCTTGGATAAATTAAAGCTCAATGACGCCGCATTGAATTTTGAGCCAGAAAGCTCGGAAGCGATGGGCTTTGGCTTTCGATGTGGATTTTTGGGCATGTTGCACATGGAAATTGTGCAAGAGCGTTTAGAGCGCGAATACAATCTAAATCTTATTTCCACTGCACCCACGGTAATTTACGAAGTGTTACTGACCGACGGCAGTGTTATGCCGTTGGATAATCCTGCCAAATTGCCGCCGGTCAATAAAATTCAAGAAATCCGTGAGCCAATTATTTTGGCGCATATTCTCACACCGCCCGATTATGTGGGCAATGTAATCACCCTGTGTGAAGAAAAACGCGGCTCTCAGCAGGGTATTAATTACATGGGCAGTCAAGTGCAAATCACCTACGAACTGCCGATGGCCGAAGTGGTGATGGATTTCTTCGATCGTTTGAAGTCGGTTTCGCGCGGCTATGCGTCTTTGGATTATCATTTTTTACGTTTTGATGCCGGTCCGTTTGTGCGGGTTGATACGCTCATTAACGGCGATCGAATTGATGCCATGTCGCTTATTTTGCATCGCAGCCATGCCGATCGGCGTGGCCGCGATTTGTGTGAAAGAATGAAAGAGCTCATTCCTCGGCAGATGTTTGATGTGGCTATTCAGGCCGCCGTGGGTTCACAAATTATTGCGCGCTCCTCGGTTAAAGCAATGCGTAAAAACGTGTTAGCGAAATGCTATGGCGGTGATGCAACTCGAAAGAAAAAGCTGATTGAAAAGCAGAAAGAAGGCAAAAAACGGATGAAGCAATTTGGCCGTGTGGAAATTCCGCAAGAGGCATTCATGGCAGTTTTGTCGGTTGATCATAAATAAAGGATGTCTATGAAACTGGATTTTGCATTAATTTTATCGTTATTAGCATTGGTAACCGGGCTGATTTGGTTGCTGGATAAATGCCTGTTTGAGAAAAAACGCCAAGCGCTGGCTAGTAATGCCAAAGATCCGATTGCTGTGGAATACGCTAAATCGCTTTTCCCCGTGGTGTTTTTAGTACTCGGTTTGCGTTCGTTTCTTGCAGAGCCGTTTCGTATTCCGTCTGGCTCCATGATGCCAAACCTTCTGATTGGCGATTTTATTTTGGTGAATAAATTCAGTTACGGCATCCGATTGCCGGTGATTAACAAGAAAATTATTGCCATGGATGAGCCCAAACGCGGCGAAGTGTTTGTATTTCGTTATCCTGGTATGGGTGAAAACGATCCAACCGAAGGTACAGACTACATTAAGCGCGTGATTGGCCTGCCAGGCGATACAATCACGGTGGAAGAAAATCGCGTCAGTGTTAACGGCGTGCCGTTTAGTTATGCTGAAACCGGTGTTTTTACAGGGCAGGGCGTCTCCGCGCCACAGAACGGCTACCTCATCTATACCGAAAAAATGCCTACAGTTGAGCACGCCATCCTTGAAGATGACAACATCGGTTTAGGCCAGCGCACCAGCAATGGAACATGGGTTGTGCCGCAAGGCCATTATTTCGCCATGGGCGACAATCGAGACAACAGTGCCGATAGCCGTTATTGGGGCTTTGTGCCAGAACAGAATTTGGTTGGTAAAGCCATGTTAATTTGGTTAAACTGTTCAGGATGGTTCTGTACAGATAGTTTCAATCCATCAAGGATTGGCACTAAAATCCACTAAGGGGATATCCATGAAACGCAATCAGCAAGGCATTACATTAATCAGCTTTATCTTAATTTTGGCGGTAGTCGGATTTTTTGGCTACTTACTAATGCGCTTGTTTCCGGTGTATTCGGAATACTACAGCGCAGTCACAGACATTAAAGCCGTTACGCAAACCGCTGGCGTTGAAAAAGAATCGATGGAAAAAATCCGCGATCACCTTTACCGCCGCTTCCAAATTAGCTATGTAGACAGCATTGATTTGGAAAAAAACGTGAAGATGTTTAAGGATAAAGACGGTAAAACACTTCAGTTGCAATATGAAGTGCGTCGCCCGTTAATGTATAACTTGGATTTCGTGGCAAAATTCGACCGCAGCTTTCCATTAACACAACGAGCCGGTGTTGAGTGATGCGTTGCGTAAAGGCTTTAATCAGCCGCTCTTGCTTGAACAAGCATTGCGGCATCGAAGCGCGGGTAAGCCAAATAATGAACGATTCGAGTTTTTGGGCGATGCCATATTAGGCTTCGCCATTTCGGTGGCCTTGTTTCAAAAATTTCCAAAAGCCAGTGAAGGCGAGTTAACGCTTGCCCGTTCATTGCTTGTTCGGGAAAGTTGCTTGGCTGAGATTGCACGTGAAAATGCACTTGGCGAGATGCTAGAGCTTGGCAGTGGTGAAATGAAAACCGGCGGGCACCGCCGCGATTCTATCCTGGCCGACGCCGTGGAAGCCATTATTGCCGCCAAATATTTGGATTCTGGCATGGATAGCTGTGTTGCGCTAATTGAACAATGGTTTGGTAATCGCTTGCAAATGTCTACGGCCAAACAGCTTGGCAAAGATCCAAAAACACGTTTGCAAGAGTGGCTACAATCTAAGCAACACAGTTTGCCGGTGTATCAGCTCGTTAAGGCCACGGGTTCGGATCACCAGCGTGAATTTGAAGTATTTTGCATTATCGAGCAACTGAGTATTCGAACCCAAGGCAATGGCTCCTCGGTCAAATCAGCAGAAGCAGACGCCGCCAAACTGGCATTAATACAATTGGGACAGGATAAATGACAAGCGAAACACCACCGAATGCTTACCGCGCAGGCTTTGTGGCCGTTATTGGCCGTCCCAATGTGGGTAAATCAACCTTAGTCAACGCCCTGGTTGGCAGTAAAGTCAGCATTGTGTCATCGCGGCCACAAACAACTCGGCACCGCATGCTTGGCATTGCCAGTTTTCCTGAAGGGCAATTGGTACTGGTTGACACACCGGGCATTCATGCCAAGCAATCGCGCGCGATGAACCGCTACATGAACCGTGCCGCACGCGGCGCGGTGTCGGATGTGCATGCGGCGATTTTAGTGATTGAAGCAGGCCGTTGGCACAGCGACGATGCCTTGGCGTATCAGGCATTGAGCGATTCCGCGGTGCCGGTATTATTGGTGATTAACAAAATTGATAAACTCAAAGACAAAGATGCGCTGTTGCCGTTTATTAAAGAAATCACCGAGCAGCGCGAATTCACCTCTGTGCATCTTATTTCAGCATTGAAAAACAAAGGTACAGCCGATTTAACCAGTAGTTTGCTTAAGCGAATGCCAGAATCTGAGCCCTTATACAGCGAAGACGAAATAACCGATAAAAGCCAACGCTTTTTAGCGGGCGAATTAGTGCGTGAGCAGTTAATGCAGCGTTTAGGCGATGAACTGCCGTATTCGGCTACTGTTGAAATTGAAAAATTTGAAGTCGATGGCAGCTTGCTGCGCATTGGCGCCGTTATTTGGCTGGAACGCGAAGGCCAAAAAGCCATTGTGATTGGCAAGGGTGGTGAGCGGCTAAAATCAATCAGCACCTCGGCGCGTATTAGCATGGAAAAGTTGTTCGGTGCCAAAGTATTCCTGGAAACGTGGTGCCGTGTGCGTGATGGCTGGTCGGATGATGAAGCCGCGCTGGCACGGTTTGGCTACAACGAATAGTGCGTGTTGATTGGCAACCAGCGCTCATTTTGCACAAACGCGCGTACCGTGAAACCAGTTTGCAGCTTGATGTATTAACCCAAGATTATGGCGTGTTAGGCTTAATTGCCAAAGGTGTAACCGGTGCTAAAAAACATATTCTGCGGGCGCAATTACAGCCGCTTCAGCATGTAAAAATTTGCTTTCAGTTAAAATCTGAGTTGGGTCTGCTCACGCAATCCGAGTTGCTGTCTGATGCCTTAGTGGTGAACGGCGAGCGCTTGATGGCCGGCCTGTATTTCAATGAATTGGTGTTGAAGCTTTGCCCGCGCCATGATGGCGATAGCGAGTTATTTCAACTGCTTTTAACGGCCCGCCATGCATTGGAAAATGCTGAGCAATTAGCGTGGTTGGTTAGGCGCTTTGAACGCGATTTAATCACGCACTTAGGCTACATGACGCCTTGGTCGTATAGCGCCAACGGCGAGCAGCTCGATGGCGCGCATTTTTATCGCATCCACAACGAGCTTGGCGTGTTGGCCTGTGATGCCAGCGAGCCTGGCGCGCTTTCTGGGCAAGATATTATTAATTTTAACAACGACACCTTGCCAAGCAAGCCCGGCTTGTTGCAATTGCGTAAAATCATGCATTCGGTGATTAGCCTGCATCTAGGCAATAGCTTGCCGCGTAGCTGGAAAACCATGGGTGAGCTGACGCAAGCTATGCTTAAATAAGCAATAAAGTTTGCTTCGCAACCGCCATAAAGCGCTCAATATTCTGAGCCGAAATATCGGCATCTAAGCGTACACATTCTTGCAGCAAACGGTTGGCGCCTAAAAATCCGCAGCTGGCTTTAAGCTTATGCAGTGTTTCGTGGATTTGCTCTGGGTGTTCGCACTCAAACGCCTGTTGAATCTGTGCAGTCATCAAGGGCAGTTCAGCGCGGAACATCTCCTTTAAGCTCGATAGAATGGCTTCATTTTGTCCTAAGGCAAGCAAGGCTTTTTGCTTGTCCCAAACAGGTGTTGAATCCAATGTATTGAGTTCGAGCAAGCGCCTTACCACTGCGTGCAAAGCGGGCAGACTCATGGGTTTCGCCAAGGTGTCGTGTATGCCGAGTTGCATAAGGCGTTCAATCATCTCGGGTCGCATGTCAGCGCTAATAGCGAGTATTTTACTGGCTCTTGGAAGGGTTGCTGCATAGTCAAATAAACGCCCATCTGCAGTATGTATATCTGAAATAATTAAATCAAACTGCCGATCTTGGCAAAGCTGCAGTGCTTGGCTGAAATGGCTACAGGCAACACACTCTACTGGCAGTAGCGCAATGGCTTCGGTCATAAATGCCTGACTGATTTCATCATCTTCAATAAGTAATACTGTTTTCATGGCTTTAAACCGCTAATTTGCACAGTGGATTTTCCATTGCCTACCGTTTTCTGCGAAAATAGGCCTTTGGTAAGGATAATGAATTGTGGCACGAGCGCAGCTAAAAGCAAAACGCGAATACGATTTGGTCATCGATGGCTTAACGCACGATGGCCGTGGCGTGGGTCGTGTTGATGGCAAAGCGGTGTTTGTTACGGGCGCCTTAGTGGGCGAGCGCGTGACGGCCGTGCAAACGGCTCGTAATCGGCATTTTGAGCAAGCCAAGCTGGTTAGTGTCATCAACGCATCTCCTGATCGTGTGGATGCGCGTTGCCCGCATTTTGGCACCTGTTCGGGCTGTGTGTTACAGCACCTTTCAAACCAAAAACAAATTGACGCTAAGCAAACCACCTTGCTTGATAATTTGCAGCGAATAGGGCATGTAAAGCCTGAAGTGATTCTGCCAGTGCTAACAGCGGATGCATGGGGTTATCGCCGCAAAGGCCGTTTTTCGGTGCGTTATGTTGAGAAAAAAGGCGCTGTATTGATTGGCTTTCGCGAGCATGATCCGCGCTTTGTGGCGCAGTTGCAGCAATGTGAAACGATAGTGCCGGAGTTGTCAGCGTTGATAACGCCCCTATCGGAGCTGGTTAATTCGTTGCAGATAAAGCAAGAGATTAGCCAAATTGAATTTGTGGTGGGCGACGGGCCGATTGCTCTCGTTTTTCGCCATCACCAGCCTTTTGCAGCAGCAGATATTGCACGCTTAAAAACATTTGAACAGTTGCATTCTGTGCAGTTATATATGCAGCCGGGCAATATTCATAGCGTGCAGCCCTTTTCTGAAAACCCAACGCCCTTGTCGTTTTCGTTAGCATCGGGTATTCACTTTCAATTTAAGCCTTTAGATTTCATTCAAGTCAATGCCAAGCTTAACGAACGAATGATTGAAACAGCCTTGCAATTACTAGAGCCAAGTGCCAGCGATATAGTGCTGGATTTATTCTGTGGATTGGGCAATTTCACACTGCCTTTGGCAAAATTAGTGGCTGAAGCCGTGGGTGTTGAAGGTGATCAGGGCTTGGTTGAGCGTGCCAAGCAAAATGCTGAGCGCAATCAAATTAGCAACGCGCATTTTTTTGCCGCCGATTTATCACAAGATATTTCCGCGCAATTATGGAAAGCGCAGCGCTTCAATAAAATTCTGCTCGATCCGCCGCGTGCAGGCGCATTGGATGTGCTTAAACAGCTGAACCTTAAAGGCGTTACGCGCATTGTCTATGTATCGTGTCATCCGGCCTCATTAGCGCGCGATGCGGGCTATTTAGTGCAAGAGCGCGGCTATCGGTTGGTTCAAGCCGGCGCTATGGACATGTTTCCGCAAACCGCGCATGTGGAATCCATCGCTGTGTTCGAGGCACGCTAATGGCTATTGAAATTGAACGCAAGTTTTTACTCGCCAACAACGCGTGGCGCGCCTTGGTGCATCAGAGCACGCGCATCGCGCAAGCCTATTTGAACGATAGCCAAGCGTTGGCTGATGGCCGTGAGCACTGTTCTGTGCGTGTTCGGGTGTTCAACCAATCGGCCAATATCAATATTAAATCCAGAGAATTAGGTGCAAAGCGGCAAGAGTTTGAATATCCCATTGCCTTGCAAGATGCCGAGCAACTAATGGCATTGAGTAGCCAAATCGCGATTGACAAAACACGGCATTTAGTCCGGTTTGGCGAACACCTGTGGGAAATTGACGAGTTCGCTGCTGAAAATACCGGCTTGATTGTGGCCGAAATTGAGCTAGATGACGAACACGAATATTTTCAACGCCCCGATTGGCTAGGCCAAGAAGTTACTGACCAGCTGCGTTATTACAATATGCAATTATCAGCCAGGCCCTATGCGCGCTGGTCTGACGAGGAAAAACAATGCTCATCATAGGAATATCAGGCCATACACTCACCGATCAAGAATACACACAACTTAAGCATCCCAGTGTGGTTGGCGTGATTCTGTTTTCGCGGAATTTTGCCAACAAAGACCAATTGCAGGCATTGTGCCAAGCCATTCGTGCTGCATCAGAACGGCCGCTGCTGCTTTGTGTTGATCAAGAAGGCGGACGCGTACAACGCTTCAAAAGCGGTTTCGCCGCTTTGCCTTGCTTAGAGCAACTAGGCGCACTAAATTCTGATGCCTCACTTGCGTTAGCGCATGAACATGCATTTTTGATGGCCTCAGAAATTATGGCGGCCGGATTAGATTTAAGTTTCGCGCCGGTGGCCGATTTGGGCCGTGGTAATTTAGCGATTGGTAACCGTGCTTTTTCTGCACAGCCCGAAACAGTGGCTGCTTGCATCACTGCTTATGTACAAGGGATGCAACAAGCCGGCATGGCAGCAACCTTGAAGCATTTCCCCGGGCATGGCTCGGTATTGGAAGACACGCACTTTGATGATGCGTGTGATAACCGCACACTCGCTGAGATTACGCAAATCGATTTAGTGCCGTTTAAAGCAGGCATTTTAGCTGGTGCTGAAGCAGTGATGATGGCGCATGTACGCTATCCACAGGTATCCGCTGAACCGGCTGGTTATTCTTCGGTTTGGATTAATGAAGTGCTGAAAAAATCACTTGGCTTTACTGGCCTAGTTATTAGCGATGATATTGGCATGGCAGCGGCTGAAAGTGCCGGTGGCGTGGGCGCCCGTATTGCGCTGCATCTAAATGCGGGCTGCGATGTGGTGCTGGTTTGCCCGCCGGTGTTGGTGGCATCGGCGCTTGAATCGATGCCGCTCGGCGACTACGACTACGCGAAAATTGATGCGTTGCGTGCCAAGCGCCAAATTTCATGGCAGAATCTTGCTCAGCAGCCTGGTTATCAAGCGGCTTTCGTTGCCATCAATTCCATGGAGCAATCGTAATGCGGCATAAAATACACGAGGTTATTGCTCGCTCAGAGTTGGTGATTGATCGCGTGGATATTGAACGCGCCATCGATGACATGGCTGAGAAAATTCGAAAGGACTTGCACGGGCAGTTTCCGGTATTTTTGACCTTAATGCATGGGGGCTTGTTTTTTGCAGCGCGCTTAGGGCTTGCACTGGGCTTTGATGCTGAATTCGACTATCTGCATGCCACGCGCTACCGCGGTGAAATGACCGGATCGGGTTTGGCATGGTTGCATCGGCCAGCCACCATTATTGAAGGCCGCACGGTAATTTTGGTGGATGACATTCTCGATGAAGGGCACACCTTAAAAGCCGTGCGTGATTGGTGTGAAGATCAAGGTGCGATTAAAGTAAAAATTGCAGTGATGGCAACCAAACACCACAACCGTTGCGTGCACGGTTTAAAGGCCGATTATTCGGGTTTTATGGTGCCAGACCGCTATGTGTACGGCTATGGCATGGACATGAACGAGCATGGCCGTAATTTGCCCGCTATTTATGCGTTGCACGAATGATGGATATTGATTTAGCTATTATCGGTGGAACCGGCGTTTATCGGCTTGCGGGCCTTCAATGGCTTGACGCGATGTCGGTTGACACCCTGTACGGCGCACCATCAGGGCCTATTCGGGTTGCGCAAATTGGCACAAAGCGCATTGCCTTTTTAGCACGGCACGGTGAAGCGCATGCCTTGCCGCCGCATAAAGTGAATTATCGGGCGAACTTGAAGGCGCTGAAAGATATTGGCGCCCATTCAATCTTGGCCATCAATACGGTAGGCGGAATCACTGCGCAATTCGGGCCACGTGTGTTGGCAGTGCCCGATCAACTCATCGACTATACCTGGGGCCGAATTTCGACTCTATGCGAAGAGCCGGGCACTGAGGTGCTGCATGTAGATTTCACCGAGCCGTATTCAGAAAATTTGCGGCAGTTGCTCTTAAAAGCCTGTACGAAGGCTAAGGTTGCAGTGCATGCCGGCGGTTGCTATGCCGCCACACAAGGGCCGCGGCTTGAGAGTAGGGCAGAAATTGCGCGTTTAATGCGCGATGGCTGCGATGTAGTCGGCATGACCGGTATGCCCGAGGCAGGCTTAGCGCGCGAGCTAGAATTGCAATATGCCAGCTTGTGCGTGGTGGCCAATTGGGCGGCAGGATGCGATCCGGCAAATGCCGAAATCACCTTGCAAGAGGTCTTGGCAAATGTTGAATCGGTTAGCGATTGTTTGCTGCCAATTATAAAAAGCCTAATCCGTGCTTAAAAATAACTTGGCAAGCGATTCAGATTTGTGCATACTTTGCTTTACCAATGTTTCATGTTGGTGTTTTTTCTAATTATTTTAAGGTGTCGTTATGAGTTTTGGTTCAGTGAAGTGGTTTAATGATGCAAAAGGTTTTGGTTTTATTGCACCAGAAGATGGCAGTGAAGATATTTTCGTGCATTTTTCTGCAATAGCTACTGAAGGGTTTCGTTCGTTGAAAGAAGGCCAGCGTGTTTCTTTTGAGGTCGTACAAGGCCCTAAAGGCAAACAAGCCGCCAACGTCGTTAACGCGTAACTATTTGGCGGCTTCGGCCGCCAATGTCTTATGTGGTACATCGTTTTAGCGAAGGACAAGCCCGGCACTTTAGCCCAGCGCTTGGCCGTTCGTCCTGCGCACATTGCTCGGCTTCAGGCGCTTGCTGTGCAAGGACGCCTAAAAATTGCTGGCCCAATGCCGGCAATTGATGATGAAAACCCAGGCGATGCAGGATTTGTTGGCAGTATGCTGGTGGTGGAATTTGCCAGTATGCAAGTGGCAAGGCAGTGGGTTAATGAAGACCCATACTTCGCGGCGGGTGTGTACCAAGCGGCTGAAATCTACCCTTACAAGCCGGTTTTGCCTTAAATGCGCAGAATTCAGGCTATTGAGCTGGCGTTGGCCTCGCTTTCGCCACGCGTTTTAAGCATTCAAGACGATAGCCACAAACATGCTGGACATGCTGGCGCGCAAGATGGCAGAGGGCATTTCAGTGTATTAATTGTGTCTGAACGGTTTGAAGGGCTGACCCTGCTAAAACGCCATCAGTTGGTTTATCATGCACTTGCTGAATTGCTCAAAACCGATATTCATGCCTTGTCAATTCAGGCTAAAACGACCAGCGAATATAACGCTTAAATCCCTGTAATTTAGCGTAAAAACGGCTGTTTACACTCGCTCATTTCAAAGACTCGCGCTATACTGTAACTTGAGTTTACAGTCAGAAAACGCATGCGCCTCTCAACCATTAAGCTGTCCGGT
>JAYTVJ010000148.1:0-10485 GCA_043744535.1 Arenimonas sp.
TACAGGAGTTCGTTAATATGTCATCAGCACAAACGTATATCAATCAAGCACGCGCATGGATTCAAGCGAATCCTTGGCAAAGCGGTGCCATTCTTTGCGTATTGTTAAGCGCCTGGTTTGCCTTCATTGGCTTTGATGTATATGGTCAAAATAAATCCGAGCGCGATGTTCTGATAACACGTGATAATGCCGTCAAAGCCATTGAGCCATTCAGTAAGTCGCTCATTGTAAAAATGCAAACAGCGCAAAAGCAGATTGGACCATTGGCTTTTGAAAGCGAACAAGAAAGTATTAAAGCTATTTTTAAAAATGCTATTCCTAACGCGGATGTTGTTGAATTACACCACGTTGGTTTAGAAATGGCCTACAGCGATATAGCCAAATTTGGTGCGGGCAAACTGGCCGTACTTGAAGCCGGCGCCAACGATTCGCAAGTAGCGTTCCGTATTATTAAAGTCTCGGGCGCGCAAAAATTAGCGTTGGTGTCTTTAATTGGCAGTGGCGTAAACGATTTGTTGGTGTATGTGCAGGTTCCGCTGACGAACCTTGATAAGGCGATGAACCAAGTAATGCCAAAAAATGGCTATTTGGCTATTCGGCAAGATCGCGTTGATATTCTGCCCCGCGGCGATACGGCCTTAGCATCAACGGCTGAAAACAATGCTACTCAGATTCCGCAAACGCCTTGGCGCATTGTGGCATCAGCGCCATTGGCAGAAAAAGGTTTGTTCGAATTGAAAGGTGTTGCGGAGCTGGCGTTAGCATTTTTGTTTTTACTGGGTGCCTTGGCAAGTGCCTATGCGCCTGTGTACCAGAAAAAGCGCCTGCACTTAGCCAATGCCGTTAGCGAAGAAGATGATGAATTGACGCTGCATGAAATGAACCAAAAAGGCATTATTACGACTGATCTTGTTCCTGCTAAGCCGGTATTTAATATCAAGGAAATTGCTAATCCCAAAGTTCCGTTAGAGCGCAGTATCTTCCGAGCCTACGATATTCGCGGCATTGTGGGCACCAATTTAGATGCCGGTATTGCGCAATTGATTGGCGAAGTCATTGGCACTATTTTAGTAGAGAAAAATTTACGTGGCATTGTGATTGGCTATGACGGTAGATTATCGTCTGAAAAACTCGCTGCCGGTTTAACAGAAGGCATTATGTCGGCGGGTGTTTCAGTGCTCAATATTGGCCAGGTGCCTACGCCTTTGGTGTATTTCGCGACACACAACAGTGAGTTTACCAGCGGCATTTCTGTTACCGGCTCGCACAATCCTCCCGATTACAATGGCTTTAAGATTGTGATTGATGGACATACCTTATCAGGCGATGCCATTACCAATATATTCGAGCGCATTGTCGAGAAAAAAGTCATCAAGGCACAGCAGCTCGGTCACGTCAACACCAAAAATATTGTTGGTGAGTACACCCGTTATATTGCCGATGATATTCAAATTGACCGTCGCTTGAAGGTTGTTGTTGATTGCGGCAATGGCGTACCAGGTGCGATTGTGCCAGCGGTATTGGAAGTTATTGGCGCAGAAGTGGAAGCGATTTATTGTGAGGTTGATGGTAACTTCCCCAATCATCATCCTGACCCCAGTGATCCTGCCAATTTAGTCGATTTGATTGAAACGGTTAAGCATTCGGGCGCCGATATTGGCTTGGCGTTTGACGGCGATGGCGATCGATTAGGTGTGGTAACGGCGAAAGGCGAAATGATTTATCCGGATCGACTGCTCATGTTGTTTGCCGAAGATGTGTTGCACCGCAATCCAGGCGCGGCCATTATTTATGATGTTAAATGTACCGGTGCCTTGCAAGGCCATATTCTGCGCCACGGCGGCAGCCCCATTATGTGGAAAACCGGCCATTCGCTGATTAAGGCAAAAATGAAAGAAACCCATGCCGAACTCGCTGGCGAAATGAGCGGCCATTTCTTCTTTGCCGAGCGTTGGTTCGGTTTTGATGATGGTATTTATGCTGCCGCGCGCTTACTGGAAATCTTGGCGGCAGCACCAGAAGGTATTCAGGCGGTGTTCGATGCCTTGCCGAATAGTGAGTCTACGCCTGAGCTGAAAATTGAACTGGAAGAGGGCGAGCAACACAGCTTTATCGAGCAGTTTGTGGCAAAAGCCCATTTCGATGGCGCACGCATTAACACCATCGATGGTGTTCGCGCGGACTGGCCGGATGGCTGGGGTTTAGTGCGCGCGTCGAATACTACGCCAGTGCTGGTTTTGCGTTTTGAAGCCGATAGCAAGGCGCGCCTAGTCGAGATTCAAGGCGTGTTCCGTGAACAATTATTAGCATTAAAGCCCAGCTTAACGTTGCCTTTTTAAGCTATTGCTTCAGCGTTGTTGGCTCTGCGCTTGCGGGGGCATTTGCTAGTGGTGCACTTTCCGTGCTGTTAGTGCCTTTGAGCTGCCGGTATTTTTCTAGGGTTTGCGCGAACTCACTTTTTAAGGCGTTAAAGCTAATTGTCAGTCGCGTTAACTGCTCTGTTTGCTTCATCACAAGCAAATGGTTGCTTCGTATCAGCTTAATTTTATCGGCAGCAATGGGCTGGCCGTTGAGCTCCATATCGGATAATTCATTGAGTACGCTGATTGCCGCTGCTCTGCGTGATTGTATGCTTGCTTTCAGTGAAATAATGGTTTGTTGCAGTAAGTCGGTACGTTCATCAAATGAGCGCTGAAGGTCTTTTTCGGTTTCAAAATTGATCATCATGCCTTGTTCAATGCGCTTGGCTTTTTCGGCCTGCGCCATTGCATCGGCTTCGGCATCCGCTTGTTGCTTGGCAGCAGCTTGTTCGGCTGGCGTGAGTTGGTTCTGCACATTATTTTGCAAGGTGCCGGATTTTGCGTTGTATTCCTTGCGTGCTTTATCGACCATATCGGGCGGCAGTTGGTCGCTGAGTTGTACTTTGCCGTCTTTATCGACCCAGCGATAAATCTTTTTTTCTTGCGCCATTGCCGTGCTGAGCATGGCGATGCCTAGGAATGCAATAAGAATTTTTGTGGCATTACGCATAATTGGCCCCGAACTGGTTACGGTAATTTTGTAAGGCATTGCGATATTGCGCAAGCGCCATGTCGTGCTCAGAATACTCCAGTAAATCGTTTAAGCCAACTATGCTAAGCACTGGCACGCCATGTTGTTGCTGTATTTCTTGGCTTGCAGAAAGCGCTGAATCTTTGCCTTTTTCTTGGCGATCGAGTGCAATAACAATACCTGCCACATCGGCACCCTGCTTGCGAATGATGTCTATCGATTCACGAATAGCGGTGCCAGCGGTAATCACATCATCAATAATTAACACTCGACCCTGCAAGGGCGCGCCAATCAAGGTGCCGCCTTCGCCGTGATTTTTAGCTTCTTTACGATTGAAGGCCAACGGCGCATTTCGGCCTTGTTGCGCCAAAGCCATGGCAGTGCCGGTGGCTAAAGGAATGCCTTTATAGGCGGGGCCAAACAACATATCAAAACCTAGCCCGCTGTCTAAAATAGTTTGCGCATAGCATTGGCTAACGGTGTGCATGCTTTGGCCGTCATCAAATAGCCCGGCATTAAAGAAATAGGGGCTAATACGCCCAGATTTTAAGGTGAATTCGCCAAAACGTAAAACCTGCTTGGTTATGGCCAATTGCAAAAATTGTTGTTGGTAAGCGTGCATTTATCTCCACATCGACGATGCTTTCGGCTAATCTTGTCTAAGTTTATCAGCAGTTGAAACGCATGCGAATTATTAGTTTTAATGCCAATGGCATCCGCTCCGCCGCCAACAAGGGTTTTTTTGAGTGGTTTTTGGCGCAAAACGCCGATGTGTTATGTGTGCAAGAAACGAAAGCGCAAGAGCATCAACTAGCCGATGCGCTATTTCGACCGTTGGGCTACCACGTGTTTTTCCGCGATGCCAGCACCAAAAACGGCTATTCCGGTGTGGCTATTTATTGCAAACAAAAGCCTGATTTGGTGATTACCGAACTTGGCTGGCCGGCGTTTGATGAGGAAGGCCGCTACATTGAGGTGCGCTTCAGGGATTTATCGGTGATTTCCTTGTACTTGCCGTCAGGCTCGTCGAAAGAGGAGCGCCAACAGTTCAAATTTGAAGTGATGGATTGGATTCGCCCCAAATTTGCGGAGATGATTGCCAGTGGCCGAAAACTGGTTGTTTGCGGTGATTGGAATATTGCCCATACGGCAATGGATATTCGTAATGCCAAATCCAATGAAAAAAATTCCGGGTTTTTGCCTGAAGAGCGCGCTTGGTTAAGCCAGCTAATTGACCACGATGGTTGGGTGGATGCCTACCGCACACTAAAACCGCAAGGCCAAGATTACACCTGGTGGAGCCAGCGCGGCGCGGCGCGGGCTAAGAATGTGGGCTGGCGTATTGATTACCAAATGATTAGCGCCAACCTGAAAGCCAGCTTGCGCGATTGCACTATTACATCCGAACCAAAATTTTCTGATCACGCGCCATTTACCGTGGATTACAGCGAATGACTGACTCTGTTGCAACACCCGCACCAAAACCAGCCAAGCCTTCAGTATGGAAATCGTTTAGCCAACCTGCGGCATGGACTATGTTTTTTTTCGGATTTGCATCCGGCCTACCGTTTTTATTGGTAGCAGGAACCTTGGCCTATTGGTTGAAAGAAGGTGGCATCGAACTAAAAGAAATTACCATCATTGCCAGTGCGGGCATGGCGTATGCATTGAAATTTCTTTGGGCACCGTTGTTGGATCATGTTGAAATTCCGTTTATTTCTGGCATGGGCCGTCGCCGTAGTTGGCTGTTGTTAGCGCAGTTCGGTGTTTTCGCAGGTCTAATTGTCATGGCGCTTAGCACGCCCGCCTATTTAGGGTTGTTCATTGCTGCAACCGTGCTAGTTGCTATTTCGGGTGCAACACAAGATATTGCGGTGGATGCCTATCGTATTGAAATAGCGCCGCTTGAAGATCAAGGCGCGCTCACGGCGGTGTATTCGCTTGGCTATCGTATTGCTTTGATTATGAGCGGCATGGTGGCATTGATCTTGGCCGACCACATATCTTGGGCTAGTATTTACTTAGGCATGGCCTTACTCATGCTGATTCCAATTGCCGCAAACCTGCGAGCAAAAGAGCCTGAGTTCACGCGCCATGCGCCAGCCACATGGGGCCAAGCTATGCAAGAAAGTGTGATTGACCCATTCACGGATTTTTTTAAACGCTATGGTTGGCAAACCGCATTGCTTTTACTGTTATTCATCTTGTTGTTCAAAATTCCGGAGCAAGCACTGGTAGGCGGCATTATGAGCCCGTTTTATATTGATATGGGCTTTACAAAAACGCAGATTGGCACAATCACTAAATTGTATGGCGTGTGGATAGGCATCGCCGGTGTATTTGCAGGAGGCGCTGCGATTTCACGCTGGGGCGTGCGCGGGCCGTTGTTTTGGTCGGTCTTGCTGACAGCATTATGCAATCTCACCTATTTTTGGTTAATTGCACATCCAGGCAATTTATTGGTACTAACCGGTGTCATTTCAATCGAAAATTTCGCGCTTGGCTTTTTAGGCACGGCCGCCGTGGCATTTTTATCTTCACTGGTAAATCGGCAACATACCGCTACGCAATATGCATTGCTCAGTTCAATGGTGAATTTGCCAGGTAAAGTGCTGGGTATTTTCGCTGGCGGCATTGTTGAAGCAACAAGCTATGGAACCTATTTCGTTATAGCAACAATGGCTGTGGCACCAGCGGTCGTTTTAATGATGATTTTATGGAAACGGATTGGAAAATAATTAGGGCTTTGCGGCGTTATTCAGTGCTAGCCATTCTCGCAATGCCGCATTCATCCGCGTTTGCCAGCCAGTGCCGGTAGCGCGGAACGCATTCACAATTTCTGCATCGTAACGCACTGTTAAAGCGATTTTTGGGCTTTCTGCTTTCGGCCGACCACGCCGCATTTGCTCGCGAGCATGTGCTTGAGCTTCCTCGCGCGGCACAATACGGTCACCAATTCGCCAAACACCCCGCGCAAAATCTTCATCGGTTAATTCCGGCGCATCGTCTGGATCAACCCAAGTGCTGGGCGTATTTTGCAATTTCGCGTTCATTGGCTTTCCTCATGCTAATAATGCGACGGAAGTCGCCTCGTGCAGTCCAAACTACAATCACAACGCTGGCATCAAGTAAGCCAACGGTCATCAATCGAACTTCGCCATAGGGTTTGCGTATGTCTTCAATCGTTATGATGGCACTGCTAAACACTTCAACGGCGTGTTTGAAATCAAGTCCGCGTTCGGCAAGCGTTATTGCGCGCTTGAACGAATCAAACTCAAGCTTCATTGTATTTAATGTAACTACATAAAATAAGGATGTCAAGCATGAAGTAAAACCTGTTGAGAGTTCAGGTTTGATTATTTATGTAATTAGAGCAATTGTTTATAGGGATTGTGGGTGCATTTTTGTAGGATTATTCGTATTGGCATTAAGCCTGATAAATCGCGCCTAGAATCCGTGGCCCTTTTGCACCAGTAACGTCCACTACATTGCCCGGCTTGCCTTCGATACATTGTTTGGCCAGCCAGGCGAAAGCCATCGCTTCCACATAATCCGGATCAACGCCGAGCACAGCTGTGGATTGCACGGGGCAGGGCAGTAAACGCTGTAAATGCTGCATCAATAAGGCGTTGTGTACGCCGCCGCCGCACACAAAAACATCGTCAAGCGGCGCATTGTTTGCTAATAAAGCCTCGGCAATGGTGCGTGCAGTAAACGCATTTATTGTGCACAAAATACTTTCCGGCGAAAGGCTTAAGTTTTGCAAATGTGCATCTAGCCATTCAAGGTTAAACACATCGCGGCCAGTGCTTTTCGGCGCGGGCAGTTTCAGCCATGGATCAGACAAAAGACTTTCCAACAAAGTTTGTTCAACATGTCCAAGCGCGGCTTTTTGGCCTTTATCATCGTAGGCAATCTGCCAGTGCATTTGGCACCATGCATCCATTAAACCATTGCCTGGGCCGGTGTCAAAGCCAGTGACTGCGCCATCTGCGGCTAGCAAGGTAATGTTGGCAATGCCGCCAATATTCACAATGGCTCTGGTGCAACTAGGTTTTGCGAATAAGGCTTTATGAAACGCGGGCACTAGCGGTGCACCTTGCCCGCCAGCGGCCACATCGCGGCGACGAAAATCCGCAACCGTAGTAATGCCTGTGCGTTCACTGATGATATTGGCATCGCCCATTTGCAGGGTATAAGGCAAATCGCCGTGTGGATTATGCCGAACAGTTTGGCCGTGGCTGCCCACCGCGTGAATGTGTTCGGGTTGAATGCTGTGTTGCCGGCAAAATGTGTTTACCGCATCAGCAAAGGCTTGGCCTAATGCCGTTTCAAGCCGACCAAACTGTTCCAGTGTAATCACGCTGTTTGATTGCGATATGCGCAGCAATTCATGGCGTAATAGTTCTGGCAATGGATAGTGGCCGGAATGCACTAACGCGGCGCTTTCCGCGAAATCCACCAAGGCAACATCAATACCATCCAAGCTGGTGCCCGACATTAAACCGATATACAAAGAAGAAGGCATGCTTAGCGCAATTGAGTAGTGGCCGATTGTTCCATCATAGCAATTGCAGGCGCGGTGGCGCTTTTAAATTTTGCCAAGGCATTGCCACGCAGTGGCTCAGGTTTCGGCATAGTCACTTTTAGCGGATTGACTTGATTGCCGTTAATGCGAAATTCGTAGTGCAAATGCGGGCCAGTGGCAAGGCCGGTGCTGCCCACGCGGCCAATGATGGCGCCTTGCGAAACAAACTGGCCACGCTTGAGTTTACCCAGTGCCGACATATGCCCGTATAGCGTGCTTCGGCCTTGGCCATGATTGATAATCACGGTTTTGCCATAGCCGCTTTTCCAGCCAGCCAGCTCAACGCGGCCGTCGCCGGCGGCCATAATCGGCGTACCCGTTGGGGCGGCATAATCCACACCTTTATGGGCACGCATACGGCCAAGCACCGGGTGTTTACGCATGCCAAACGTTGAGCTTAAGCGTGCAAATTCGATAGGAATACGCAACAACACTTTTTTCAGCGGCCTGCCATTGCCATCGAAGTATTCATCGCGGCCGCTGGCGTTATAGCGAAAGGCCGAAAATTTTTCACCGCGGTTAATAAACGTAGCCGCCTGTATTTGGCCTTGCTTATACGGCTTATCTTCCAGAAAGCTTTGCTCATAAACCACTTGGAATTGATCGCCATCGCGTAAATCATCGGCAAAGTCAACGTCGTATTTAAAAACATCAGCCACTTGATTGACGATCTTGCCGCTCAACCCGGCGCGTTGTGCATCGGCATACAAAGAGCTGGTGATTTCGCCGGAGGCAACCAGCAAGCGCTTTTCCAGCTTTCGCTCAGTAATTTGTTCATCAATACTGTTAGCTTCAATGTTCAGCATAACTTGCGCTAAGTCGCTTTGATCAAAACGCATAGCGCGCAATGTTTTGTAACCATTCATCTCGAATTCGATGACATCACCGTCTTTGATGCGCTTAAAGGCCAGTTTTGCTGAACTGGTAGCCAACACGCGCAACATGATGTCTTGAGAAAGGCCAAGTTCTTTGAAGATATCGCTTAAGGTTTGGCCTTTGGCAACTGTTACGGTGCGCCAGCGGAAGGTGCGGTTATCAACCGCTTTGCGGGCAAAGTTTGGCGATGAAACAGCAGGTTTTGATTCGATTGCTTTAGCCAAAGCGGGCTTTTGCAGTGCAGGCACTATCGATATCACACACAAGCCAATCAGGCTCAATAAACTGGCGGTTTGCCATTGTGAAGCGGTGCGGGCGCGTAACGCGGTTAAAAAAGAAATGTCTGGCAAAACGGCGCCTCTGTGATGTAAATCGAACGATGCGTTAAAATAACCAGTGTTTATGCTATCCGTCAAACCTGTGCGGTCTGTATTCAGGCATAATTAATTTAATTAACCAATGATTAACAAGTTGCTGCATAAGCGCTTGTTTTTTACGTCTCATGGATGTTTTTATGTCAACTGAATTGAACGAAATACTCGATATGCTTGGTCGCGGTGCGCAGGAAATATTAAAGCGCGAAGAGCTCGAGGCGCGCTTAAAGCTTGGCCGGCCGTTGCGCATTAAGGCCGGTTTTGACCCGACAGCGCCCGATCTGCATATTGGCCATACGGTACTGCTGAATAAAATGCGTCAATTTCAGGATCTGGGCCACCAAGTTATTTTCTTAATTGGCGATTTCACCGGCATGATTGGCGACCCAACCGGTAAAAATATTACTCGCAAACCCTTGACCCGTGAAGATGTAGCTGCCAATGCCCAAACCTATGCCGATCAAGTGTATAAGGTGCTAGATAAAGACAAAACCGGACTGCGCTTCAATTCCGAGTGGTTCGATAAAATGTCGGCTGCCGATATGATTAAACTGGCCGGTCAGCTAACCGTGGCGCGTATGCTGGAGCGTGATGATTTCTCGAAACGCTTTGCCGCGCAACAGCCAATTGCAATCCACGAATTTCTCTATCCATTAGTGCAGGGTTATGATTCGGTGGCATTGCAGGCGGATGTTGAGTTAGGCGGTACCGATCAGAAGTTCAACCTATTGATGGGGCGTGGCTTACAAGAGCATCACGGTCAGCCACCGCAAATTGTGCTGACCATGCCCTTGCTAGAAGGGTTAGACGGCGTCAACAAAATGAGCAAATCGCTCGGCAATTACATCGGCATCAACGAGCCGGCTATTGATATTGTCAACAAAACCATGAAAATTGGCGATGAATTGATGTGGCGTTGGTTTGAACTGCTCAGCTTTGATGTATCGCTATCGGAACTAGCGCTGATGAAAAGCGAAGCGGCAAGTGGCCAATTGCATCCACGTGAGGCCAAGTTGCGTTTGGCACGTGAATTAGCAACACGTTTTCATAATACGGCCGAAGCCGAAGCCGCCATTCAAGGTTGGCAGGCGGCGGTTCGTGGCGAGGCAGATAAAGACTTATTGCAATTAAACACAATTGCAGTTCCGGGTGAAGGTATTCGGCTCGCTTCTTTGCTGAAGTTGGCGGGCTTGGCGAGCAGCAATGCGGAAGCTAACCGTAAAATCCAAGAGCGTGCTGTGCGCATAGATAATGTGGTGATTGAAGATGCACAGAGCCTGTTGAAGCCAGGTTTCGAGGCTGTTTTACAGGTCGGTAAGCGCAATTTCGCCCGCGTTCTTTTAGTGGATCAGGCCTAAAGTACGGGGTTTTTAATTCAGTCTTTGCAAAGTCTGCAAAAAGACTTTTCTTTTGCCCTTGAATCTTGTTATACTTGTCGACCCAGTTGATGCAAAACATCGCTGTGACAAGATGAATTAATACTGAAATGTAAAATATCAGTATTGACTAAATCAAAAAGGTCTGCCATACTGTGCGACCACTTTGAGACGAAATGTCGCAAAGGCTTAACTTCCGGGTTTGGCAAAATGTTCTTTG
>JAYTVJ010000149.1:0-10482 GCA_043744535.1 Arenimonas sp.
AAGCCACTTTCTTCTTTTTCAATACGCGCCTGTGTTTGCCGAATCTCAACTAAAGATTTTTGATGCTGCGCTGGACTCTTGTTCCAATAGCCTTGCGCGGCATCCAGCATGCGTCTAGCTTGCGCGGTATTACCACGCAGCAGTTCGGCTTCGGCCAACATGCTGCTCACTTCAGCGCGCGCGGTTGGCGCAGTATTGGCGGATTTAAGGTAATTTTCTAATAAAGGTGCGGCACCATTGGCATCGTTCATGTATAAATACAGCGCGCCTAATGCCTGCACAATTTCGGCACGCGTTTGTGGCTGGTCGCGGTATTGCTCGCTAAGGTGTTTTGCGCTTTGGTCTAACACATCTTTTGCGGTGGTGGTTTCGTTACCTTGGTTTTCACCCGCGGTGCGAAACATTAACAGTAAATAGTTTTTAACCGCTTCAGTTCGGCGCATTTCTGCCAATACTTGGTCTCGTTCAAGGGCCGTTTTATGCGCTTGCCAAAGCACGCCAGCCACGCCCACTGATATTGCCATGCAAACGGCCACGGCAGCGGCCACGGCTATTTTATGGCGGCTAATAAAACGCCGATAACGATAAGCCCGCGAATCGCCACGTGCATCTACCGGTTCACGTCGTAAATGCCGTTTAATATCCTGCCAAAATGCCGCGGCGCTTTGATAACGCATGTTAGGCTCTGGGCGCAATGCTTTCAATACAATGGCGTCAAGATCGCCGCGTAGCTGTTTTGCACTTACTGACCGTGAAGGATTTACTTTGTTGCTAGGTAGTGCGGGTATTGTTTCAAAGCGGCGCTTGAGACCGCCAGGAATTGCAGAGCTAGATAAACTCCAAGGTCGCATATCGGTCAGTAATTCATGCAACACAACACCTAGCGCAAACACATCGGTGGCCGTGGTAATAGCGCCGCCATCAAGCTGCTCAGGTGCAGCATAATCTGGCGTTAGCATGGCTTGGGTTAAGGCAGTGCCGCCATCGTCGGTAAGCTTGGCAATACCAAAGTCTAACAATCGCACGCGGCCTTCAGCATCCACCAAAATATTGGCGGGCTTTAAATCGCGGTGCACAATGAAATTACGATGTGCAAAATCCACTGCATCGCAAATTTGCTGAAATAATTGCAAGCGTTTATCAAGGCTAAGTGCGTGGTCTTCGGCATAGCGAATGATGTCGCGCCCTTCCACAAATTCCATAGCCATGTACGGCCGTCCGTCTGGCGTAAGTCCGCCATCAATCAGTCGTGCAATGCCTGGGTGTTCTAAGCCAGCAAGAATGCGTCGTTCGTTTTCAAAATGCGCCATGCGGCCAATGGCTTCCGGGCGAATAAGCTTTAAGGCAACCTGTTGCGAAAAATCGGCATCGGTACGATGCGCTAAATACACTTCGCCCATACCGCCACGGCCAACCAGCTTATCAATCTGAAAGGCGCCAACAATGGCACCTGCTGCCAGCGAGCTATAGTCTGGTAAAGCGTCAGTAGGAAATTGCTTTTGCCGTGCTTCAAACTCTAAAAAATCCGGATTGTTTTCTAGCGCAACAAGCATTTGCCGTACTTTTATTTGCACGGCTGGCGAGGCATTGCTGCGTATAATTTGCTCATCGCGCATAGCTGGGCTAAGCTCAACTAAACGATCAAAGAGTGCGGCAATGTCGGCCCACTGTTTAGCGCTGTCTTCGGCCATGTGTGATTCTCGCAATGTGTTGCTTTAAGCATAACGTATTTTCCATTAGACTCAATGTAAGCAAAAACCAAAGGATTTATGATGCGCAACTATCTATTTCTGTGTGTTTTTCTGTCGGTTGCCGCGTGCAAGCAAGAGCCACCGGCTGTTGTTGCGCCGGTTGCTCCGGATGAAGCGCACATTAAAACGGCTGATGAGGCATCACTTATTGCGGTTGCCAAACAAGCAGGCATTTCAGAACAAGATGCGCTACGCGAGAAAGCTAAGTTCGATGCGGTTTATGACAAAACCAATACCGAAATGAAAACCCGCGAACAAGAGCGCAATGAACGTGATGCTGCCTTCAAAAAAGACACCTGCGTGGCTGATTGCGACGATTAATGTTCTGCATTAAATGAGCGGCTTCAAACGCACGGAGTCACATTTTGCACTATTATGGTGCAATGGATAGTCTTTCTACCAATGCTGAGCAACTGGCAACGCCCATTTTATGGGTGGACAGCGCCGGTTTGATTGTGGATTGCAATAGTGCATTCAGCAGTTGGCTAGCATTAGGCAAGCGCCGTCTGGTGGGTTTGAGTTTAAGCCAGCTTGATCAAGAAGCGCCGCGTTTGCATAATTTATGCCAGCGCACTAACGCGCCACACGCGCGCATTCAAGCGCAGCGCCTGCATTTGAGCTATGCCAGTCAAAATGAATTCTTTGCTGATGCCATTATTGTGTGCCATGAACAGGGTTGGCGTATTGAATGGCATCCACGTGCCGAGTTTGAGGGCGATGACCCCGCGGTGGCCTTGCCAGCGGCCTTGTCAGTGGCCTTGAAAGGCCTGGCGCATGAGCTTCGTAACCCCTTGGCCGGCTTGAAAGGTGCGGCGCAGTTATTGCATAAAAAAGTTGCCGAGCAGCCGCAGGCATTGCCGTTAGTGCAGCTCATAGAAAATGAAGTGGTGCGCTTAACGCATTTGATTGACCAATTTATGAACCCCGCACCGCCCAAAGCACATGCGCCGCTGAATATTCATAATGCGCTAGAAACCGTTCGGCAATTGGCTGTGGCTGAAGCGGGCTGGGCCGTGAAAATTGAACGCGATTACGACCCGAGTTTGCCAGAATTATTCGGCGATGCCGATCGCTTAACGCAAGCGTTATTGAATGTTGTGCGCAATGCCTTGCAATCGGGCGCTAGCACCGTTACGTTGCGCAGCCGCGCTGAACATCAAATCAAAATTGGCGAACAATTATTCAAGCTCGCCATTCGCCTAGAAATTGCCGATAACGGCCGCGGCGTTCCCGATGATTTGCAAGAACAAATATTTTTGCCACTGGTTTCTGGTCGCGCGGAAGGCACTGGTTTGGGCTTGCCGCTAGCGCAGCAAATTGCCCGCGAACATCATGGTTCTCTTAGTTTTCGTTCGCGCGCTGGGCATACCGTTTTCACTTTACTCATTCCAATTAACGAGCCCCGCTGATGAATCGCGCTGAAATATGGTTAGTTGATGACGACGCCAGTATTCGTTATGTGCTCACCGAGGCTATGCAAGATGCTGGCCATTTGGTGCGCTGTTTTGAACAAGCAAACGCGGCATTAGCGGCATTGAAAGTGGATGCATTGCCGGCCTTAATTATTACCGACATTCGTATGCCAGGCAGTACGGGTATCGATTTTCTTGAAGTCGTTAAAAAAGCCCATCCAAATTTACCCATGATGGTGATGTCGGCATTTACCGATATTGCCAATACCGCCAGCGCCTATCGTGGCGGCGCGTTTGAATACATTTCCAAGCCATTCGATCTAGACAATGTGCTGGCCTTGGTGGCAAAAGCACTGCCCACAGCAACCACACGCGAAGCCCCAGCAGAGCCTGTGAAAATTGATACCGAGGCAGCACTGATTGGCCAAACACCGGCGATGCGTGAATTGTTTAAGCAAATTGGCCGAATGGCGCAATTGCCGCTTAGCGTGTTGATCACCGGCGAAACCGGCACCGGCAAAGAACTGGTTGCACGCGCCTTGCATCGTGAATCGCCGCGTAACCACAAGCCGTTTGTGGCGCTAAATACGGCCGCCATTCCGAATGATTTGCTGGAATCGGAATTATTCGGCCATGAAGCCGGTGCATTTACCGGCGCTAACCAACGCCGTATTGGCCGCTTCGAACAAGCACAAGGCGGCACCTTGTTCTTAGACGAAATTGGCGATATGCCCTTGGCATTGCAAACGCGCTTATTGCGGGTATTGGCCGAAGCAGAGTTTTATCGCGTGGGTGGCCGAGAATTAATTAAGGTGGATGTGCGAGTGATTACTGCCACGCACCAACCACTCGAAAAATTGGTGGCAGAAAACCACTTCCGTGCCGATTTATTGCATCGCTTGAATGTGCTGCGAATTCAGCTGCCGGCTTTACGTGAACGAAAAGCCGATATTCCGCTTTTGGCCAAGCATTTCTGCCAACAGGCTGCGCTGCAATTGCAAAGCAAGCCAAAAATCCTCAGCTCGGCATTATTGACTGTTATGCAAAGCATGGATTGGCCAGGCAATGTGCGCGAGTTGGAAAATGCCTGTTGGCGTTTGGTGTCTAGCACATCGCAAGAACTGCTAGATGTTGCCGATTGGCCAAAAAATGCTTCAACACACAATGCGCCATTAGCAGGCAACGCCCCGTGGCAGCAGCAGCTGAATGCGCTGGCCTTGCAACAATTGCAACAAGGCCACATGCATATTCACAACGAACTGAAGCTACAGTTCGAGCAAAGTTTGTTTGACGCGGCGCTGCAATTTACCGATGGCCACCGCCAGCAAGCGGCGCAGTTGTTAGGCCTTGGCCGAAACACATTAACGCGCAAGCTTGGCTCTGGCCGTAAAGCAAAGGATGAAACATGAGCATCATTATTCGCCCTGCAACACTAATGGACGCCGCGTTGTTAGCCACCTGGGCGCAAGCTATGGCATTGGAAACCGAGCACAAACATTTACCAGATAGCGATATTATTCCCGGCACGCGCCGAGCCATTGCTCAGCCCGATTTGGCACAATATTTTATTGCCGAACGAAATGGCCAACCAGCGGGCTGCCTGATGCTAACCAATGAATGGAGCGATTGGCGCAATGGTTTGTGGTGGTGGATTCAAAGCGTGTTTGTGGCGCCTGAATGTCGCTGACAAGGGGTGTACCGCGCGTTATATGAACACGTGCAGCACTTGGCAGCACAAAACCCAGATGTGCATGGTATTCGCTTGTATGTTGAAAAAGAAAATACCGTCGCTCAGCGCACGTACCAATCACTGGGCATGCGCGATGCCCATTATTTGGTGTTTGAACACAGCACGCGGCAAAAATAAAACGCTTAGCGTTGCAGGGTTTGGTGCGCGGTTTTGGCATCAGCGCAGAAATCGAAATGTACTTCAATGCCATGCGCTTCTAAAAGTGCCGCAATCTGCCGTTGCCGCATTTGGAACATCTGGAATTGCGCTTCCAGTTGCTCGCAGCTTTTATCGTTGAGATTTGCTTGCATTAAAGCCCATTGGTGACAATCAAGCATGGCGATATGCGCGATATTGTGGTTGAAATAGATCAGTGGCTCTGGCGCGGCATCCAGCCAAACGGCTTGTTGTGGCGCGAATAATGCCGTTTCAATCATCGGCCAAACCGGTTCTAAGCCATTGTGTTGGTATTGCATGGCCATCAGGGCCACCACATCATGCAGGGTCATGTAGCGCGCATGTTCAATGGCCACCGAAAACTGCTGCTGTGCCAATAATGCCGTGGCTGCGCCGGCCATGCCGCGCTCCATCAGTTCGGCTTCCATGTGGTTTTGCACCAGCGTTATTGATGCGGCCGGGCCAGACAATACATAGGGTATTAAACGCAGCGGCCCCGATTGAAAATCCACTTGCGGCTGCAAGCCTTCTGGCATGCGCTGTTCAGCCCCAAAGCAGAGTAAACGCGCTTCCATCGATTTCGGTGCAAGATGTGTTAAGCGAGCCAGTTCTTTGTGAATCGGCCAAAGCGGGCGCAGAATTTCTACTGGGTCAAAGCAGGCGCCGGCCATCGTTATATCAATATCGGTATGTGGCGCAATCCATTGCCGAAGATCTTCAGCAAGCAAAGCCCCTAAGCTGCTGGCTTCGGCAACGCCCAGCGCGGATTTTTGCATCTGCTGGCCCGGGCAGAGCTCTAAGGCCAACACACCATAACTGTAAATGGGTTCAATCATGCGCTACCATACTCAGGAGTTTGGAATTACAATCAAAGCACTAGGCTAGGCTGACTATTATGCCTTGTCCTGTTCATTATTAGCATGCCTTAGGAGCCGTTTTATGTCGTCATTGCGCCGTGTTGCCATCTTGGGTGGCGTTCGCATTCCTTTTTGCCGGAACAACACCGCGTATTTCGATGTCGGTAATTTGGGTTTATCAACCATTGTATTGGGTGGTTTGGTAGAAAAATTTCAGTTGCAAGGCCAAACCTTAGGCGAAGTGGCGATGGGCGCAGTGCTTAAGCACTCCTCCGATTTCAACCTTGCACGCGAAGCCACACTGTCGTCGGGCTTATCGCCGCACACGCCGGGCTTAACCCTGCAACGCGCTTGTGGCACGGGCTTGGATTCATTGATTACGGTGGCCAATAAAATTGCCGTTGGGCAAATTGAAGTGGGCGCGGGCGGCGGATCTGATACCACATCAGATGTGCCGATTGCTGTCGGTAAAAAAATGCGTCGCCGATTATTGAATTTGAATCGCGCAAAAACCTTGGGCGAGCGTATCAAAGCCGCCATTAAGGGTTTTTCGTTTAGTGAATTCAAGCCAGAATTTCCAGGCGTGGCCGAGCCACGCACCGGCAAAAGCATGGGCGAAAGCTGCGAAGATATGGCTAAAACCTGGCAAATTGCCCGTGCAGATCAAGATTTGTTGGCATTTAATTCACACCAAAATGCTGCCGCCGCTTATGCGCGTGGCTTCTTCGATGATTTAGTGGTGCCATTTCGCGATTTAACGAAAGACAATATTCTGCGCGCCGATACCACAATCGAAAAATTAGCCAGCCTAAAACCGGCATTCGATAAACGCTCCGGCAAAGGCACACTCACTGCCGGCAACTCCACCAATCTCAGCGACGGCGCCTCGGTAGCGTTGCTTTCTTCCGAGCAGTGGGCGCAGGAAAATAACAAAGAAATCCAAGCGTATTTAGTTGATGCACAAGTAGCCGCAGTGGATTTTGTGGGCGGCGATGGCTTATTGATGGCGCCAGCTTGGGCTGTAGCACAATTGCTAAAACGCAATAATTTACGCCTGCAAGATTTTGATTTCTACGAAATCCATGAGGCGTTCGCGGCGCAAGTGCTGTGCACCTTGAAGGCTTGGGAGTCGGAACAGTTCTGCAAAGAAAAACTCGGCATGGATGGTGCACTAGGCTCGATTGACCGCAGCAAACTCAATGTAGTTGGTTCATCGCTAGCACTTGGTCACCCATTCGCCGCAACCGGCGCGCGCATTGTGGCCACCGCCGCAAAATTGCTGAAAGAGAAAGGCCAAGGCCGTGTATTGATTTCAATCTGCACCGCTGGCGGCATGGGCGTAGCGGCGATTGTTGCGCGTTGAAGTGACTACCCCGCCCTCCGGGCACCCCTTCATAAATGAAGGGGAATTATTCGGTATTTAATTGCGTGCATTCCCCTTCGGATTCGAAGGGGTGGCGCATAGCGCCGGGGTAGTCATGCCACTATTGCGGCAACCAGGGAATGCCATGTTCGTTCCGTTGTTCGGAAACCGCTTCGGCGGCAATTTTATCTTGCATAGAAACGCCGGACATTGGCAACGGTGATTCGGCATTCAGCACGCGACGCGCGTTGTTGGCAGCATTGAACGCTTGCTCGAATTGCTGTTCGCTGGCATAGGCTTGGCTGAGTTGGTTCCAGCTTTCTGCGCCGCCGCCTTGCGCGATGGCGCGTTGCCAATAGGAAATAGCCGCTGGGCTTTGTCCGCAGGCTTTGGCCCAAGCGCCTAAGGTATACAACAAATCGGCATCGGTGCTGTGCGCGGAAAGAAAGGCAGCAATGCGTGCAAATAATGCGCTGTCGTTATAGGCCAAATTGCTCAGCGCCATCACATACGGCTTCTGATAATTTGATTCAATGGCTTCAATCAGTGCCACACTGGCTGAATTTTGCATGCCTAACGCTGTGGCGCGTTGTGCAAAGGCATTGGCTTGCTCAATGCTGGATGCTTTATGGCCAAGCTCTTGCCAACGCTGCCAGAGCATATCGGCCGAGGTAGCGCTTTGCAGATAATGCGCCTGATACAAACTGTTTAGATGCGCTTGCTGTTTCAGGCTTAAACCATGGCCTTTGGCATTCATCCAGTTATGCGCTAATTCAAATTGGTTCAATGCAATAGCCGATTCGATGGCAATGCTACGCGCAATCGGTGACCACTCGCTGCTTGGTCTGGTGAGCATCACCTCAAGGGCTTGCTGGGCTTTGCCTTGTTTCAACAAAGCGCGTGCATTGTTCGATGCAGCGAGCGTTGGATTGGAGATATTCAATAGCTCTAAAAACTTCGCCGCGTTCAGCCAATCTTCTTGGGCAATGGCGGCTTGCCGCGCGCCAAGCAAAGCTAGGTCGCGAACATTTTTATCTTCAGCGGCTTTGCCGAGCAAGTTTTGTGCACGTTCATAGCGGCCTTCGTAAAAAGCGGTTAGGCCGCTATTTAAACGGCCTTTAGCTTGCTTTTGGGCATAATTTTGCCAGGCGTTGTATGGCAATCGCAGCAGATACCACACAAACCAAAGTGCGAATAAGCCTAAAACACCCGCGAACAACGCAAACGCCACAGTGGTGGTGATGGTGGTGCCGTGCCAACGAATCAGTACCTCGCCAAAATCGGGTTGCAGTAATTCCCAGGCCACTGCGCCTACGGTAGCAAGCACTAACCACCAGAGAAAGCTGCGGTAGATGCTCATTGTTTCGCGCCTTGTTTGGCACGTTGCAATTCTGCCAAGCTTGATCCGGCTAAAAGCATCGGCATGTTCAGTGGCGTATTAGCAACAGTGAGCAGTTTGGCGCGGTGTTCTTTCAGCTGCGGTGTGTTGGCATACAAGCGAACGAGCCATTGGTTTATGCGCACCACACTGGCTTTGAAATCTGCGCTATGACGCAAATTCAAGGCCATGCGGGCATTGGCCATTTCAAGTTCAAGTGCCGTTTTTGCGGCGTGCTGGTCGCTTGGGGTGATTAAGGTTTGTTGGCCGGTGGGCTGTATACGAATCAAGGCATTGAGCAAGCGCGTTAGGCCGTGCGCTGAATCTTGCTCTTGGCTGGCCTGTCCGGTTGATGGCGAAAATTGTGGCAATGCAGCTTCAAGCGCATCCAGCTCGCCTTTCGCGGTTAAGCGCGGGTCAGGGCCCAGTGCACGAAATGCGATTAGCTCTTGCGCAATGGTTTGGCGTAAGTTCACCCACTGCGGATCTTTTAGTGCATTGATGGATTGGCTGGCCAGCTCAGTGGCATGCAACGTGCCAGGCAAATCGCCGGATAACTGCCAACGCTCATTGGCTATTGACAACAAAAGTTCGGCCTCATTCAAATGCAAGCTATCTTGTGCGCTGCGCTCGGTGCGGCTGAGTTCGCGAATGCTGTCTTCAATTAAACCGGCCCGTTCGGTTACACCCAATACCTCGTCGCGTAGAAGATTGGTGCGGTTTGATGAATCGCTAAGCCGTTGTTGCAGCGTGCTACGTTCTTGTTCAAGTTGCTCCACGCTTTGCTCGGCCCGTAACAAACGGCGGTCCAAGGCTTCAGGGCTGGTATCAACGCCCACAGCGCTGATGCCGACATGCCTGAAATAGCGCCAATAGCCCGCGCCTGCCAAAGCAATCAGCAAGGCAAACAACAGCATGAACACACTGAAAGACGACTTTGCTTTAGCGCGAGTGGCTTGTTGTGAGGGTACCGACATCCGTTGCTCCTAAACGTGATTTGGCGACAGCGTTGGCCAAGGCTTTTAGCTGTTTGTTCGGCAGGGTAGAGTGCGAACAAATAACGCGCGAAACCTCCAATGCATGGAGATATTCTACCAAGCGCGCACTGCTTGCAACGCAAATTGCCGTTTTAATTTTTGCACGCCTAGCGGCATTTAACTGTGTCCAAATTCGCGCAAATGCTTTTTGGCTGCTCACCAGAAGTGCGGATTGTGAATCCAGTGCGTCGATGCACTTCAATTGCCGTGCGCTTAATACCACCGGCACACGTTGATACACATGTGCCACCTGCAGTTTAGCGCCACGCGCAATCAGTATTTGCTCCAGTTCGCCCCGGCCATCGGGCGCGGTGAGCAGGCCGATAGACGTATGTTTGATTGAGCCAAGACAGGTAAGCGCCAGCAAACCATCAGCATTTTGCGGCTCGGGAATATGCACCGAGCGCGCGCCAGCGCGGAAAAGCTGCTGCGCGGTGCTATGCCCAATGGCAAGCCAATCGCCGGTTAATGGGCCCAATGCCTTGGCAAAGCGCACGGCGGCGGGAGAGCTGGCAATACGAAGCGTGCAGTTAAGGATTTCAGCAAGCGAAGCCCCGCTCGACATACCGCTTAATTTATAAGCAGAACAGCTGATGGTTTTGGCCGACCAACGCGCAGCGGCTTGGCGCACCGCCGCATGTTGGTTTTGCGGGCGCAAGGATAAAATCGTCCAATGCTGTAATGTGTTTGATTCAGGCATGATTCGCACATTATGTGGCAGAATCAAGGATACCGATGCAAAGGACAGTAAATATGTTTAAAAATTGGGCGCTTTTAT
>JAYTVJ010000150.1:0-10288 GCA_043744535.1 Arenimonas sp.
TGCACACCAATGATGAAAATAGCAATCATGGCGATAATCGACAAAAATGCAAATAGTTTGAACAAAGTAGGGCCAATATCCCATGGCCCCATTTTTGGCCATTTTGCAGTGCCATGTGCAAACAAACCAAGTGCTACAGGAATAGCAAATGAGAAAAACAAGAAGATAACGCAGCAAGACACTACGATGGTGTAAACAGGTGTACTGCCATTAGTTTCTAAATATTTCGCGCCAACCACAAATAACAATGAAGCGATTGCCCCCGCCCAAATAGCAACGACAGGTGTACGATGTTTTGGCGAAACACTAGCTAATGATTTAGACGCTGGCAAGCCACCATCACGTGCAAAGGCATACATCATGCGCGAAACGGAGGTAACTGTGGCTAAGCCGCACAGGAATTGCGAAATAAAAATTGCCGCATATAAAGCTACTTTTATGGTCGGATTAACTTGTCCGTCCATTGCCCAGAAAAATACATTCCAGCCTTGTTTTGCGGCATCATCCATATTGGGTATTAGCAGCACAAATGAACATAGCATAATGTAACCAAATAACGATGACCAAAGTACTGAAGACACAATGCCTTTTGGGACAGACACGGCCGCTTGCTTTGTTTCTTCAGCGGTATGCGCTGATGCGTCGTAGCCTGTGATGGTATAAATCGGCAATAACAAACCTAATGCAAAGACCCAACCATTTGAAACGCTAGGCCAAACATTTGCGCCTGTTTCACCGGAGTAATTGGAAAAGGTGAATAATCGGGCGAAATCATAGCTTGGTGCATAGGCAAAGCAAGCTAAAGTTAGGCCTAATGCGGTTGCAAAAATTAAGTAACCAGAAAAATCGGTTAGCTTTGCCGTTAAAGCAATGCCGAAATGGTTAATCAATGCTTGCAAGCCAGTGATGATTGATAAGAAAACAATCAAGGTGGATGGCGAGTCTGCAATGCCAAATTGCGCCCCAAATGCACCGAGGAAAAAGTAATAGGTACCCACATTAATAGCACCAAGAACTGTAATCAGGCCTAATAAATTAAACCATGCAGTTAGCCAGCCCGTGAAGCGGTTGCCTAGAATTGAACCCCAATGGTAAAGCCCGCCCGCGGTTGGAAATGCCGAGCTGATTTGTGCCATAGCAATAGCAAACACCGCAGAGATTAAACAGCCTAATGGCCAACCAATGCCAATTGCTGCGCCACCTGCGCCAGAGGTGGCTTGGGCAAGCGAATTTATACCGCCTGAAAGAATACAGATAATTGAAAATGAAATGGCAAAATTGGAAAAGCTACTCATGCTCCTGGCTAGCTCTTGCGCATAGCCCATGCTGTGTAGTTGTTTGGTGTCTTCGTCGTGATGACTGTTGGCACCGTCTGGTGTTGTTGAACTCATTACTCTCTCCCCACGTGTGAATGAAATAGCGAATGGCCTTTCGTTGGCAGGCTTTGCACATTCCACGGCAAAGCGCGCTTTTTTTGTTGCTTAATTCAATCTGTCCCTGACTATTTTTTTCTTTAAACCCTTTTCTATAGTATCCGCATCCTTGCGTTTGTAAACAGTCCTGATGCCTTAAACCGTGCCGGCCATTGCTGCTGCAAAAACCGATGCGGCGGCGTCTTTGTTGAAGGTAATTGGATTACTACCAGCCGATGGATCAACGGCCGCCATTTCAGCAATTTGTTCGGCATGGCTATCGTCAATGCCTAGGTCTAGCAAGGTATGCGGCACGTTCACGTCTTCGCGAAGTTTTAACACCGCAGCCAAGAAGCTATCGAAGCTTGGATTCTCTAAACCTAAATAGGCGGAAAGGCGGGTGATGCGTTCTTCAATCGCGCTGCGGTTAAATTGCAAAACATACGGCATCAGTGTGGCGTTGGTCATGCCGTGGTGCGCATCATGAATGGCGCCGATAGGGTGGGCGAGGGCATGCATACCGCCTAAGCCTTTTTGAAAGGCCGTTGCGCCCATTGCTGCTGCCGCCATTACATCGGAGCGTGCTTCAAGATCGGTTGGGTTGCGGTATGCATTAACCAGCGATTTTAGAATTAAGCGCATGCCTTCCACCGCGATGCCATCGGCCATCGGGTGAAAGCCGGGTGCGCAATAGGCTTCCAAGCAATGCGAGAACGCATCCATGCCGGTGCCTGAGGTAAAAAACGCAGGCATGCCAACGGTTAATTCTGGATCGCAGATAACAACACGCGGCATCATTTTCGGGTGAAAGATAATGCGTTTGGTGTGCGTGCGTTCGTCGGTGAGAATGCCGGCGCGGCCCACTTCTGAGCCGGTGCCGGCGGTGGTTGGCACCGCAATAACCGGCGCAATGCCATTGCTGTCGGCGCGTGTCCACCAATCGCCAATGTCTTCAAAATCCCAAATCGGGCGTGTTTGTCCGCTCATGAAAGCAATCAGTTTGCCCATGTCCAAGCCACTGCCACCGCCAAAAGCCACCACGCCATCATGATGCCCAGCATGGTAAGCCAACAAACCGGCTTGCAGATTGGCTTCGATCGGATTCGGTTTCAAGTCAGAAAATAGTGCCGCGCCAAGGCCTGCATCGTTTAATAATTGCATTGCCGCCAGCGTAATAGGCGCATTCGCCAGGCCTTTGTCAGTGACTAATAAGGGCCGTTGAATGCCATTGGCACGGCAATGTTCGGCGAGCTCTTTAATACGGCCAACACCAAATTTAATTGGGGTCGGGTAGTTCCAGTTGGCAGTCGGGTTCATGGTTAAATCTCGTGGCGAAGGTGAAAGGATTTAGGACGCGTCAAGTTTTCATAGCCAACACTGGCCAATGTGGCACCGCGGCCGGTATTTTTTACACCGGTCCACACCAGTGCCGGATCGAGTGCATCACAGCGGTTCATGAAAACGGTGCCGGTTTGGAGTTGGTCGCCAATGTGTTCGGCAGCATCAAGGTCTTTTGTCCATATTGAAGCGGTTAAACCAAACTCGCTGTCGTTCATCAATTCAATGGCTTGCGCGTCGTTGTCCACTGGCATAATGCCCACCACCGGGCCAAAGCTTTCATCGCGCATTACCGACATTTCATGGTTCACATCGACCAAAACTTGTGGTGCAAGATAGGCTGTTCCTTCTTTGTTAGCGGGAAATGAATTTGCGTCAATTAAAGCCTTCGCGCCCATGTCGAGCGCCTGTATAATTTGGCCGCGGACAAATTCGGCAGCAGCCGGTTTAATCACCGGCCCAAGTGTGGTGGCTTCATCAAGCGGACTGCCAAGCACATAGGTTTTGGTGAGTGCAACGAAGCGTTCAACAAATTCAAGGTAGATGCTTTTATCGACATAGATACGCTCAATGCCGCAGCAACTTTGCCCGGAATTGAAGAAACTACCGTCCACCAAGTTTTCAACCGCATGTGCCATGTTGGCATCGGCGCGCACATAGGCTGGGTCTTTGCCGCCCAGTTCTAAGCCCATGCCTAAGAAATGCCCAACCGCTGCGGCTTCCATGGCTTTGCCACCGCCCACCGAGCCCGTAAAATTGACCTGATTGACGCGCCCAGAACCGATGATTTTTGCGGTTTGATCATGATCTAAAACGAGGTTGCAGAATAGCCCTTCAGGCAAGTTTGCATTTGCGCAGGCTTTGGCAAAGCGCTCGCCCACCAGCAGGGTTTGCGAAGCATGCTTCAAGATAACCGCGTTGCCGGCCATCAGTGCTGGAATAATCGAATTCACCGCGGTGAGGTAGGGGTAATTCCATGGTGCCACCACAAACACCGTGCCCAGTGGTTCGCGGCGGATGTAGCGCTTGAAGCTAGATTTTTCGGTAATTTCAATATCGGCGAGCGCGCCGGCTGCAATGCTAATCATGTGCCGTGCGCGTTCTTCAAAACCACGCAGTTCGCCTGCGCCATAGCGAATTGGGCGGCCCATTTGCCAAGCCAATTCGGGCACAATCGCGTCTTTCATGGCAAGCATCGCATCCACAATCGCTAAACAAAATGTGGCTCGTTCTGCAATGCTAATAGTCTTCCATTTTGCTTGTGCCGTTTGTGCGGCTAATAATGTGGCGTCAATTTGTGCTTGCGGTGCAAATGCACGTTCGGCATACACACTGCCATCTACCGGTGAAATAAGTTGTGTCGTTGAAGTCATGTCATGCTGTCCTAATTAATAGCGTTCAAAGCCGCGTTGTAATTCCCAATCGGTGATGCGGCGATCGTATTCCACTTGTTCCCAGTTTGCGGTGTGTACATAATGCGCAACCACTTCATCACCAAAGGCTTGTCGTAGCATGCTGGAGTTTTTCAAAGCCAGTGTACTTTCGCGTAGGGTTTTAGACACTTCAGGCAATTTCTCGCCACCGTAGGCATCGCCTTCAAACGGTGCTTCAAGTGTCAGTTTTTCATCAATGCCGGCAAGCCCAGCCGCAATCAATGCGGCGAATGCTAAATACGGGTTTAAATCGGCGCCGCCAATGCGGCATTCAATGCGAATGCCTTTGGTGCCTTCAGCGCATAACCGAAAGCCCGCCGTGCGATTATCGCGGCTCCACACCGCGCGGGTTGGGGCAAAAGTACCCACTTGAAAGCGTTTGTAGGAATTGATGTATGGCGCCAGAAAGCAGGTGATGTCGTTGGCGTATTTCAATTGCCCGGCCACCCATGAGCGCATTAGGTCGGTCATGCCGAACTCTTTTTCGGCATCAAAAAATAGCGGTTTTTTGCCATCTAAGCTCCATAAAGAATTATGGATATGGCTACTCGAGCCGGCCAGATCGTAGCGCCATTTGGCCATAAAAGTAATCGATTTGCCCTGCAACAAGGCAATCTCTTTGCAAGCATGCTTGATGATCACATGCCGATCGGCCATGGTTAGCGCGTCGCAATAACGCACGTTGATTTCTTCTTGGCCTGGGCCCCATTCGCCTTTTGAGTTCTCCACCGGAATGCCAATCGCTTGCAGATGTTTGCGAATGGCACGCATCACCGGTTCTTCGCGGGTGGTTTGCAAAATGTTGTAGTCTTCGATGTAATAGCCAGCGGTTTTTGGATTCTTATAGTTTTTTTCGTGAATGTCTTCGTAGCTTTCATTAAATAAATAAAATTCAAGCTCGGAGGCGAACATGCCGGTGTAGCCGCGTTCGGTTAAACGCTCTACTTGCTGTTTTAAAATGCCGCGCGGGCTGTGTGGTAAGTCGTGGTTGTGATGGTCTTGCACATCGCACAGCACCAAGGCGGTGCCTTCCAGCCATGGCACGCGGCGCAGTGTGGAAAGATCCGGTTTCAGCACAAAATCGCCATAGCCTTTGGTCCAACTGGCGGCGGCATAGCCCGGCACGGGCTCCATATCAATGTCGTTGGCGAGTAAATAATTGCAGCAATGGGTTTCCTCGAAGCCACTATCAAGAAAGTACTCAGCTTGAAAGCGCTTTCCAATTAGCCGGCCTTGCATATCCACCATGCACGCCAATACGGTATCGATTTCGCCGTCAGCAACGGCGCGTTTCAGCGCTTCAAAACTCAAGGATGGCTCAGTCATTCGGGAATTCCTGTTTAGGGTTAAGGTGTAAGAAGTGGAGTAGAGGTTAGTGCTGGCTTAGTACTATCAATTTTATCGAATGCCGTCTGTATCGCCTTGGCAAGGCGCTCGCCCCAAAAGCGTTGGGAAGTCGAATCCGCGATTAAATCATTGCGTATTTCCAACATCACACAGGGCAGGGCATGTCTTTCGCCGTGTAAAGCCATGCTGTGATACACGCCATCGGTGGGGGCATAGGGTTCATTGTCGCCAAGAATACAATCGGGCTCATCGCTCAGCACACTGAGCAGCGCATCAGCTAAGCGTCGGTCGGTATTTGACAATACGCCAATATGCCAAGGACGCGCCTGGCCGTGGTAAACCGGAGTAAACGAATGAATGGAAATCACCACCGGCGGATTACCTGATTGACGTTTTTGGGTAATCACCTGCTCAGCTAAATCGTGAAAGGGGGCATACAATTGCTGGCGCTGCAAGCGTTCAGCCGCAGACACTGTTTGATTGCCTGGAATAAAAATATCTTCGCTAATCGCAACAATCGAGTCGGGTGCATCTAAGGCGCGGTTTAGGTCGAGTAGTAATCGTGAGTAATTGGCAAAGACAAGTGGCGAGTCGAGGTGGTCAGCGATGATTTTGGCGGTAGCAAGCGCACCAAGATCCCAAGCTATATGTTTATGTAAACTATCAACATCGAGTCCTAAGCCATTATAATAATTGGGAATAGTATTGCATGCATGCTCGCAAAGCAAGACAAATTGGCCGTTTCCGTGCGCATGGTAAAGACACGAGGAGTCGGTGAAGTTTGGCGTTTCAGTGGTGATATTTGCGCTGAAAATAGACTCACCCTTTAGTAATAATAATTACATCTATTGCTTATTATTCATTGATTGTTAATACTCTAACAAAAGCTATCGTCTGTCAACACCCATTAGGATCACGCATGAGCAGCCAGTCAATTGCCGAAAAACTCAGGGAAGGTTTGGACAGTTTTTCATCCACTGAGCGGCGCATCGCGCATCGTTTGCTGTCTGAATATCCCATCGCCGGCCTGCAAAGTGCCACAGAATTGGCACGTTCGGTGGGTGTTAGCACGCCAACGGTGCTCAGGCTTGTGGCCCGTATGGGCTATGCCTCGTATATGGATTTTCAGCGAGCATTGCGCGATGAGCTTGCCGCGCAGTTAAGTACACCTTTGAGTAAATTTCCTGGCCTAGCCACGCAGCAATCGCTTAGCCCTGAAACCGCTATTGAAGGCTTTGCTGAGGCTGTGCAAGGCAATATACGTGAAACCTTTGCTAATTTAGCCTTAGCGGAATTCCACCATGCGGCGCAGTTATTGTCAGATCCGCGCTCACGCGTGCATTTAGTGGGCGGCCGATTCACCGATGCACTGGCTTTATATCTTTCAGTGCAATTACGCATTCTTAGGCCGGGTGTTAGCCATTTGCAGGAACAAGAATCCAATTGGCGCGATCAGTTGCTGGATATGGGCAAGCGCGATGTGTTGGTGATGTACGATATTCGGCGCTATCAACCGAGTTTATTGCGTTTGGCCAATGCAGCGGCTACCAGGCAAGTTCGCATTATTTTATTAACCGACCAATGGCTGTCGCCAATTGTTCGTGTTGCCACGCATGTTTTGTCGGCACGTGTGGCGGTGCCATCGGTGTGGGATTCTAGCGCCGCTTTAATGGCGTTGTCGGAAGCATTGTTGGCAGAAGTTAGCCATTTAGGCGGGGAGCAGAGCCGACAGCGGATTAGAGAGCTGGAGGAGATGCAGTAATACCTCTAGTAATTTGTATTTTACATAATATACATTATGCGAAGTTATTTAATTGCCAATACCCGCACACATCATTACATCACCTGTTTAAAGCTCAAAATGAATGGCAAATGTCTAACAGCTATTCTATGTGTCCTTGCGCACAGTTCATATTGTTTCAAGCAGTCAAACTGCAAATTCACTAAACGGATTAAGTCCGAAATTGGAGTTTGACTATGAATAATAAAACAATCGTTGTTACAGCATCTGGTCTTTTGTTGGCAGGTGTAGCATTTGCAGCCTATAAGACCGGTAATATGGGGCCTCAATATGCTGAGGTCACATCTGCAACCCCTATCACCGTTCAGCAAAATGTGTATGGAGAAGTAATAGCAGTAAATGCAATAACACAAGCGACCAATGGTAGCAAACAGGTTTGTGAAAACCAAACGGTGCAACGACGTAAAACAGAGCGCTATGGCAACAAAGATGGTGCCATTTTAGGTGTTGTAGTTGGTGGCTTAATTGGCAATCAAGTTGGTGGAGGTGATGGTAAAAAGCTCGCTACCGTTGCAGGTGCCGTGGGTGGTGGCTTTGCTGGACGTGAAATTGATGAGCGCCATGTTGGCGGCCAGAAATATAAAGCTACTGAGCGTGTTTGCCATAATGAAGCCACCAGTGGCACTAAAACTGTTGGATACGATGTGCAATATCAAACCGAAGATGGCCAAACTTTAAGCCGTCGTGAAAATAAAAAACCTGGTGATCGACTGTATCTAGGAACAAAAAATGTCGTTACAGGTTATGACGTAACTTGGCGTTACGAAGATAAAACCGGCAAGTTATTGATGGAAGAAAAGCCTGGCGATCGATTGTCTATTAAAGATGGCGTGATTCTGGTTGCTGCCAAGAATTCTGGAAGCAATAATTTATAAGCTTTGGACATTAAGCAGTAAAGACCAAGGGCTGAGTTTCAGCCCTTGGTTATAGTTTTGTAGCAGTATCGAAACTGCAACTCAAGCATTCTGGATCCGCTGCCATTTTAGTTTCATGAAAACGCATGCTTAACAGATCCACATGCAATAAGCGGCCACGCAGTGGCTCGCCAATTCCAAGTAAATATTTCAAGGCTTCAGTGGCTTGCATAATGCCAATCATTCCTGGTGCAACGCCTAAAACCCCAGCTTCAGTACAATTCGGCGCATTAACGCTTGTCTGTGCGTCTGGGAACAGGCAACGGTAGCAGCCACTTTGTTGCTTAATTTTAGACGCATGGAACAGACTCACCTGCCCTTCAAACCGATACACTGCGCCATACACCCACGGTATGCCAGCTTCAGCGCAGGCATCAGAAATCGCATAGCGTGCAGTAAAATTATCTGTCCCATCAATAACTAAATCGATATTATTAAGGTAATTTCTAATATTGGATGAAGTAATCGAATCTTTATGTGTTTCAATGCTAATCGATGGATTTAACTCATTTAGTGTTGTTTTAGCAGAAGATACTTTACTTTCGCCGATATTGTGATTTTTATACAAGATTTGTCTTTGCAAATTACTTAAATCAACTGTGTCGTTGTCCACAATGCAAATATGCCCCACACCTGCCGCGGCAAGGTAGAATGCCGCCGGTGAACCTAATCCGCCGGCCCCAACCATCAAAATTCGAGACTGGGATAACTTTTCTTGCCCTGCTCGTCCAATGGTTGGCAACACGATTTGGCGAGCATATCGACGTTCGAAATCTGAAGCTGTGTGGGCTTGCATTGGCAAATTTGCCTCATGCCAAGCTTTTGTGCCGCCTTGTACGGAATACACTTCTTGGTAGCCCAAGCCCAATAAGACTTGTGCACAAGCATCCGAACGTTTGCCGCCCGCACACAGCAATAGTACCGGTTGTTCGAAACCGTGTAGGTAGTGGCAGGTATTTTTTTCTAATTCCGCCTTGCTAATCGTTTTGGCCTGTTGGGCAACACCGCAAGCCCATTCATCGGCTTCGCGGATATCGATCAACAACATGCCATTTTGCTGCATGGCATAGGCTTGGGCTACGCTAACTGCAGAATTTTGCATGATATTATTTACGCTTATTGTGGCGAATCAAGCGTTTGCGTTTTTCCAATTGGCGATCGGTAAGCACATTTTTCTTGCCTTCGTACGGATTTTCGCCGTCTTTGAACACGAAGCGGATAGGCGTTCCGATTAATTTAAAGCGCTTACGGAAAAAATTCTCTAAATAGCGGCGATAGCTGTCTGGAAGGGTTTTCAAGCGTGTGCCGTGCACAATGAAAGTGGGCGGATTGGTATTGCCTGGGTGGCCGTATTTCATTTTGGCCACATGGCCGCGCACTACCGGCGGCGGAAAGGTTGTGTAGGCAATTTCAATCGCTTTGGTCACTTCAGCGGTAGTGAATTTGCGGGTTGCGCTGTCATAGGCTTTATGGATCACTTTGAACAGCTCAGCCATGCCAGTGCCGTGCTTAGCTGAAATAGTTACAATCGGCGCCCACGTGCAGAAAGACAGTTTCCGATCTAGCAGACTCTTGGTTTGTTCACGTTGATAGACGCTTTGGTTATCCCATTTATTGACGGCAATCACCAAGGCGCGGCCTGAATCTAAAACATGCCCTAACACCGTAGCATCCTGCTCGGTAACGCCCTCGCCCGCATCCAACAGCACAACCGCCACTTGGCAATCTTGGATAGATTGCATGGTTTTGAACACCGAGAACTTCTCAACGGCTTCTTCGCGTTTGCCGCGTTTTCGTAGGCCAGCGGTATCGATTAATCGATATTCATGTCCGTCACGTTCTAAATCAATCGCAATAGAATCCCGTGTTGTACCCGGCACATCAGAGGCAATAACCCGCTCTTCACCAAGCAAACGATTGACCAATGTGGATTTGCCCACATTAGGACGACCAATAAACGCTAAACGTAAGCGCCCATCATCAACTGCCGTTTCATCGGTATTTTGCTCAGGGAGAATTGAGCTAATCAACTCTATTAATTCA
>JAYTVJ010000151.1:0-10230 GCA_043744535.1 Arenimonas sp.
ACGGTTATGGTGAAAGCCGTCCGTTGGAAGCTACCGAACAAACAATGCCAGCTTGCAAAAGCGAAACCAATCGCCGTACTGAGCTGAATGTTCAGAACTGATTGATTTGTGATGATAATCAAAAAAGCCCGGTTCGCCGGGCTTTTTTTAATGGCGCAAATATTAAATCGTGTTAAATTGTTAGTGGTATTTTTTACAATTCAAAAAATAATGTAAACAATTAAAACGATTAGAAATAGCTTGGAGAGAACTTGATGAAGCAGATTGGCACTGAAAACCGAATACAGAAACTTATCATCTGCGCAGTATGTGTAGTGAGTGCAATTCTGTCCTCTTCCTGTTCGCGTGAGCCTGAAAATCCTGCTGAAGCCGTGTATTTCGGCGGCGATATTTTGACAATGGCTGGTGACCAACCGCAATATGCCGACGCTTTAGTTGTTAATGACGGTAAGTTTGCATACATCGGCAACAAGCTAGACGCGGATAAACTGGCCGGTAAAGCAACCCAGCAAATTGATCTGCATGGGGCAACATTAATCCCATCCGTTATTTCAGGTGTGCAGCAAGCGTTGACCTCAGAAGGCGCTACCAGCGCATCAAATTGCTGGAAAGACAATGCATTCAATTCGTCTGCGGATGTTATTAAAGCGCTTCAAGTCGCATTAGTCGACCGCGCTAAACTTGGTCTTGGCTTGTTTTGTATGGGTTATAAGCCTACAACGAATAGTAGTCTTACCGAAGCAGATTTGGATGCGGCATTTCCGGATGTATCGGTTGTTCTGGTTGATGCCTCTTTGCAAAGCATTTTAGCAAATAGTGTAGCTAAGAAATTATTTTCCTTAGAAACATACAAATCCTTGAAAAATGCCATGCGGAAAACTGATCCACAACAGGCAGGTTTGCAGGTTGGGCAAGCGGCTGATTTTATGATACTTGATAAAAACCCATTGAAAGATGCCACCTTGTCTTTGGCTTCCATTCAAATAACGCAAGCCTTTTCTAAAGGCGAGCTAATTCCGAATGCACCGAAAGACCTTGCAATGCTCGCTTTTCTGGATCTGACTGCCGCCATGGCCGCTGAGAATAATGCAAAGCTTAAAATGGCTCAGACCAATGCAATGCCTGTAGCTTCGACTACGCATGCAATTGTTGCAACAACGGTCAACAATAGCCCTGAAAAAAAGACTGCTGTTAAGAAGTCAGCCGATACGAAAGTTAAAATAAAAGCGCCGATAGCACCAAAAGTAAATACACAGCTGGATGCTAAAGCAGAAGCGGCTGCTGAAGCCAAACAGGCAGCCAAGCGCTCCAATTTAAAGACCGAAATTGTAAGAAAACCGATGGATGATGCGCCTGTAAGCGCTGAACCTGCTAAGCCGAAAGAAGTGCGCTTTAACATGACGCAAGATGGTAAGAAAATGACCCCCGAAGACTTTGATGCCTGGATGAAAGCACAAGGCATTCGCATTGTTCCTGCAAAGCCGGTTGAAGCGCCACTGCCAGTAGAAAAGAAATAATCCTTTTATAAAAAGCCCGGCTTAGCCGGGTTTTTTATTGGCAAACAAGTAGTGAGCAACCATCCATTCATTGCCGTTATTGAACGCGAATAATTCCGCGCAAGCCATCCAAAACATGCGCCAACGCTGCGCCCAGAGCTTGGCGTGTTGTTCGCCATAAGCATTTTTTAAGATAGCTAGAACCTGCTCGCTGTGCGTATCTTGATTTTCCAACCAATGATTAGCCGTTTGCGCATAATGTCGCCCGGGCACTAGCCAACGCTGGGCAATGGAAAGTTGTTCGCTAAAGTGCAATAGCGTATCTGCGGAAGGCATCAGTCCGCCAGTGAAAAAATATTTACCCATCCAATTATCATCACCATCGGTTTCGAACGGATACATAAGAAATCGGTGCACAAAGATATGCACGAATAACGTGCCTTCGGGCTTCAACCAACGGCTAATATTTTTAAGCAGAGTTTGGTAGTTGCGCATGTGTTCAAACATTTCAACCGACACACAGCGATCGAATTGGCTTTCTGGGAAATCCAGGATATTAACATCCTGCGTAATCACCGTAACATGTGTAAAACCACGCAATTGGCACTGTGCATTTATATGCGCGCGCTGCGTGGCTGAATTGGATACGGCAGTGATCTTGGCATTCGGGTAGTGCTCCGCCATCCAAAGTGTGAGCGAGCCCCAGCCGCAGCCTAATTCAAGAATATGCTGACCATCTTGCAAGCCCGCGCGTTCGCTATACAGCTTGAGCATGTGCACTTCGGCTTCATCGAGGCTTTCATTTCCATTTGGATAAAACGCAGAAGAGTATTTCAAACGTTTGCCAAGACATAGCTCAAAAAAAGCAGTGGGTAGTTCATAATGCTGTTCATTGGCCGCTTGCGTTTCAATGGCCAGCGGGCTTTCTTTCAGCTGTTTGATGAGGTCATTGAAGCGCTGGTCAGCCTGCGCAACATTCTGTGATCCTTCATCCAGTAAGCGCTGCTGGCATAATTTGCGGATTGCTTTGCGCAGTAAAAAATCAGGAATGGAGCCATTCTCGGCAAGTTGCAACAGACTCATAAATGCCCTTTGTTTTTTTTGGGTGGACGTGGAAAAAATGCACTAACTTGTTTCTGGTAGTTTAGGTAATCGTCGCCGCGTGAGCGAATGGCTTGTGCTTCGGTCCATGGAATGCCGCTCACCCGATACAAGAACAACAGCATAACAACTGGCCCAATGAGACTAAACATAAAATAGCCGCCGCCTACTGCCAGCAAAACGTAAGAAAACCAATGTAGCCACTCGAAAAAATAATTCGGATGTCGTGACCAAGCCCAAAGGCCTTGTCGGCAGGTTTTTCCGCGGTTAGCCGCGTTGCCGCGAAATGTGGCCAATTGTCTATCGGCAATGGTTTCGCCGCTAACGCTAAGTATAAACACAAGCACCGCAAGCACCAGCCAAAGCCCTGCATCAAGCGTTGTATTGCTGCTGGCAGCGATAAATGGAAGACTAAATAACGTAACGATTACGGCTTGGCCTTGGAAAAAAACAAATAGCTTGGTTGGGCTGCCATTCCAGGTCTGGCGTAAGGCTTGGTAGCGGCCATCTTCGGGTTCACTGAATACACGTTTAAACAAAGAGTGAAAAAGCCGAGTGCCCCATAAGCCGGCAAACAAGCCGGTTGCAAGCTTGGCCGTGCTGGAGCCGTTGCCAATGATGGCGCAAAAAATTCCCGCCGCCGCCATTAGGCCGGCCCATGCCACATCAACAACGCCGATGTTTTTAATTTTCATGGCATACATCCAACTGATTGTCATGGCAATTGAACAGCCAGCAAAAATAAGTAAAAGCGTTGTGAGGATGCTCATCTGGATATGTCCTTATTGGGTGAAAGCCATGCGTTCAGGTATTGCAAAGCCATTAAGCCAAAGCCCCACACGCAGGCAATGGCCAGAATGGCCGGCCACACATGGCCGTTGAATGCCATAGCACCGAATTTGTAGGTGGCGATTGAATAGGCTAAAGGCGCGCCAAAAAAGCCAAACAAAAACATCCACAGCGGGTTGGCATAGATGGCTTTTAACGAGTGATTTAAAGTAAATGAAAATCCTAGCCAAAGACACATAATCCAGATTGGCGCCCAGCCTTGAAATGGAATGGCGTATGAAAATGTCATCAGGCCAGATTTAGCCAAGAGGCTGTCCATCATAAATCCCATGGGCAGAGCGAGCAACAAGGTGTACATATCGCGTTTACGATGGGTGCTTAAAAAACCAACGAGTACAGCAAATACGCCTGCTGCAATAAGGCCTGGAATAATCATTTCATGGGCAGCACCATACACGCATAAAAACCACACCGTCTGGAACCCAACTATGTTAAACAGCATGGGAAAATGCTTGGTATTAAAGAGTTTCATTGCGTAGGCACAGCTTCTTTACCGAACAGTAAATGCACATCGCTTATAGATTGCTCAATAAAGCCTGCTTCGCAATAGGCAAAATAGTAATCCCACATACGAATGAATCGCACGTCGTAGCCGAGTGCCATAATATTGCTGCGCTGTTGATTGAAACGACTACGCCAATGATGAATGGTTTTAGCGTAACTATCACCAATATCCTGTAAATTGATTAGGCGCAAATGCCCAGCGTTTGCCGCCGAGCTAACCATTGAACTAACACACGGAATATAGCTGCCTGGGAAGATATAGCGCTTGATAAAATCAACACTATGCAATGCCTGCTGATAGCGGTGATCTTCGATGGTAATGGCTTGAATTAATGCCATGCCACCTGGCTTGAGCAAGGTAGCGCATTTTTTGAAATAGGTGTCTTGGAATTGGTGTCCAATCGCTTCAATCATTTCAATCGATACTAACTTATCGAATTGCCCGGTTAGGTCGCGGTAGTCTTCAAACAGCAAGGTGACGCGGTCTTGCAAGCCTTCGGCTTCAACGCGTGCTTTGGCATAATCGTACTGTTGTTTGGAAATGGTGGTGGTGCTCACTTTACATCCGCAGTGTTTGGCGGCGTATATGGCCATGCCACCCCAGCCAGTGCCCACTTCCAATAAGTGATCGTTTGGGCCGAGCTGAAGCTTTTCGCAGATTAGCTGGAGTTTTCGTTCAGAAGCCTGTTCTAAATTCCACTCGGGTTGCTCGAATACTGCCGAAGAATACATCAATGTCGAATCTAAAAATAATTCAAATAACGCATTGCCCAGATCGTAATGTGCCGCAATGTTTTTTCGGCTACCACTTTTCGTGTTTTTTCGAAATTGGTGCGCCGCTTTCATAAGCCAATTTGCTGCGCTGGCAACGCCGGACTCCATACTGTCCAGCAAATCGCGATTGCGTATTAGCAAACGCATCACATCCACCAATTGCTCTGAATGCCAATCGCCATCCATATAGGATTCGGCCGCGCCAACAGAGCCGCCCAATGCTGTTTTTGTGTAGAACGCATCATTTGTAATGTGCAGATTACCGAACGGCTGCGCTGTTTTATCGCTGCCTAGAATGCGGGATTCACCCTTTTCATGTAAGGTTAGGGCACCGTGCTGAAGTAAATCCATTTTTTTAAGCAACTGCGATTTTAACAATCGATGCAGCATACTTTGATCGGACTGATTTTGATGGGATGTTGAACTCACACTGTTCATAAGTCGCCTTCGGGATGCTTGTGGAAAGGGATACGCTTTAGCCATAACTGCAAGGCATTCCAGTAAATACCGAACGCTACCTTGAAGGTAACGGCAGGAATTACCACTAACAACTTCAATAAATTGCTGGTAGTTAATTGTCGCTGTTCAAGCATCAAGGTGGCGTCAAATTGTTTAACACCTTGCTGGAAAACCTGCATGAAGGTGCCTAAACGAATGCTCGGGTCCGTGAAGCGCCATTGGTAGTCTAGGTTCATGGGCAGAAACGGCGATACATGGAATTGTTTGGCGAAATTCCAGCAATGCCATGTGTTAGCTTGCGTTGCTTCATGCACAGGCAGAAAATAACTGAACCGCTCTCCCCACGGCGTATTGGTTATTTCAGCCAATATCCAAAGCAAGGTTTTTTTATCATCAGCAAAGCCATAATAAAAACTGACTGGATTAATGACATAACCTAAATAGCGCATGTGCGTTAAGAGAAAAATAGGGCCGGTAACAGGCTTGTTTTGCAATTGTGCCACATGGCTACGCACGGCCGTATCTAATTCAACTGAGGCATCGCCGAAATAATCACTGCGTTTAAACTGCAGCCAATTAAAGCGCTTTGATGAGCAAAACCAAAATGGCTTCAGCGTTCTCTCAAGCTCGGCAATATTTAAATAGAATTGAAAGATGCTGTAACGAAATGCGTGCGGCTTTGGCAAAAAACGACGATGCTGAATTTGCCCAACATACAAACAATCTTGCTGTGCTTGAGCGTGCTGGCTCATTGTTTAAGCAAAGCGTGGGCAACGTCTTGGCCTGTTCTAAAGCCATCTTCATGAAAGCCAAAGCCCCAATACGCGCCGCAAAACCAGCTGCGGTTCTGGCCGTTAATTTCATGCCGGCGTTTTTGTGCATTAACCATCGCATGCGTATAAACAGGGTGTTGGTATTTCATCACCGCCATTATTTTGTTGGGCGCAATTTGCCCGCGTTGGTTCAAGCTAACCACAAACGGCTCGGGGCTTTCAATGCCTTGCAGAATATTCATGCAATAGCTTACCGTGCATTGCGAGCTGTCGTTCTTTGAAATCGCAACGTTCCAAGCCGCCCATGCGTTGCGATTGGGTGGCAATACCGAGGCATCGTGATGCAAAATGGTTTCGTTGTCTTGGTAGCGAATTGCGCCCAGTACTGATGTTTCTGCCTGCGTTGGTGCATCAAGCAGGGCTAGCGCTTGATCGCTGTGGCAAGCAAACACCACTTGATCGAAATGCTCTTCGCCCGCCGAGCTCTGTATGCAAACAGAATCGGTAAAGCGCTTAATGCAATGAATAGACGCGTTTAAGCGCGTGTCTACCGTCCAGCGCTGCGTCACTTTTTCGATGTAGCTGCTCGAGCCATTCTCAAGCACACGCCATACCGGCCGATTCGTCATTTGCAGCATATGGTGATTACGCATAAATGCCACAAGGTATTTTGCCGGAAATTCTAAAATGGCTTGGCTTGGTGAAGACCATAAAGCGCTCGCCATCGGAATCAAATGATTATGGATGAAGTAATCGCCATAATTGTTTTGCGACAAGTATTCAGCAAGGCTAGGGCCGTCTTCTGTGATGTTTAGCAATGCTGGGCATTGCGTATAAAAACGCTTAATGTCTGCAAGCATTGCGTAGAATTTTGGCGAAATTAAATTGCGTTTTTGGCAGAATAATGTCTTCAGGGAATGCGCATTATAGTAAAGACCAGTGCCCTGATTGTGCACAGCGAAACTCATTTCTGTGGCTTTTGTGGCAACGCCAAGCGTGTTCAAGAAGTCGCTGAATAGCGGGTAGTTTTCAGGGTTGTGAACAATAAACCCAGAATCAATGCGATACGTTTTACCGGCCATTTCAAGCGTGTGCGTGTGTGTGTGGCCGCCCAATCGAGAATCACGTTCGAACAGAACAACGTTGTGCTTGCTAGAAAGTGCCCAAGCGGCGCTGATGCCAGAAATACCACTGCCAATCACCGCAATTTTCATTGTGTAGCACGTTTAATATGGATTGGAACCGGCTTCAAGTCCCAAGTCAAACCAATAAGGCTCATGGCTTTCAGTGTCCAGTAGGTCATGTCAATTTCCCACCAGAAAAATCCTTGCTTAACGGTGTTTGGATAATGATGGTGGTTGTTGTGCCAACCTTCACCAAACGTAAGCAATGCCAAAAAAGCGTTATTTCTGCTGTTGTCGGCGGTTTTGTAGCGTTGTGTGCCCCATAAATGCGCAATGGAATTTATGCTGACCGTAACATGAAACAGTAATACGGTGGAGAGCACAAAACCCCAAACAAACATTTGTGATCCACTGGTGTTTAGCGCAGGAAAGAAATAATCCAATACAGTACCAACAGCAAATAGAAACAACGCTAAAGCAATCGGCGCAATGAGATCGAAACGGTTTAGCCATTTTAAGCTGCTGCGTTTGGCAAAATCCTGAATGGTGCTGTAGTCGGTGGCAAAGGCTTTATGATTTAAAAACCAAGCCACATGGCTTTGCATAAAACCGTGAATTGGGCTGTGCAAGTCTAGCTCGGTATCCGAATGCCTATGATGCTTGCGATGATGCGAAGCCCACCAAAGCGGGCCACGTTGTGCGCTCGACGCGCCAATAAAGGCGAATACGGTTTCCATCCATTGGTGCGTTTTAAAGGTTTTGTGTGAAAAATAACGATGATAGAAACCGGTAATTGCGAACATACGCACGCTGTAGGTCAGTATCAGTGCGATTAACGCGGCCCAAGAGAAGCCAACCCAGAATACCGCGAAGCAGGCAATATGCAGGCCAATAAACGGCAAAATTCTAAGCCAGGCAATGCCTTGTGCTGCATTTGGGCTAATCGCTTCGCTATCAAACCAGGCGACGATGGATTTTATCGTGTGATGTGTGCTTGAAATCATAAACTAATCATGACTTTTTTGCGGTGATTTTACCGTGAAGGCTAGCTTTGGATATCCACTTTGGCGTTTAAGCTATTGGCGATAAAGCAATTGCGGTGGGCACTTTCGTGGAATTTTTGCAGTTCGTCTACGTTTGGTGAAATGCCATCGATGAACGTAATTTTTGGGTTTAAGGTGCAGTGTGTAATGGCCATTCGGCCTTCTGCATTTTTGCCTAATGTGCCAATGGCTTTGTCTTGGTAGTGGCTAACCTGGAAGCCGCGTTTACTGGCAATCGCCAAAAACGTTAGCATATGGCAAGAAGCGAGTGCGGCTAATAATAAGGTTTCAGGATTCGATAATGCAGCATTGCCGAGAAATCCGGGCGCTGCTGAATTGCCGATAACTTGGCCATTTTCTAATGTAACGGTGTGGTCGCGCGTGTAGGCGCTTGCATTTTCCGCGTGCGCGGCGAAGCGCCATTCAACGTCTGCAAAATGATCTGACATGGCAGTCTCCTTGGGTTTGTTTTATTCTACACGCAGATGACTAAACAATATAACAGCTTGAAACGATTCGGCTTGGCACGCGTATTGTCAAAAATGGGCCTTGCTTCACGCACGCAAGCGGCTGTTTGGATTGCTGATGGGCTAGTGCAGGTCAATGGTAAAACCATTACCGATGTTGAGTATCCGGTGCGCATTGAAATAGATAAGGTATCAGTTAAAAGCCAGAATGCCGTGGCACAAGAGCGTATTGTGCTGATGTTAAATAAACCCAAAGGCTTAATTACTACACGCAGCGATGAGCAGCAACGAGCCACGGTATACGCATGTTTGCCTGCAGATTTGCCGTGGCTAGCACCTGTTGGTAGGTTGGATAAAGCCAGCGAAGGCTTGTTATTAATGTGCAACGACCCCGCGTGGGCCGCAACCATTACGGACCCGGAAACCGGTCCAGATAAAATTTATCATGTGCAAATTAGTGCTATTCCAAGCCATGCACAGCTAACAAAAATGCAGCAGGGCGTTACAACCGATTCGGGCATTCTTCGCGCCAAGCGCGTTAGCGTATTACGCCAAGGTGAAAAGAACGCCTGGCTTGAAATAACCTTGGACGAAGGCCGTAATCGTCAAATCCGCCGATTACTGCAGGCTCTAGATTTGCCCGTGTTACGGTTAATACGGGTGCAAATTGGCGCACTCAAATTAGGCGAGCTGCCAAAAGGGCAGTGGCGAATCCTCACAATTCACGAGCTGGCTTTATTGAATAACGCCTAATTCTTTAGCTACTTTTATAAATGCCGCAATGGCCTGATCTAGGTGTTCACGGCTATGCGCGGCGCTCATTTGGGTGCGAATGCGTGCTTGGCCATTGGCCACCACTGGAAAGAAAAACCCTACCGCGTAGATGCCTTCGTCTAACAAGCGTTTGGCAAATTCTTGCGCTAGTGGCGCTTCGTACAACATAACGGGCACAATGGGATGCACGCCAGGTTTTAAATCAAAACCGGCTTGAGTCATTTGTTCGCGGAAATAGCGGGTGTTGGCTTGCAGTTTTTCCCGCAAGCTTGCCGCATCGTTAAGCATTTCAAATACTTTAATACCCGCAGCAACAATGGATGGCGGCAGTGAATTGGAAAACAGATAGGGCCGTGAGCGCTGACGCAACAGCTCGATAATAGCTTTCGGGCCTGTAGTAAAGCCGCCTACTGCACCGCCCAGTGATTTGCCAAGGGTGCCGGTGAAGATATCGATTTTATCCATTACACCAGCTACTTCCGCCGAGCCACGACCATTGCTGCCTAAAAAGCCTGTGGCATGGCATTCATCAATATGTACCAAGGCATCGTATTTTTCAGCCAGTGCAGTGATTGCAGCGAGCGGTGCGATAGTGCCATCCATTGAAAATACACCATCAGTGGTTATCATTTTGATGCCACAACCTGCCGCATCGGCAGCTTGCAGCTGTTCTTCCAGCTCTGTCATATTGCAGTTGTTGTATCGGAAACGCTTCGCCTTGCATAAACGCACGCCATCAATAATTGATGCATGATTCAACGCATCTGAAATAATGGCGTCATTTTCACCCAGCAATGGTTCGAATAAGCCTCCATTGGCGTCAAAACAGGCAGCATACAAAATGGCATCTTCAGTGCCGAAAAAAT
>JAYTVJ010000152.1:0-2989 GCA_043744535.1 Arenimonas sp.
ATTGCAGTTGTCGGTGAGCGCCACAGCCGGCATGCCTAGCTCAACACAGCGCTGCACCAGTTCCGGTATGCGGATGGTTGAATCAGACAGCGAAAACTCGCTATGCAGGTGGCAATGAACGAAAGTAGGGGGCATCAGAAAGTTCTCACAGACCCCTAAGCTTAGACGCTAAGGGCGTTCATAACAAGGCTTGACAAGACAGGGTTTAAGGTGTTTTTGCTATATTGCGCACCGGCGCATAACACCGCCGATGTTCTGGGCAAATGCCGTGCGTTTTCAGCGCTTGCAAATGCTTGGCCGTTGGGTAGCCTTTGTGTTGGTCAAAACCGAATTGCGGATAGCTCGAATGCAATGCATGCATGTATCGGTCGCGGCTAACTTTAGCCAGAATGGATGCGGCCATTATGCATGGGTGAATGCTGTCGCCACGAACAACTGCTTGTGCGGCGCATGGCAGTTGTTTCGGCAAGTGATTGCCGTCAATCAATGCCAGGTTCGGCACGATGTGGAGTTGTTCGAGCGCACGTGACATGCCAAGTAGGGTGGCTTGCAATATATTGTGTTGATCGATTTCTGTGGAGCTAATAAACACAATGCTAAATGCCAGCGCTTGCTGTTGAATAGCATCGAACAGTTGCTGGCGTTTTGCTTCAGCGACTTTTTTAGAGTCGTTTAAGCCGGGCAAATGAAAATCTTCAGGAAGTACCACCGCTGCGCAAACTACCGGCCCCGCTAAGGGCCCACGCCCGGCTTCATCAACGCCCGCAATAATCATGCCTGTTTCGATTGCACGAGTTCAAGCACAGCATGTGCGGCTTGTTGCGCCGCATTTTTTTTCAATTGCAGGTGAATGTCTACAAAGCGCTGCGTCAATGCATCGGAATTGTGCGCATCGGTTAAGTATGGCCGTAATGCATTTGCCAGGGCTTCAGGCGTGCATTGATCTTGTATCAATTCAGGCACTAAATCTTGCCCAGCCAAAACATTTGGCAAGCTAAATGATTTGATTTTAATTAAACCCAATAATTTGACGATGAAATAGGTGATGGGCGAGATTTTATAGGCCACCACCATGGCGCGTTTGCACAGCATGGTTTCCAGCGTTGCGGTGCCAGAGGCAAGCAAAACCGCTTGGCTGGCTAAGATTGCATGTTGTGACTGACCATCCAAAATACGCGCATTCGGCAACGTTTGTTGTTGCACATGTCGCATAATTGCGGCCTTGCATTGGGTATTGGCGGCCGGAATCAAAAACTGTAGTTCTGGAAAATCTTGATGAAGTAATTTTGCGGCATCAATAAAGCTCGGCAACAGTTTGTCGATTTCAGACAAGCGCGAACCTGGCAAAATAGCCAGTGAACGCAAGCCCTGTAAACCAAGTTGTTGTATGGACTGCTGCGGCTCGGGATGCACGGCAATGCTATCCGCCAATGGGTGGCCAACGAAAATGGCATTAACGCCGTATTTCGCATAAATAGGCGGCTCCATAGGAAATAAGCACAGCATTAAATCGCAGCACTGCGCCATTTTTGCGGCGCGTTTCTGGCGCCAGGCCCAAATCGATGGGCTGACAAAATGCACTGTGCATAAGCCGGCCTGCTTGCATTTCTTTTCGAGGCCTAAATTAAAATCCGGAGCGTCAATGCCGATCACCACGTCGGGCTTTTCGGCAATAATGCGCTGCAGCAGATTTTTTCTGAGCTTAAGCAGAGCTGGCAAGTGCTTTAACACTTCAACAAAACCCATGATTGAAAGGGTTTTGTAATCAAACCAAGAGTTAAGGCCCTGCGCCTGCATGTTTGGCCCGCCCAAGCCAATGAATTGCACATTCGGATGCAAGTCTTTCAGTGCGCGCATTAGCTCGGCGGCGAGTAAATCGCCCGACGCTTCACCCGCAACTAAGGCAATTTTCATGGCGCGGCTTAACGCAAAATGCCGCGCGTGCTGGCTTCGATGAAATCGAGCATATGCTTGACATCGTCGGACGCAGTGGCCATGTCTGCCAGTTCAAGCTTGGCTTCCGCCAATGGCTTGCCTGACATAAACACGGTGCGGTATGCCGACTTGATAGCCTTGATACGCTCAGCGGAAAAGCCGCGGCGCTTTAGGCCTTCGGCATTAATCGCGCGTGGTTCGGCATATTGCGCCGAGGTGGTTACAAATGGCGGGACATCGGCATTGACTAAGCTGCCCATACCAATGAAGGCATGATCGCCAATTTTACAGAATTGATGCGCGCCAGAAAATCCGCCGAATATCACCCAGTCGCCAACAATCGCGTGACCAGCGAGTGAGGCATTGTTAGCGAAAATAGTGTGGTTGCCAACAATGCAATCATGCGCAATATGCACATACGCCATAATCCAGTTATCGTTGCCTAAGCGGGTGATGCCGCCACCATCTTCGGTGCCACGGCTGAAGGTGGTGAACTCGCGTATGGTGTTGTTGTCGCCAATGATTAGCTCGCCATGTTCGCCGTGAAATTTTTTGTCTTGCGGATCGCCGCCTAGCGCGGCATGCGAATAGATTTTGTTGTGTTTACCAATGCTGCAAGGACCAGTAATGACGCAATGTGAGCCAATGTCGGTGCCTTCGCCAATACTGACACCGGCACCGATGAGTGTGTAGGCGCCAACACGAACGCTAGGATGCAAGGTGCTGGATGGATCAATCAGAGCGGTGCTATGAATCATTTATTTGCCCTCGGCACAAAGGATTTCAGCACTCGCCACTTCTTTGCCATCCACCAATGCAACCGCATGATACAGCGCCATATTGCGGATTAAGCGTTTAATGCTGACATCGAGAATTAATTGGTCGCCTGGAATAACCATTTTTGAAAAGCGGGCATTATCAATTTTCACCAAATAGAATAATTTGCCTTCTTTGCCATTGCAACCGTCTTTCATGCTACTTAAATGCGTGAGTAAACCACCAGCTTGCGCTAATGCTTCAAGTATCAACACACCCGGCATAACTGGCGAGCCCG
>JAYTVJ010000153.1:0-9927 GCA_043744535.1 Arenimonas sp.
TGCACGCTCAAACAAATACGGTTTCCTAGAAACCCCTTATCGCAAGGTGGTTGACGGCGTAGTAACCGACAAAGTGGAGTTTTTATCTGCTATTGAAGAATATGAATACGCGATTGCTCAGGCCAATGCCGAATTGAATGCAAAAGGCGAGTTCATCAAGGAATACATTACTTGCCGCTATCAAGCGGATACCTTGCTCCGGCCGCCAGCAGAAATTCAATACATGGACGTCTCGCCCATGCAGTCGGTGTCAGTGGCTGCTGCGTTAGTGCCATTTATTGAGCACGACGATGCCAACCGGGCGCTGATGGGCGCCAACATGCAACGTCAAGCCGTGCCAACCCTGCGCTCGCAAAAGCCATTGGTCGGAACCGGTATTGAACGCGCTGTGGCACGCGATTCCGGTGTAACCGTGAATGCGTTGCGCGGTGGCGTGGTTGATCAAGTCGATGCTGGCCGTATTGTGGTGCGCGTGAACGAAAAAGAAGTTGGCGTGAACGATGCCGGTGTTGATATCTATAACTTAGTTAAATACACCCGTTCTAACCAAAACACCTGCATTAATCAAACGCCGTTAGTGCGCGTTGGTGATCGTATTGAAAAAGCCGATGTATTGGCCGATGGTCCGTCTACCGATATCGGTGAATTAGCCTTGGGTCAAAACATGCTGATCGCGTTCATGCCTTGGAATGGCTATAACTTCGAAGACTCCATCTTGTTGTCTGAGCGTGTGGTGGAAGAAGATCGTTACACCACTATTCATATTGAAGAATTAACCGTTGCAGCGCGTGACACCAAACTTGGTTCGGAAGAAATTTCTGCCGATATTCCGAATGTATCAGAAAGCGCCTTGGGCCGTCTGGACGAATCCGGCGTGGTGTACATTGGTGCTGAAGTGCGTTCCGGCGATATCTTGGTGGGTAAAGTGACACCGAAAGGCGAAAGTCAATTAACCCCGGAAGAAAAATTGCTGCGTGCCATTTTCGGCGAGAAAGCCTCTGATGTGAAAGACAGCTCCTTGCGTGTGCCACCAGGAATGGATGGTACGGTAATCGACGTGCAAGTGTTCACCCGCGACGGCGTAGAAAAAGATAAACGCGCTTTGCAGATTGAACAAGCTGAAGTTAAGCGCGTCAAAAAAGACTTTGATGACCAATTCCGTATTTTGGAAGCCGCCATTTATAGCCGCTTAGATTCGCAAATCATTGGCCGCGTGGCCAATGGCGGTCCGAATGGCTTGAAAAAAGGCAGTGAAATTAGCAAAGAATACTTGGCTTCTTTGAAGAAAGAAGACCGTTTCGACATCCGCATGAAAGATGAAGAAGCCGTGGATTTTCTCGACAATGCCAAAAAACAAGTTGAAGCGCATAAGGCTGAATTTGATAAGCGTTTTGAAGACAAACGCCGCAAAATTACCCAAGGCGATGATCTCGCACCGGGCGTGTTAAAAACCGTGAAAGTGTATGTGGCTGTGAAGCGCCGCATTCAGCCGGGCGACAAAATGGCCGGCCGTCACGGTAACAAAGGTGTGGTCTCCATGATCAAGCCGGTTGAAGACATGCCGTATATGGCCGATGGTAAAACCATTGATATCTTGTTGAACCCACTCGGCGTACCTAGCCGTATGAATATCGGCCAGGTGTTGGAAGTGCATTTGGGTTGGGCGGCAAAAGGTCTTGGCCAAAAAATCCAGAAAATGCTCGAAGATCAGCAGAAAATCGCCGATTTGCGTAACTTCTTGGATCAAATCTATAACCACGATAAAGCCACTAGTAAAAAACTGCGTGTTGATCTAGAAAAATTCACCGACAAAGAATTGCTGCGTTTGGCAGGCAATTTAACCGATGGTGTGCCAATGGCAACACCGGTATTTGATGGCGCGGCTGAATCTGAAATCAAAGCGATGTTGAAACTGGCCGATTTGCCAGAATCTGGCCAAGCGCAGTTATTTGACGGCCGCACTGGCGAAGCCTTTGATCGTCCGATTACCGTTGGCTACATGCACATGCTGAAATTGAACCATTTGGTCGATGACAAAATGCATGCCCGTTCAACTGGCCCGTATTCCTTAGTCACCCAGCAACCACTCGGCGGTAAAGCGCAGTTCGGTGGACAGCGTTTCGGTGAGATGGAGGTCTGGGCCTTAGAAGCGTATGGCGCAGCTTACACCTTGCAAGAAATGCTGACGGTGAAGTCCGATGACGTTCAAGGCCGCAACGCGATGTATAAAAACATCGTCGATGGCGAGCATGAAACCGTTGCCGGCATACCAGAATCGTTCAATGTGTTGGTCAAAGAGATTCGCTCTTTGGGCATCAACATCGAACTGGACGAGAAATAATCGCCGACTAGAACAGTACTCGAGGCCTTGTCGCGGATAAGGCCTCAACCCAATTGGAGACTACGATGAAAGACTTACTCAATCTGTTCAACCAGCAGCGTCAAAGCTTAGAATTTGATGGCATTAAAATTGCCCTTGCCTCGCCTGATATGATCCGCTCGTGGTCGTTCGGTGAAGTGAAAAAGCCGGAAACCATCAACTACCGCACCTTTAAGCCTGAGCGTGATGGCTTGTTCTGCGCAGCAATCTTTGGCCCAATCAAAGATTACGAATGCTTATGCGGCAAATATAAGCGCATGAAGCACCGCGGTGTGGTGTGCGAAAAATGCGGCACCGAAGTGACCTTAACCAAAGTGCGCCGTGAGCGTATGGGCCATATTGAACTAGCCAGCCCAACCGCACATATCTGGTTCCTGAAATCCTTGCCATCGCGTATTGGCTTAATGCTCGACATGACGCTGCGTGATATTGAGCGCGTGTTGTATTTCGAAGCGTTTGTGGTTATCGAGCCCGGCTTAACGCCGTTAGATCGCGGCCAATTGCTTACCGAAGAAGAATATTTGCTGGCGCAACAAGAGCATGGCGATGAATTTGAAGCAAAAATGGGCGCCGAAGCGGTGCACCAATTGTTGTCAACTATCGACTTGCATGCCGAAGTGATTCGTTTAAAAGAAGAAATCACCACCACCAATTCAGACACCAAACAAAAACGTTTGACCAAACGCATTAAATTGGTTGAATCGTTTATCGAATCGGGCAACCGCCCAGAATGGATGGTATTAACCGTGTTGCCTGTATTGCCGCCGGATTTGCGTCCGTTGGTACCGCTCGATGGTGGCCGTTTCGCTACTTCCGATTTGAACGATTTATACCGCCGCGTTATCAACCGTAACAACCGCTTGCACCGTTTGCTGGAGTTAAGCGCTCCCGATATCATCGTGCGCAACGAAAAACGCATGCTGCAAGAATCGGTTGATGCCTTGATGGACAATGGCCGTCGTGGCCGCGCCATCACCGGCACCAATAAGCGTCCGTTGAAATCTTTGGCCGATATGATCAAAGGTAAGCAAGGCCGTTTCCGTCAAAACTTACTCGGTAAGCGCGTCGATTATTCCGGCCGTTCGGTTATTGTGGTTGGCCCAACCCTACGCTTGCACGAATGCGGCTTGCCAAAGAAAATGGCCTTGGAATTATTCAAGCCGTTTATCTTTGCTAAATTGCAGCGCCAAGGCATTGCTACCACCATTAAAGCTGCCAAGAAAATGGTTGAGCGTGAAGAAGCCGTGGTTTGGGATATCCTTGAAGATGTGATCCGCGAACATCCGGTACTGCTTAACCGCGCACCCACCTTGCACCGTTTGGGCATTCAAGCCTTCGAACCGGTGTTGGTTGAAGGTAAAGCGATTCAGTTGCACCCATTGGTTTGTACTGCATTCAACGCCGACTTCGATGGCGATCAGATGGCTGTACACGTGCCTTTATCCTTAGAAGCGCAATTGGAAGCGCGCGCCTTGATGATGTCGTCGAACAATATTTTGTCGCCCGCCAATGGCGAGCCAATTATTGTTCCGTCGCAAGACGTGGTGTTGGGTTTGTACTACATGACCCGTGCCTTGGAAGGCAAGCTAGGCGAGGGCATGATCTTTGCCAACGTGGCTGAAGTCAAGCGCGCTTACGACAACAAAGTCGTGGAACTGCACGCAAAAGTTAAAGTGCGCTTGCAGCGCGATGAAATGAGCGAAACCGGTGAATTGGTAGCGACTAAAGCTATCGTTGAAACCAGTGTTGGCCGCGCGTTGTTGGTAGATGTATTGCCAAAAAATCTGCCGTTTGAATTGGCCAATAAAGATTTGACCAAAAAGAACATCAGCATTTTGATTAACAAATCTTATCGTTTGTTAGGCTTGAAGCCTACGGTGATTTTTGCCGATAAATTGATGTACACTGGTTTTGCCTTTGCGACCAAAGCGGGCGTTTCGGTTGGCATCAACGACATGATTATTCCTGAGGAAAAGAAAACACTACTGGCGGAAGCCGAGAAAGAAGTGTTGGAAATTCAAGAACAGTATCAGCAAGGTTTGGTCACTGCTGGCGAACGCTACAACAAAGTGGTTGATATCTGGTCGCGCGCCAATGAGCGTATTGCAAAAGCCATGATGGAAACCATTGGTTGGGAAAAAGTGCAAAATGCCAAAGGTGAAACCATCACCCAGAAATCGATGAACTCGATTTACATCATGGCCGACTCCGGCGCCCGTGGTTCGCAAGCCCAGATTCGTCAGTTGGCGGGTATGCGTGGTTTGATGGCGAAGCCCGATGGTTCGATTATTGAAACACCAATTACCGCTAACTTCCGCGAAGGCCTGAACGTGCTTCAGTACTTTATTTCCACCCACGGTGCGCGTAAAGGCTTGGCCGATACCGCGTTGAAAACCGCTAACTCCGGTTACTTAACCCGTCGCTTAGTAGACGTGGCACAAGACGTAGTCGTCACTGAAGTGGATTGCGGCACCAAGGCTGGCCTCAGCATTGCCCCTATTGTGGAAGGCAGTGAAGTGCAAGTTACCCTTGGCGAGCGTATTTTGGGCCGTGTTGTGGCTGAAGACGTATTCTTGCCAGGTAACGATGAAGATCCAATCGTTTCGCGCAATACCTTGTTGGATGAATCATGGGTTGAGAAATTAGAACTTGCTGGTGTGCAAACTATCAAAGTGCGCTCCTCAATTTCCTGCCAATCCAGCTTCGGCGTTTGCTCAATGTGCTATGGCCGTGATTTGGGCCGTGGTCATTTGGTCAATATCGGTGAAGCGGTTGGTGTGGTTGCTGCGCAATCGATTGGCGAGCCAGGCACACAGCTAACCATGCGTACCTTCCACATCGGTGGTGCGGCATCGCGTGCCGCTGCAATCGATAACGTCACTGTAAAAACCACCGGTTCGGTGAAGTTCAATAACCTGAAATTTGTAACCCATGCTGATGGCCATTTAGTGGCGGTATCGCGTTCTGGTGAAATCTCGGTGCTTGATACCACTGGCCGCGAGCGTGAACGTTATAAATTGCCGTATGGCGCAATGATTAATGTGAAAGACGGCGCAACCGTGAAAGCCGGGCAAACCATCACCAATTGGGATCCGCATAATCACCCAATCGTTTCGGAAGTAGCTGGTTTTGTGCGCTTCGTCGATTTCGTTGATGGTGTGACCGTGATTGATAAAAACGATGAACTGACTGGTTTGGTATCGCGTGAAATTACCGATCCAAAACGTCGCGGTTCGCAAGGTAAAGATTTGCGTCCAATCGTGCGCATTGTGGATGCCAAAGGCGTTGACCTGAACATTCCGGGCACCGATTTGCCAGCACAATATATGTTGCCGCCACGTTCGGTGGTTAACTTACAAAATGGCGATAAAGTGGGCGTGGGCGATGTGGTGACTAAAGTGCCGCAAGAAGCCTCTAAAACCCGCGATATCACCGGCGGTCTGCCTCGCGTTGCCGATTTGTTCGAAGCGCGCAAACCGAAAGACGCTGCCATCATGGCGGAAGTTTCGGGTATTGTTAGCATGGGCAAAGAAACCAAAGGCAAGCAGCGCCTGATCATCACCGATTTAGACGGCACCGAACACGAAGAGCTGATTCCGAAATACCGCGCTATTTCTGTGTTTGAAGGCGAGCATGTGGAAAAAGGCGAAACCATCGTTGATGGCGAACCGAACCCGCAAGACATCTTGCGCCTGAAAGGTGTGGAAGAATTGGCCGCGTATTTGGTCAAAGAAATCCAAGATGTGTACCGTCTGCAAGGCGTGAAAATCAACGACAAGCACATTGAAACCATTACTCGCCAAATGCTCCGCAAAGTGGAAATCACCGATGCAGGCGACAGCAAATATATGGTTGGCGAGCAAGTTGAGAAAATTCGCGTTATTGAAGATGCCGTCAAGTTAGCAGCTAATAACAGCATTTTGGCGAAATATAACCCTGTTTTGTTGGGTATTACCAAAGCGTCGTTGGCTACCGAAAGCTTCATTTCGGCGGCTTCGTTCCAAGAAACCACCCGCGTGCTTACCGATGCGGCTGTTCGCGGAACCTACGATTCATTGCGTGGCTTGAAAGAAAATGTGATTGTTGGCCGCTTAATTCCAGCCGGTACCGGTTTGGCTTATCACAACCAACGTCGTCGCGATAAAGAAGTGGTTTCAGATGTTGAGTTAGAAGTCTTGTCGGCGCCCGTTGTGGCGGTTGAAGAGGTTGTTGTAATCGGCGATAACGCCGAATAAATAAGGTGGGCAGCCTCGGCTGCCTCCGAAATGAGCTGCATGGACGCAGCTCGTTTTCGCTGCCAAGGATTGGGGAATTGTTCAGTTGTGTGGTTTGACAATTGAGGCAATACACTTTATACTTTTCCGTCTATTCTGGCCGGCAACCCGGTCAGTCCTTTTTGTTTCGCAGGATTTAATCAATGGCGACTGTAAATCAACTGGTACGCAAGCCGCGCCAGCCTAATACCTACAAAAGCGCATCACCGGCGTTAGCTAACTGCCCACAACGCCGTGGTGTATGTACCCGTGTATACACAACTACACCGAAGAAGCCGAACTCGGCACTTCGTAAAGTAGCCAAAGTACGCTTAACCAATGGTTTCGAAATCATCAGCTACATCGGTGGTGAAGGCCATAACTTGCAAGAACATAGCGTGGTGCTGATTCGTGGCGGCCGCGTTAAAGATTTGCCAGGTGTGCGTTATCACACCGTGCGCGGTTCTTTGGACGCCTCTGGCGTTGCGAAGCGTCGTCAAAGTCGTTCGAAATACGGCGCAAAACGTCCAAAATAATGAAATGCAGGCGCATGCTTGCATCGTTCCCCATTCGTAAATTAAGGCACTAAACATGTCACGTAAAGGTTCCCCAGGTACCCGTTCGGTTCTTCCAGATCCGAAACACGGAAGCCAACTAATTGCTCGCTTCATCAATATGGTGATGGTCAGCGGTAAAAAATCCGTCGCAGAGAAAATCGTCTACGGCGCAATGGATGTTATCGGTCAAAAAAATGCAGATACATTGGCATTGGTCGAAAAAGCCCTCGGTAATGTTGCTCCATCGGTGGAAGTTAAATCCCGTCGTGTTGGCGGCGCAACGTACCAAGTTCCTGTTGAAGTGCGTGCGACTCGTCGTACAGCCTTGGCAATGCGTTGGGTGATTGAATCTGCGCGTAAGCGTGGTGAAAACACCATGCCGCTTAAATTGGCAGGCGAATTGCTTGAAGCCTCCGAAAGCCGCGGTGGCGCTGTTAAAAAGCGCGAAGAAACACATCGTATGGCTGAAGCCAATAAAGCATTCTCACATTTCCGTTGGTAACAGCGTAAAGGAATTTCCCCGTGGCACGTACCACCCCAATTGATCGTTACCGTAATTTCGGCATCATGGCTCACATCGATGCCGGTAAAACTACAACCACTGAACGCATTTTGTTCTACACCGGTGTTAATCATAAAATCGGTGAAGTGCACGATGGCGCGGCCACCATGGACTGGATGGAGCAAGAGCAGGAGCGTGGCATTACCATTACCTCTGCTGCAACCACCTGTTTCTGGTCGGGCATGGATAAATCCATTCCTCAGCACCGTTTCAACATCATTGATACCCCCGGACACGTTGACTTCACCATTGAAGTAGAGCGCTCTTTGCGCGTGCTTGATGGTGCGGTATTCGTGTTGTGCGCTGTGGGTGGCGTTCAGCCGCAATCGGAAACTGTTTGGCGTCAAGCCTCTAAGTATTCCGTACCACGCCTTGCGTTTGTCAATAAAATGGATCGCACCGGCGCCAACTTCTTTAAAGTGGTTGATCAGCTGAAAGCCCGTTTGGGTGCGTATCCTGTGCCTATGCAAATGCCAATCGGTGCCGAAGAAAATTTCGAAGGCGTGGTTGATTTGATGAAGATGAAAGCCATCATTTGGGATATGGAAAACCACGGCACAACCTTTGAGTATGGTGAAATACCTGCGAATTTGTTGGACGAATGCAAAACCATGCGTGAATTTATGGTTGAAGCAGCGGCTGAAGCATCTGAAGAGTTGATGAATACGTATTTAGATAGCGGCGAGTTAAGTGAAGAGCAAATTATGGAAGGCATTCGTGCCCGTACCCTGACTTGCGAAATCATTCCGATGTTTGCCGGTACTGCCTTTAAAAACAAAGGTGTGCAAGCCTTGTTGGATGCTGTTATTCATTACTTGCCATCGCCCGATAATCGTCCGCCGGTTAAAGGTATCGATGAAAAAGATCAAGAAGCGTTCCGTAAAGTTGGCGACAAAGAGCCGTTCTCGGCCTTGGCGTTCAAAATTATGACCGATCCGTTTGTAGGTTCGTTAACCTTCTTCCGCGTCTATTCAGGCACCTTGAATGCTGGCGACCAGGTCTATAACCCAGTCAAGAGCAAAAAAGAACGCATTGGCCGTATCTTGCAGATGCATGCCAACGAACGCTCTGAAATTAAAGAAGTGTTGGCTGGTGACATCGCGGCTGCGGTTGGTCTGAAAGACGTTACAACCGGCGATACCTTGTGCTCGATGGACGACGTGATTACGCTTGAGCGCATGATTTTCCCTGAGCCAGTGATTTCGATGGCTGTTGAACCAAAAACCAAAGTTGACCAAGAAAAAATGGGTGTTGCCTTGGGCCGTTTGGCGCAAGAAGATCCATCGTTCCGCGTTCGCACCGATGAAGAATCGGGCCAAACCATTATTTCCGGTATGGGCGAGTTGCATCTGGAAATTTTGGTTGATCGTATGCGTCGTGAATTCAACGTGGAAGCTAACGTCGGCAAGCCGCAAGTTGCTTACCGCGAAGCGATTCGTAAAGCCGTTAAGCAAGAAGGCAAGTTTGTTCGTCAGTCCGGTGGTCGTGGTCAATACGGTCACATTGTGATTGAGATGGAACCACAAGAGCGTGGTGCAGGCTATTCCTTCGAAAACGCCATTGTTGGCGGTGTTGTGCCGAAAGAATATGTCACAGCGGCTGATAAAGGCATTCAAGAAGCCATGAAGAATGGTATTTTGGCTGGCTTTCCAGTGGTTGATATCAAAGTGCGCGCAGTTGATGGTTCTTACCATGACGTGGACTCCAATGAAATGGCATTTAAAGTGGCTGGTTCAATGGCGTTCAAAGAAGGTTTCAACAAAGCCAATCCAGCTTTGCTAGAGCCAATCATGAAAGTGGAAGTGGTTACCCCTGAAGATTACATGGGCGATGTGATGGGTGACTTGTCACGCCGTCGTGGCCTATTGCAGGGCTCTGATGACACACCATCTGGCAAAGTGATTAACGCCATGGTGCCACTGGGTGAAATGTTTGGTTATGCCACATCGATGCGTTCGATGTCACAAGGCCGCGCAACTTTCACCATGGAATTCGATCATTATGCAGAAGCGCCAAGCAACATCGCTGATGCCGTCATGAAAAAATCATAATTTAATTTAATACTTTTTAAGGACTCTAAACATGTCAAAAGGTAAGTTTGAACGTACAAAGCCCCATGTGAACGTGGGCACGATTGGCCACGTGGATCATGGTAAAACCACCTTGACCGCAGCC
>JAYTVJ010000154.1:0-9913 GCA_043744535.1 Arenimonas sp.
ACGGCTTAAGTTTTGCGTCCACACACCGGCGGCTAAACCAAAATCGGTATCGTTGGCAATGCGCAAGGCTTCATCTTCCGTATCAAAACCAATCACCGACAACACCGGCCCAAATATTTCCTGCTTAGAAATGCTCATCTCGTGTGCAACCTCATTAAACACGGTTGGCGCAATATAATAACCACCCGATTCGGTCATCACTCGCTCGCCACCCAAAGCCAGTTCAGCGCCTTCGGCCTTGCCTTGCGCAATGAACTCAAGCACGCGATTCATATGGCCTTCGTCCACCATGGCGCCCATTGGTGCGCTTGGGTCAAACGGGTGCTTGGGGTGCAGATTTTTGCCGGCTTCAACCACCATTTTCACAAAATCATCTTTGATAGATTTTTCAACCAATAAACGCGAGGCGGCGGTACATACTTCGCCTTGATTGAAGAAAATGCCAATTGCTGCCGCTTTTGCCGCTTCTTCTAAATCGGGTGCATCAGCAAATACCAGATTCGGGCTTTTGCCGCCGCATTCCATAAACGCGCGTTTCATGTTCGAACGACCGGCGCATTGCAGCAAATGTTTGCCAACCGCCGTTGAGCCGGTGAACACTAAGCCATCCACATCCATATGCAAGGCCAACGGCTCGCCCGCACCCTTGCCAAAGCCCGGCAGCACATTAAACACGCCGGCAGGAATACCCGCCTCCATCGCTAATTCGGCGATACGAATCGCGGAAAGCGGCGATTTTTCAGAGGGTTTCAGAATGACTGAATTACCGGCTGCTAAAGCGGGTGCAAATTTCCAAGTTGCCATCAATAAAGGGAAATTCCACGGCACAATAGCAGCCACAACACCGAGCGGCTCGCGAGTGATTAGGCCTATTTCATGATTGGGCGTTGGTGCAATTTCGCCATACACCTTATCCACCGCTTCAGCCGTCCAGCTTAAGCACCGAACACTAGCCGACACATCAATCGATAGCGCATCAGCCACCGGCTTGCCCATATCAATCGATTCAAGTAATGCTAATTCTTCGGCATGCTGTTCAATCAGCAAAGCAAATTTTTGCAAGGTTTTTTTACGGTGCACGGGCGACGATTCAGACCACATGCCAGCTTCAAACGCTTGTCTGGCAGCCTTCACAGCGCGTTCAACGTCTTCTTGTTCGCATTCGGCAATCTGTGCAATCTGTATGCCATCAATAGGACTCAAGCAGGAAAATGTTTTACCCGAGGCCGAAGGCACATACTGGCCGTTGATGAAGGCTTGATTGCGGATAGTTAGTGCTTTGGCTTTGGCTTCCCACGCGGCACGGCTTAAGGATTGGCTCATAACATACTCAGAATTAGGGATTAATGAATTAAAAAGTAGCAGGCGTATTGGCGCTGACCAAAATTGCATCAACTTTGCCTACATTACGAAACCGATGCGGAGTTTTGCTTTCGAAATAATACGCATCGCCAGGGCCTAAAATACGGATTTGGTTATCTACGGTTAATTCAATTTCACCCTGAATGATAATGCCACCCTCTTCGCCTTCGTGATGCAGCATTTCTTTGCCGGTATCCGAGCCCGGCGGCATGACTTCACGCATCAAGCACATTTGTCGTTGCGGCTTATTTTGGCCAATCAAATAATAATGAATGTCGCCATTGCCCATATCCAACAGCTCGTCTTTGCTATAAAACGGCGAATCATTGGTCTTACCGGTATCAACCGTAAAAAAATCGGCTAAGGAGATTGGAATGCCGTCCAAAACTTTTTTCAGCGAACTGATCGACGGACTTACCTTATTTTGCTCGATCAGCGAGATGGTGCTGTTGGTCACGCCAACCCGTTTGGCGAGCTCGCGCTGGCTCAGACCTTTTTTGTTGCGAACTTCTTGAAGCCGTATTCCCAGATCCATGTTTAATTCAGAAAAGTGTCAAATGTGATGTTGAATATTTAACACTTATTCGTAATATCGTCAATCTATATGTAAATATAATGGACAACTTCCCCTATTGTAAATTTTATTCAACACTGTATAGTGTTTTCAACAACCCAGCACGTGCCTTGATTATGAATGATAAATCGTCTTATTCCGCGCATTATCACCAACAAGCAACCCAGCATCCTGAACATATGGATGCATTTTGGATGCCCTTCTCCGCCAACCGGCAATTCAAGCAAAACCCGCGGCTTATGGCCAGCGCTGAAGGTATGTATTACCAAAGTACTGATGGCCGCAGCATATTAGATGGCACCGGCGGTTTATGGTGCTGTAATGCTGGCCACGGCCGGCAACGCATTATTGACGCCGTGCAACAGCAAATCGCCACACTCGATTTTGCGCCAACCTTCCAAATGGGCCACCCGCTGCCATTTGTGTTGGCCGAACGCTTAGCCAAGATTGCGCCTGCGGGATTGAACCATGTGTTTTTCACTAATTCCGGCTCAGAATCGGTGGATACCGCACTCAAAATTGCCTTGGCATACCACCGCGCACGTGGCGAAGGCCAACGCACCCGCTTAATCGGCCGCGAAAAAGGCTACCACGGCGTCGGTTTTGGCGGTATTTCGGTGGGCGGCTTGCCGAACAACCGCAAATGGTATGGCACACAATTGCCAGGCGTTGATCACTTGCGGCACACTTTAGATATTGAACGTAATGCCTTCAGCAAAGGCTTGCCACACTATGGTTTGGAACTGGCCGAAGATTTAGAACGGATGGTTGCGCTGCACGATGCCAGCACCATTGCCGCCGTTATTATTGAGCCCATTGCTGGCTCGGCTGGGGTGATTATTCCGCCCGATGGCTACTTAAAGCGAATTCGAGAAATATGCGATAAGTATGGAATATTGCTAATATTTGATGAAGTAATTACTGGCTACGGCCGGGTTGGTAAGGCATTTGCCGCACAGCGTTTTGACGTAACGCCAGATTTAATCACCACGGCCAAAGGCCTTACCAATGGTTGCGTGCCGATGGGCGCGGTGTTTATTTCTGATGCAATACACCAAGTGTTTATGAATGTGCCTGACAACATGATTGATTTGTTCCATGGCTATACCTACTCTGGCCATCCGTTGGCCTGCGCAGCGGCTTTGGCAAGCATCGATATTTATGAAGAAGAAAACCTGTTTGAAAAAGCCATTGATTTAGAGCAGTACTGGCAAGAAGCCATTCACGCGCTGAAAGGCTTACCCAATGTGATTGATATTCGTAACTTCGGCCTGATTGGTGCCATTGAAATGGCGCCACGCGCTGGCAAACCCGGTGCACGCGCGTATGATGTGTTCACCAATTGCTTCCATCATAAAGATGTTTTAATTCGCGTAACCGGTGATGTGATTGCACTGTCGCCGCCACTCATCCTTGAAAAATCCCATATTGATGAGCTGTTCAGTAAAATAGCTGACGCCATCAAAGAAACGGCTTAATCCTTTTTTTAAAATTCGGAGCACATCCCCATGTTAATCGGCGTACCTAAAGAAATTAAAAACCACGAATACCGCATTGGCCTTACACCGGCTGGTGCACGTGAACTCGTTGCCAATGGCCACCAAGTGATGGTGCAACGCGATGGCGGCAAATCGATTGGTTTAACCAACGAGCAATACCAAAAAGCCGGTGCAGAAATTGTGGATGGCGCAGAAGAAATTTTTGCCCGTGCCGAGATGATAATTAAAGTAAAAGAGCCGCAGCCGGCTGAATGCGCCATGTTGCGCCCTGGCCAGATTCTATATACCTATTTGCATTTAGCACCAGACCCTGAGCAAACCAAAGCCTTGGTGGCCTCGGGTTGCACAGCCATTGCCTATGAAACCGTGACCGACCGCAAAGGCGGCCTACCCTTATTAGCACCCATGTCGGAAGTGGCTGGCCGCATGTCGATTCAAGCTGGCGCGCATGCCTTAGAAAAAGCCCAAGGTGGCTCGGGTGTTTTGCTCGGCGGTGTTCCAGGCGTGAAGCCTGCGGAAGTTTTGGTGATTGGCGGTGGCGTGGTCGGTATTAATGCCGCACGTATGGCAATGGGAATGGGCGCCAACGTGACCATTCTCGACCGCTCGCTGGATCGCTTGAAATATTTGGATGAATTATACGGCGATCGCTTAACCACTATTTATTCAACCCATGATGCGATTGAAGAACGCTTGCCACACACCGATTTAGTCATTGGTGCCGTGTTAATCCCTGGCGCTGCCGCACCTAAATTAATTTCGCGTGCGCAACTTGCATTGATGCAACCTGGCTCGGTATTAGTGGATGTGGCCATTGATCAAGGCGGCTGTTTTGAAACCTCGAAAGCCACCACCCATCAAGAACCCACCTATGAAGTGGACGGCGTGATTCATTACTGCGTAGCCAATATGCCCGGCGGCGTGGCACGCACCTCAACCTTCGCCTTAACCAATGCAACCTTGCCGTATGCCGTGCAAATTGCTAACAAAGGCGCCAAAGCTGCGTTGCTGGCCAATGCTGATTTGCTTAATGGCTTAAACGTGCATGCAGGTAAAGTTACCTACAAAGCAGTAGCCGAAGACTTAGGTTTGGCTTATGTTTCCGCCGCTGATGCTTTAAACGCATAAATAATCTGAGCACCCTATGAGTACATTGATTTCGCATTTTATCCATGGGCAAGAAGTGGTTGGTGAAAGCCAGCGCTTTTCAGATGTTTTTAATCCTGCCACTGGGCAAGTGACCGGCCGTATTCCATTGGCTACGGTGGCAGATGTGCAAGCTGCCATTGCTTCTGCGCAATCTGCCTTCCCCGCTTGGGCGGCAACCACACCACTTAATCGTGCGCGAGTGATGTTCAAATACAAAGAGCTGCTTGAAAAACATGCTGATGAAATTGCTATGGCAATCACGCTTGAGCACGGCAAAGTATTTTCCGATGCCAAAGGCGAACTAATTCGCGGTTTAGAAGTGGTGGAATTTGCCTGCGGTATTCCACATCTGCAAAAAGGCGAGCATTCCATGAATGTTGGCACTGGCGTGGATAGCTACAGCGAGTATGCACCACTTGGTGTGGTGGCTGGCATCACACCGTTTAATTTTCCTTGCATGGTGCCGATGTGGATGTTCCCCATTGCTATTGTGTGCGGCAATACCTTTGTGCTGAAGCCTTCCGAACGCGACCCAACACCAACGCTTATTCTTGCTCGCTTATTAAAAGAAGCTGGCTTGCCCGATGGCGTGTTCAATGTGGTGCATGGCGATAAAGAAGCGGTTGATGTATTGCTCGATGACCCACGTGTGCAAGCAGTCAGCTTTGTGGGCTCAACGCCGATTGCCGAATATATTTATTCACGTGGTTCGGCGGCTGGCAAACGCGTACAGGCTTTAGGTGGCGCGAAGAATCATATGCTTGTTATGCCCGATGCCGATATGGACCAAGCCGCCAATGCCTTGCTTGGCGCGGGTTATGGCTCAGCGGGTGAACGCTGCATGGCCATTTCTGTTGCCGTGTGCGTGGGTGATGCCGCTGCTGATGCCTTGATTGCTAAATTGCAACCATTGGTTGAGAATTTGCGCGTTGGCCCAGGCGATAAAGACAACCCAGACATGGGCCCATTAGTCACTTGCGTGCATCGCGATAAAGTTAAGGGCTACGTGGATTCTGGTGAAGCTGAAGGCGCAACAGTTTTAGTTGATGGACGCGGATTGAAAGTCAATGGCCATGAACAAGGATTTTTCCTTGGTGGTACATTATTTGATAACGTAACTGCTGATATGAAAATTTATAAAGAAGAAATCTTTGGGCCTGTGTTGTGCATTGTTCGTGTGCCAGATTTTAACTCAGCCTGCAAATTGATTAACGAACACGAATACGGCAATGGCACCGCCATTTTCACTCGTGATGGTGATGCCGCTCGGCAATTCTGCCACACGATTCAAGTGGGCATGGTGGGCGTGAATGTGCCCATTCCTGTGCCGATGGCGTTTCATAGTTTCGGTGGTTGGAAGCGTTCATTATTCGGACCTTTGCATATGCATGGCACCGATGGCGTGCGCTTTTATACGCGCCTGAAAACCATCACAGCACGTTGGCCAACCGGTATTCGCGCTGGCGCCGAGTTCAGCATGCCAACCATGAAATAATGTAGGAGCGTGCTCTGCGCGCGATTCAAATGAAAGACCGGTGACGCTCGTCCCGGCGATTGCTTCGCGCAAGGAACGACGAGTGGACTGCTTAGAACGGAGCCCACCATGTCATCCAACGAACAATCTACAGCAACACCCAATCAAACCGATTTAGCAATCACTCGCCGCTCACCGTATGGCACGCAAGCCGAGCCCACTTATTCGGGCATTACCAGCTTTCTGCGTCGTAAATACACAAAAGATTTAAGCGGCGTTGATGTTGCTGTAATCGGCGTGCCATTTGATGTTGCCACCACCGGCAGGCCAGGTACACGCTTCGGGCCGCGCGCCATACGCACTGCATCAACCATGTTGGCCTGGTGCCAGCCGTATGCATGGGGTTTTGATCCACTCGACAGCCTGCACGTGATTGATTGGGGTGATGTGTTTTTCGATTCCGGCAATATTGCTGATGCACCGAAAATGATTACCGAAGCGTACGATCAGTTTGCTGAAGCACATGTGATTCCACTAACACTCGGTGGCGATCATTTCATTAGCTATCCGATTTTGCAAAGCTTGGCGAAAACGCACGGGCCACTTTCACTCATTCATTTCGACGCACACTGCGACACCTGGAAAGACGATTGCAATCGCATTGATCACGGCACGATGTTTTATCAGGCGGCAAAACATGGCATTGTCGATCCGTCGCGCTCGATTCAGCTTGGCATGCGCACCTTTAATGATGAAACGCACGGCTACCAAGTGCTTGATGCACGCTGGCTGCACGAACACGGCGTGGCTAAAGCCGTTGATGCCATTAAGCAGCGGGTTGGCAACAACAAATGCTATGTGACGTTCGACATCGACTTCATTGACCCCGCCTATGCACCGGGCACTGGCACGCCAGTGGTTGGCGGCTTTAATACGCACGTGGCTTTGGAAATGATTCGCCGCTTGGCAGGTATAAACGTGATTGGTATGGATGTGGTGGAAGTTTCGCCACCGTATGATCATGCCGAAATAACTGCACTGGCTGGAGCGAGTATTGCGCAGGAAATGTTAGGCTTAGTGGTGAAGCGCTGAGCAAGCAAATCTGCGCATTGCTGGCAAAGCGACTAGACTAGGTTTTTAGTTTGTGCCCCATTATGACCAGCAAACACATTCTCATTGCCCTGCCCGATTCTGATTTTGACCCAACTGAAGTGGCTGTAACGTGGCAGCAATTGCGCGCGGCTGGCTTTCGCGTCAGCTTTGCCAGCATCAGTGGCCGTGTATCCTGCGCTGACGACATGATGCTGAGCGGTGAAGGCCTTGATCTGTGGAGTGCAATACCATTTTTACGGAAATTCAAAGTATTGGGCTTACTGCTGCGTGCCAATGCAACAGCGCGCAAGGCCTATCAAGCCATGTTATGCAGCGCTGAATTCAATACGCCATTGCCATACACCCAATTGCAGCAGCATGACTACGATGGCTTAATTCTGCCCGGCGGACACCGCGCTAGAGGCATGTGCGCCTATTTGGAGAATCAAACGCTGCAGCACTATGCAGCGGAGTTTTTAGCCAGTAATAAACCGGTTGGTGCCATTTGCCATGGTGCTTTAATTTTAGCGCGCGCTAAAAACGCAGATGGAAAAAGTGCTTTGTATAATCGAAACGCGACTGGCTTAACGTGGGCATTGGAAGGCAGTACTTGGCGATTAATGCGATTTATGGGGCGCTTTTGGGATGCCAACTACTACCGAACCTACCCAGAATTAGCGGGCGAACCCAAGGGCTTTCAAAGTGTGCAGGCTGAAATGCGCCGCGCAATGAGCAATGCTGAATGCTTTAAAGATGTGCCAAAAAATGCTGAACACTATTTCATGAAATCAAGCGGATTATTTCGCGATACAGCAACCGACAGTCGTGCGGCATTTGTGGTAATTGATGGTAACTTAGTGACAGCTCGCTGGCCGGGCGATGTACACCTTTTTGCTCAATCGTTTATTGCCTTATTTCGCCACAGCACAGAAAACGTAGAGTAATCGCCAGATGCCAAAAGCAAAGCCAGCAAAGCCCAAACAAACCGCCGATGACTTACGTGGCTTAAGCAAATTAGCCATAAATGCCACGCGCGGCATAACCGATTTGGTTGAAGCGATGCACCATAATATTGCGCGTATTCCTGGCATAACTGCCTCCAAAGAAGATGGCCGAACCCGCGGCATCACCGGCATGGTGTATCGAACCGTGCATGGTGTCACGCAAGCGGTTGGCACCGGCATCGATTCAGCGCTTGCAGTGTTAGCGCCGTATTTAGGCCATTTAACCGACAGACCCGAGCGCGAACATATCCAATCGGCATTGAATGGCGTGCTCGGCGATCATTTATTGGACAGCAACAACCCGCTCGCTATTCACATGCAGCTGCGGCAAAATGGCATTGCGCTGCAACTTACCGCAGACGCTTTATCGGCCGCTATAGCAAAGCCTTCCGGGAAAATTCTGGTGCTGGTGCATGGCCTTTGCATGAATGATTTGCAATGGGCCAATGCTCGTGACGATGGCGCAATACACGACCATGGCATGGCCCTGCAAGAGGAACTGGGCTTCACAGCGCTGTATCTGCATTACAACACTGGCCTTACAATTTCTGAAAATGGCTTAGAATTTTCTGAGCTTCTTGAAACACTCACAACGCATTGGCCGATTGCAATTGATGAGTTGGTTATTGTTGCGCACAGCATGGGCGGATTAGTTAGCCGAAGTGCGCACTACCAAGCCATTCAGGCGGGCTTGGCGTGGCCTAAACAACTTAATAAAATCATTTTCCTTGGCACACCGCATTTTGGTGCGCCACTGGAGCGCGGCGGGCATTGGTTTGATCTGATCCTAGGTGCCACCCCGTATGCCGCGCCATTTGCAAAAATAGGTAAAATTCGCAGCAAAGGCATAACCAGCCTACGCCATGGTTATTTGTTGGAAAATCAACAAACGCCTATACCGTTACCTCTTGGCGTTCAATGCGTTGCGATTGCCGGCCTTATGGGGCAAACAAACGATGTATTGCACTCAACACACCTTGGTGATGGTTTGGTGCCACTGAACAGCGCCTTGGGCCAACACCATGACCCTACCCGCCACTTGGATTTCGCGGCACAACATCGAGTGGTTTTGCCAAACACCAACCATATGCAGTTATTGCATTCGGCAGAGGTTTATCTAAGCATCAAGCAATTTTTAAGCGCGTAATTCGATAGCCCTTTGGTTCAATTCACGCTATGCTTTCAGCTCCATTGCACCTATATTAATTATGTTTTCTTGGTTTGAACGACTCGTTTCAGCGTTTCCTGATACGCCGCCAGAGCAGCCGCCAAAGGGCTTTTATGCCTTTATTTGGGCAGCCACCAAAGGCATGCGTGGCCTAATTTTACTGTTGGCATTTCTAACCGCATTGATAGGCGCGTTCGAAGCCCTGCTGTTCGCGATGCTGGGTAATATTGTGGATTGGCTTAGCAACGTGCCGCCGGCTTTGTTGTGGGTGCAGGAAAAACGCCAACTATTGCTGCTAGCCGGTATCTTGCTGGCCAGCCCACTGCTAATTGCGCTGCAAGCATTGATTAAATACCAAGCCTTGAATGGCAACTTTGCTATGCGACTGCGTTGGAATTTTCATCGCCATCTACTTAGCCAAAGCATGAGCTTTTATCAGGATGAATTTGCCGGCCGCGTATCGGCAAAAATGATGCAAACCGCACTGGCAGTGCGCGATACCGTGATGATTATCACCGATATTATGGTGTTTATACTCATCTACTTTCTCACCATGACTGCCGTAGTGGGCAATTTTAATCTGAGTTTATT
>JAYTVJ010000155.1:0-2920 GCA_043744535.1 Arenimonas sp.
AACCAAACCAGTTGGATATTTTGCATGCCACTAATGATGCAGCTTGTTGGGTGGCGTGTGCGTGAATTTTAGCCGCCGAGTTAGCTGGGGCTCGCAGGCTTACCCCAACCTACGTGCTATATTTCCAACTTCAACACCGGCTGCTGCAATTCAATCGCGCTTTCGCCGCTCATAATTTTCTTGAACTCGGCGCGCGACACCGACACATAACGTTCATTGCCGCCCACTTCAACTTGTGGTCCATCGGTTACCGCGCGACCATGTTCATCCACCCGCACTACCATATTGGCTTTCTTACCAGAATGGCAAATGGTTTTCAGTTCAATCAGATTATCGGCCCACGCCAGCAAATATTGGCTGCCTTCAAACAATTCGCCTAAGAAATCCGTGCGCAAGCCATACGCCAATACCGGAATATGTAAGCTATCCACTACATCGCTTAATTGCCAAACTTGCGATTTACTCAAAAATTGCGCTTCATCCACCAGCACGCAATCGATTTTTCCTTTTGCGGCTAAATCTTGTCGCACCATGCTGGCCAAATCGTCATCTCGGGTAAACGTTTTGGCCTGCGCTTTCAGGCCAATGCGCGAAGCAACCACGCCCTCACCAGCGCGCGTATCCAGCTTTGGCGTTAGTATTAGCGTGCGCATGCCACGCTCGTGGTAGTTGTAGGCACTTTGTAAAAGCGTGGTAGTTTTGCCCGCATTCATGGTGGAATAATAAAAATACAGCTTAGCCATTGCATATCCTATTCAATATAATTGTGCTCATGGCTTAACATCCGCTTTAATCGGTATCAATTCGCTAGCCGTTACGGTACCAGACGGCAAAGCCTTCCACGTTACATTCTGCCATCGCCAATAAAGCTCTGGCTGCCAGAACTTATCCTGATAAAACTGTTCTCCATTGACATTAATTGGCATGCCGCCAGGCCCTGGGATTTCAATTTTCAACACCCCCACATAACCTGTTCGGCTGCCGGTGATATTACGGCGGTCACGCTCTAAAATATTTTCAATACGGCGTTTTGCTACCGCGTCTCCGTATTTATCATAGATGCTACGGCCAAGCGTAATAGCTTGCTGGCGCTCATTTGCATTTAGCGCCTCCCAATAATTTTCCCGTTTCGCAACAAGATCTTTATATAGGCGCTCAGCAGCCAGATCAATCCAGGCATAGGCCTCTGGTTTATTTTGCTCAACCCCTTCACCATTCCACAGCATTTCAGCAATCATCGCCTGCGAGGGTTTATCGGCATAATAGGCGCCTTTGCGAAACTGTCGCATGGCTTCTGTGAAGCGCCCTTTTTGATAGCTCTGCATACCCAATGAGCGCGAGCTTAAATCCGGATGGCTAGCCATAAAACTACGCGACTGCACAATAAAGACATCATCGGGCAATTCAGCAACCTTGCTCTTAGCATACGCATCGTTGCTCGTTGCCGTTATTGCTGCAAACAAAATGCCAATTAAAAATTGTATTTTAGGTGTCATGTTTCAGAAGTCCATTGTGCTGTGAGCATTTAATTTTACGTGTCTGCGTAGATAGAAGGTTGTACCGAAAGTCAGGCGTTGATAAAGTTTCACACCACTTAAACATTACACCATGATTCTTGTATGGCTAAAAATGCCATTGCTTTACTAAACTCGCTATCCAACGGCGCTTCACATCTAATTGGCAAGCCAGAAACAGGATGGCTAAACTCCAAGCGCCATGCATGCAACAACATACGGTGAATGCCGTGCATTCGAAAGGTACGGTTATGCCGGCCGTCGCCATGGCTGGTATCGCCGATTAAATGATGCGATAGATGCTTTAAATGCCGGCGAATCTGCCGAAAGCGGCCGGTAATTGGCGTACATTGCATCAGTGCATAACGCGAACTTTCATGTGCAGCACTAGGCAAGCTAATTTCGGCTGTGGCCAAACGCATGAACCCGGTAACCGACGGTTTTTTCTCAGGCTTTCCCGGGCCGCCATCTAGCGCATAATCCACGGTAAATTTTTCATCCGGCCAGCCGCGGCAAATAGCTAAATAGTCTTTTTGAACATCCCTGCTCATAAAGGTTTTACCCAGCGTGGATGCAGCTTCGGCATTGAATGCAATGAGCACACAGCCGCTAGTTGCTCGGTCAAGGCGATGAATTAAATGCACTTTGCTTTGAAACTGCTCGCGCAATCGATGCAATAAAAAATCGTCTTCACCGCGCGATAAGCTACTGGCATGCGCCATTAAACCAGACGGTTTATTAATCACCGCGCAGTATTCGTCTTGAAATAAAACCTGAATGGGCATATCACTCACAACGCATTACTCACAGCTTACGTGGCCAAGCAAACGCAAAGGCCAACACTGCCACACCTGCTATGCCCATCGCCCATGCATGCTGGTTCGAAAGCACATACAACACACTTGCACTCACACCAGCCATTAGGCCAAACACCATACAAAATAATTGTCGCTGATTATGCTGGCTAATTTTTGTTAAATCAGCAAGTTCATCAGAACGCATGCGCACTTGCGCTTGGCCTTTGGCTTGCTGGCTAAGCACCGTCTTGAGTAATTCCGGCAAATCAGCCGCATGATGCACCATTTCAGGCCATTGCTTCTGCACTTTCGCCAAGAACGCTTTCGGGCTGTAGCGTTCGCGCAAAATATCTTCTAGCACGGGCCTTGCTACTGTCCACAAATCGATGTCTGGGTCCAGCGTGCGCGCCAAGCCTTCGGTATTAAGTAAGGTTTTTTGCAATAAGATTAGTTGCGGTTGCAAGGTTAGTTCGTATTTCTGTGCGGTGCGAAATAATTTTGCTACCACTTCAGCAATCGAAAATTCCGACAATGGCCGTGTGAAATACGGCTCACATACCGAACGCACAGCAGCTTCGAGTTCGTCTAAACGTAAATGCGCTGGCATCC
>JAYTVJ010000156.1:0-9781 GCA_043744535.1 Arenimonas sp.
GAGTGCGCTTAGTTTAGGCGGCTTGGGTAAATTGCTCTTCTTCGGTAGAGCCTTTTAAGGCGGTGGTAGAGCTTGTGCCGGCTTGAATGGTTTGGGTTACTGAATCAAAATAGCCGGTGCCCACTTCACGCTGATGCTTAACCGCGGTGAAGCCCAAATCGGCGGCGGCGAATTCTTTCTCTTGCAGTTCGACAAATGCACTCATCTGACGACGTGCATAGCCGTGTGCCAAATCGAACATGCCATAGTTCAAGGCATGGAAGCCAGCGAGTGTGATGAACTGGAATTTATAGCCCATGGCGCCCAATTCTTTCTGGAACATGGCGATGGTGGCATCGTCCAAATTTTTCTTCCAGTTGAAGCTTGGTGAGCAGTTATAGGCCAACATTTTGCCCGGAAATTTAGCATGAATGGCAGCCGCAAACTTGCGGGCAAATTCTAAATCTGGTTTGCCGGTTTCACACCACACCAAATCGGCATAGGGTGCATAGGCCAAGCCGCGCGAAATGGCTTGATCAATGCCTGGCTTGGTTTTATAGAAGCCCTCAACGGTGCGTTCGCCGGTGCAGAAGGCTTTGTCGTTATCATCAATATCCGAGGTGATTAAATCGGCCGCTTCGGCATCGGTACGCGCCACAAGAATCGTTGGCACGCCCATCACATCGGCAGCCAAACGTGCGGCAATCAGTTTTTGCACGGCTTCTTGGGTGGGCACCAATACTTTTCCGCCCATGTGTCCGCATTTTTTCACGGAAGCCAATTGATCTTCAAAATGCACGCCGGCAGCGCCGGCTTCAATCATCGATTTCATTAATTCAAAGGCATTCAGCACGCCGCCGAATCCGGCTTCAGCATCGGCCACAATCGGTTGCAGCCAATCAATATCGTCTTTGCCTTCGGCATGATGCAACTGGTCAGCGCGCAATAGCGTATTGTTAATGCGCTTAACCACCAACGGCACCGAGTTAGAAGGATACAAACTTTGGTCAGGGTACATTTCACCGGCCACATTGGCATCGGCGGCAACTTGCCAGCCAGATAAGTAAATGGCTTTCAGCCCCGCCTTTACTTGCTGCATGGCTTGATTGCCAGTGAGCGCGCCAAGTGCGTTGACGAAATCCATACTGTTCAAGCTTTTCCATAATTTATTCGCGCCCAAGCGCGCCAAGCTATGATCAATTGCCACTGTGCCGCGCAAACGCACCACTTCTTCGGCACTGTAGCCGCGGGTTATGCCTGTCCAGCGCGATTCGCTATCCCACTGTTGTTGCAATTGCTGTGCGTTTAAAAGTTGTGTGTTCATGCAGGTTCTCCAAAAAAATTATAGGTATTGATAGGCAGGTATGGTTAAGAAATCTTCTAATTCGGGTGCGCGAACCAATTGCTCGAGCAGGTTAATAGCGCGTGGTACTTGATTGAGTCCGGTAATTTTTTCTTGCGCTAATTTATTCGGCAGGCCCAATAATGCGGCTTCAAATAATGCCAAGGAAACCGGCGTGCCATCGCTTAAATGCAAGTCTTTTTTATGCATCCAAAGCCAAAGCTGGCTGCGGCAAATCTCGGCGGTGGCGGCATCTTCCATCAAGCCATGAATAGCCACACAACCCACACCCGACAACCATGCCGCCAAATAGCGAACACAAACTTCCACGGTATTGGTAAACCCTTGACGTGAAATACTGCCAAGGCAAGGCTTCAGCAAATCATCCGCCGACACCTGTACATCGAGTTGTTTCTCGGTTTGATTGGCACCGGGCATGGCGTTATCGAATATTTCGCGCGCCAATCGAATTAAACCCGGATGCGCAACCCACGTGCCATCGTGGCCTAAGTCGGCTTCGCGCTGTTTGTCGCTGCGTACTTTTTCAAACGCCGCTTCATTGGCTTCGGCATCGCGCTTGTTTGGAATTTGCGCCGCCATGCCGCCCATCGCAAGAATGCCGCGCTTATGGCAGGTTTGAATTAGCAATTGCGCATAGCTGGCAAGAAAGTGCTTGCTCATGGCAATTTGGCTGCGTTCTGGCAACATAAAGCCCGGTTGCTGATGCAGAGTTTTGATTGCCGAAAAAATATAATCCCAGCGCCCACAATTTAAACCGACGACCCGAGATTTCATAGCATGAATAATTTCATCCATTTGAAACGCAGCCGGCAATGTTTCAATCAATACCGTTACTTTGATTTGGCCGAGTGGCAAATCCAATTCGGTTTCAATACATTCCAACACCGCGTTGACCCATTGCGCTTCTGCATACGATTGCAGTTTTGGAATATAAAAAAATGGCCCGCGCTGCTGCGCCACTAAAGCTTTGGCATTATGAAAAGCGAATAAGCCCAAATCAAACAGCAAACCGGAAAGTTCTTGGCCATCCACCTGCACATTTTTTTCATTCAAGTGCAAACCGCGCGGCCGAACCATCAATACGGTTTTGCGGGTGGGGCTTAAGCGATACACCGATTGACGCGGTGCGCGTTTGTCGGGCGACCAAGACAATTCATTGCGAACCGCCCGATACAGTACTTCTTGGCCACACAACATATTGGCCCACGTGGGCGAGGTGGAGTCTTCGAAATCGGCCATAAATACATTGGCGTCCGAATTCAAGGCATTGATGACTGTTTTCGCGTCTACCGGCCCAGTTATTTCTACCCGGCGATCGCGCAATATTTCTGGGATGGGCGCGGCTTTCCATGCCGATTGACGGATTTTTGCGGTATCCTCAGTAAATTGAGGGGATTTTCCTTTGGCTTTTTGGCGATCTTGCAGCAAACGCTGGCGCTCGAATTCAAAGTTTTGATGCAACATCATCAAAAAATCAGCGGCCTGTTGATTCAGTAAACCACTATCTACCACAGCGGGCTGAGGCGAATGGGTGAGCTGGCTTTGGGCAGGCATGACGCGTTTTTGGGCTAAAGACATAAGATTCTCCTTTCCACAAAATGTATTCTTGTAGCGATTATTTGACAAACTAAATATTTCAATAAATACTATTAACAATTGTTATAGTTAGTTAAAAGAAGGTGAATGATGACCAAGCCACCCAAGAAAAAAGCCCAAACGCGCTTCTATTACAAAGGCGACAAACTCAAGCCGCTGCGCGCATTTTGCCAAACCGCGCGCATGGGCTCGGTGTCGCGGGCGGCGGAATCACTTTTTTTAAGCCAACCTGCCGTTACTCTGCAATTACAAGCACTTGAACGGGAATTCGGGACGCGTTTGTTCGAACGCTTTGGCCGACGCTGGACGCTAACCCAAGAAGGTTCGGCCTTGTATGAGCTAGCCCGGCCTTTGGTTGAAGGTTTAGATCGGATAGATCGAGATTTCCATGAAAAAGTGGGCAATCAGGAAAATGCTGAACTGCATATTGCCGCTGGCAGTTCAACGATTTTGTATCTACTTCCTGAAATTGTGTCTAAATTCCGCGAAATACATCCTAAAGTGCAGTTATTTTTGCATAACGTGACGGGGCAAGACGGCCTTGGCTTGCTTCGCTCCGATGGCTGCGATTTGGCTGTGGGCTCGGTGTTGGATGTGCCCAGCGATTTGGTGTACAACCCCGCCTACAGCTTCGACCCGATGCTGATTATGGCCAAAGACCACCCGTTGGCGAAGAAAGCCGAGATCAAACTGGCCGATTTGTCGCCCTTTGGGCTGATTTTGCCGCCAAAACGGCTCAGCACTTGGCGCTTAGTGGATTTGGTGTTCCAGAAAAACCGTGTGCCATATACCGTTGCCTTGGAAGTAGGCGGCTGGGAAGTCATCAAGCAATATGTGGCGATGGGCTTGGGCATTTCGATAGTGACCGGCATTTGCTTGAATGAGCAAGACCAAGAGCGCTTGGTGGCGCGCAACATGAAAGAATATTTCCCGTCGCGCAGTTATGGCGTGGTGATGCGCAAGGGCAAGCTTTTGTCGCCGGCGGCGCAGGCGTTTGCCGAGTTGGTGAAGCCGGGCACCATTCCCTCGCGCGGCTACTTTGAGTCGGGGCACTCCGAACGCTAAGCGCTTAGTGCGCGGCGCGGCACTCGGGTTCTTTGCCCATCAGTTTTTCTAGCCGTGAAAGCGGCTGGCAAATCATCGGTGCTTTCGGCAACGGTTTGTTTAAAGCCGCTTGTTCGGCCTGTTTGGCTTTTTGCAGCTGCGCTATTCGCGCACGTATTTGCGGAATAGCCGCTAACGCGGCTTTCTCGCCTTCTAAAATGGCTTGGTTGCGTTGCTCAAAATCGGCCGGGCCAATATCGCTAACCCGCGGACGAATCACCACATCGGCGCGCGCTAATTCTTGCTCGCCTAAGCGTTGGCCCATGATGGTAATCGACTGATTAACAATGCCAAGCATGCCATCCGGGTTTTTACCATTGGCTTTGTTAGAAATATTCACCGCAATCACTAAATCGGCGCCCAGCTGGCGTGCGGCATCCACCGGCACAGGGCTAACAATGCCGCCATCCACATAATGATAACGGCCAATCGCCACCGGCTCGAACACGCCTGGAATACTGCTGGATGCGCGCACCGCTTGGCCGGTATTGCCACGCCGAAACACGGTGCGCTGGCCGGTTTCTAATTGCGTTGCAACCACTGCAAACGGCTTTTTCATGCGTTCAATGGGCTTTTGCGCCACCATGCTATTAACATAGTCTTGCAATTTTTGGCCTTTCACCAAGCCGCCCGAAAACAAGCTAATATCGCGAATTTTTGATTCTTCCAGCAGCAACGCCGTTTGTTGCATCTGAAAGGCATTCATGCCGCTGGCATATAAAGCACCCACCACACTGCCGGCGCTGGTGCCCGCCACAAATTCAGGCTGCAAGCCATTGGCCTCCAGCATTTTAATCACACCAATATGCGCAAAGCCTTTCGCTGCACCGCCACCCAAGGCAATACCAATACGGATTTTAGGCGTAGGAATAACCACCGGCGGCGGCAACACCACCACCGTTGGCAAAGTTCGGGTTTCATGGCTGGCGCAGGCAGCAAGCACTAAAACGCTGCTGAGGGTTATAAACGACCGCGCTTTGGCACGAATAAACAAAGAAAATATCGACATAGGCGCTAGTGTAGCGCAGCTACTCGTATCAAGCCTTTCGACAAGCGCATGCCAGCGCGCTAAAATAAGCATCTGTTCATTTAAAGCCAAACTCATGACCGATATTCAGACCGAAACACCGCCAGATCGTTTGGCCAGCGACACGCGCAGCCCCTTTTTCAATGAAGCCGCATTAGAGCGGGGCATTGGCGTCCGATTCAAAGGCAGCGAGTACACCAACGTGTCAGAGTACTGTGTGTCGGAAGGCTGGATTCGGCTACCTGTGGGCAAGTCACTCGACCGGCGTGGCAACGCCATGACCTTCAAGCATATTGGCCCAGTGGAAGTGTGGTATTTGACGTAATTTTTTCGACTTTAAAGGGACCGACTTTAAAGGGGACGGAGGTCATTAATGTTTAAAACGCTAATGACCTCTGAGCCACCCCTTTGATTCTATGATCCATTTATTGAATCTTGAGTCTTTGCAAACAAGAAAAAACCATATGGAATAATAATTAGTTCCAGTGAATATACCAATATAACAATAGGTTCAGATTTAAAACAAACATAAGAATTCAAAAGACTAGTTAACACCACCACAAATGCAAAAACCAATTTAAACCACATCGTCGCTATTGTTAATTCTAGTTTTGAATATTTACTATAAAATTCGCTTCTTTTAGATTTAATCAGCCTGACTAGCATAACCCCTAGCACGAAACTTAAAAGCACTAGGTAAATCATTTGACTTTCGTTTGATACATCAAAAGCAAGCATTTTTATAAATATATTTGAAACCCAGTAAAAAAAGCCCATCGAATACACAACTATAAAACATGTCAACATAAAATTAGTTATCGAACGCTCTTTATCATTAATAAAATATAAGCAAATATCAAATATTTGAAACAGGGATAGTAAATTCACTTTCGTCTTCACCAGCCTTCCTCCCCATACTCATTCAAGAAGGGGACGGAGGATATTAGCGTTTTAAACATTAATGACCTCCGTCCGCTGAGGGCGTTATTTCTGCTTCGCAATCCACTGATCCACCCGCTGCTCCAGCAACGCCAATGGCATGCTGCCGCCAGTTAGCACCACATCGTGGAAGGCTTTAATGTCGAATTTCGGCCCGAGTTCGGTTTTAGCTTTTTCGCGCAATTCCAAAATTTTATTCATGCCCACTTTATACGCCAAGGCTTGGCCGGGCATCACTAAATAGCGTTCAATTTCGGCCACCACATCGGTTTCTGGCATGCCGGTTTTTTCCAGCATGTACGCAATCGCTTGTTCGCGCGTCCAGTGCTTATAGTGTAGGCCGGTATCCACCACCAAGCGCACCGCGCGGAACATCTCGGCTTGCAAGCGGCCTAAATTATCCAAGGGTTGCTTCTCAAAACCGGCTTCCCACGCTAAACGTTCGCTGTATAAGGCCCAACCTTCGGCAAAGGCGGTGAATGGCAGTACTTTGCGAAAGGTGGGTACGCCTTTTAATTCTTGCTGCAATGCAATCTGGAAATGATGGCCCGGAATGGCTTCGTGATACGCCAAGGTGCGCATGCCAAATTTTGCCACTTCGGCAGTATTGCGTAGGTTGATGGAAAACACCCCCGGGCGTGAGCCGTCAAAAGCCGGCGAATTGTAATACGCGCCAGGCGCGGTTTGTTCGCGAAACACCGGCACGCGCTCAACCACCACGCCTAATTTTGGGCGATTATTGAAATACGGCGTTAAACCATTATTAACTTCATTAATAATACTTTGGAAATCATTAATTATTTGCGTTCTTCCGGCATCGGTGTCGGGGTAGAGCTGGTCGGGGCGCTTTGAAATGCCCTGCACACGCGCACCCACACTGCCTAAAGTCAGGCCTTCTGCACGCAATATGGTATCCATTTCCGCTTCAATACGCGCCACCTCCGACAAACCAAGCTGGTGCACTTGTTCGGGTGTCATATTGGTGGTGGTATGCATTCGCACGGAATACGCATAAAACGCATCGCCATTGGGCAATGCCCACACGCCATTATTGCCGGTGGTTTTGGGCAGCAATTGTTGGTAATAATCAATGAATTTGCCGTACGCGGGATACACCTGATCGCGGATTGCTGTTTCGGTTTTAAGCAACAACTGTTGTTGCTGGTCTTTGGGTATTTCATTTTGCTTCAATGCGGCGAATTTCTCAGCCAACGAACTATACAAAATATTCTGCTTAGGCGGCGTGGCAACAAATGCGCGCATTTCTTTCAGCACTTTTTCAACCACAAAGGTGGGCGGCAGAATTTTCTCCTGCTCGCGCACCAACAAGCCTTGCATCACTTGATCAACCATCAGCGGCACTTTATTGAGGCGTGCCAGATAATTTTCAGCGTCTTTGCCCGATTGCACCGGATGCTGGGTTGCCATGTAGGTTGGGAATTCGTTTTGAATGCCGAACAATTGATTCAATGGATAATTGTGGTGATTGAATTTTTCACCTTCGGCTTGCATTGCAAGAAAATAGGCCAGCATGTCGTAGTTCAGCGCGTCTGCTTCATTCATGCGGCTGCGATCGTATGTTTTTAATGTGGCTAAATCGCGCTTAAGCTTTTCTTGCAGTTTTTTCTCGTGCGCCAAGCTTTGGTCGGTTAAATCATCGCTATACCAATCCAGCCAGCCGGGCAGCATACGCATAGAGCTAAGCATTTGCGGATCATCTATGCCATATTCCATGAAAATCCGCTCGTAAAACCAATTGGCCTTCAGCGGTTTAAACAGCAAGGTGTGCGCGATTATTAGCACAATGGCCAACACCGCCAATAAAATCAGGCGAAACATCCAACGAAAGGCAGTGCGCATATTGCGTGTCCAGCAAAAATTAAACCATAGCGTTGCGCGCGCAATAAGTAAAGCCTAAACGCCTCGGTGCAGTCCTTGATACGGCGCATACCATTGCCTGATGGCGGCAATATCTGCATCCATATCATCGCTTAGTTCAAACACCTTACCAACCCCAATGGTTTTGCTTGGATAATCAAAATATAAACACACCACCGGCAAATTAGCCTGTTTGGCAATTTTCCAGAATCCGGTTTTCCAATGCGTAACCGCTTTTCGGGTGCCTTCCGGCGCCAACACAAACCACATTTGCTCTGCCTCTGTTAGTTGCTTAGCAATTTGTTCGGCAATGCCGCCAGGCGCTTTGCGATTCACCGGCAAGCCGCCCAGCCATTTCAATAGTGGCCCAAGCGGCCAGAAAAAGGCTTCTTGTTTGCCCATAAAAACAATATGCAAATCCATTGCCACTTTTGCAAATAGCCCAATAATGCCGTCCCAAGCTGTGGAATGCGGCGCACCAATCACCACCATTTTTTTTAAATCGGGCCATTCACCGGCCATTTGCCAACCAATCGTCTTTAATAAAACGGTGGCGCAGCGTACCAACCACTTCGGGGTATTTGCGCGAGGCGCCGACGGCGGCAACGGTAAAACAGTTGGCATTACTCTTCACTCTCTGTGCGGTTGGATTGGCGTTGTTGTTTTAGTGTCGCATTTGCGCGCTTGTCCGCCAAGCGTCGGCGTTGTGAAGCGCGTGTGGGTTTGGTGGCAAGGCGCGGCTTTGGGGCTTGCAAGGCCGATTGAATTAAGTGCACCAAGCGCTCGCGAGCGTCTTCGCGGTTTCGGTCTTGGCTTCTAAAGCGTTGCGCTTGAATAATAATTTCGCCGCTTTCGGTAATGCGTTGGTCGCGTTTTTTGGCTAAACGCTGTTTCACTTCATCGGGCAAGGCGGCGCAACCCCAAATGAAAAAACGCAATTCAATGGCGGTTGACACTTTATTGACATGCTGTCCTCCCGGGCCACTGGCGCGAATCGCGCGTTCAATCAGCTCGGCTTCAGAAATTTGTATGCGTTCGCTAATTTCCAGCATTAGCTTGCCGCCAAACCAAAAAATTCGCGGGCTGTTTGGGTGCTGTGCAAGGCTGTGTGCTCGGCTGTTTCATTGCGGTCTTTGGCCAGCTCCTCCACAATATGCTTCAAATACATGGGCTCGTTGCGCCGATGCGAAGGCATCGGTTTAACCGAGCGCGGCAACAAATACGGAGAATCGGTTTCAATCATCAAACGATTGGCCGGAATATTGCTGACGATTTCGCGCAAGTGCAGGCCGCGCCGCTCATCGCATAGCCAGCCAGTAATGCCAATGTAGTAATCGGCGTCGAGGTAATCGAATAATTCTTTTCGGGTGCCGGTGAAGCAATGCACTACCGCTTTACCGAGTTTGCCGTTGAAGTTTTTCATCATCGCCATAAAATCCTCATGGCCATCGCGTTGATGTAAAAAAAGTGGTTTATTCAAATCAACAGCGAGCTGTAATTGTCGTTCGAAGGCTTTACGCTGCGCGGGGCGCGGCGCTAAATCGCGAAAGTAATCCAAGCCGCATTCACCCACGGCAAGCACTTCTGGATGCGCGTGCAACGCGCGCATTTCAACATCGCACTCTTCAGTGTATTCCAGTGCATGGTGTGGATGCACGCCGGCGGTGGCATACAAAAATTCTGGGTGTTGTTGGGCAAGCTGCAAGGCGATTGGCGAGCCCTCGCGTGACGCGCCAGTAACCACCATCCGCGCCACACCCGCTTCACGCGCGCGTGCTAGCACGTCAGTCAAATCCTGATTAAAACTGTCGTGGCCAAGATTGGCGCCAATATCAAATAATTCCATGCGGGTATTGTACCTTCCATCCCTCGGTAGGGGCGGCCCCCTGTGGCCG
>JAYTVJ010000157.1:0-9755 GCA_043744535.1 Arenimonas sp.
GGCGGCGATGTGATTATTGTGCATGCCTTGCGTGCTCTGCAAAGTAGCGGCCAGCTGCGTAATATGCGTATTCGTGTGGTGCTGACTGGCGATGAAGAAAACAGCGGCGATCCATCGGCATTATCCAAGCAAGCCTTGCTTGAGGCGGGCGAGTGGGCCGATATTGCACTGGGTTTTGAAGACGGCGATGGCGACCCAAAAACCGCTGCTATTTCTCGGCGCGGCGCTAGCGGTTGGCAGCTCGATGTGAAAGGCAAGCCAGCACATTCGTCGCAAATTTTTCAGCCAAACGTGGGCGATGGTGCCATTTATGAAACGGCGCGTATTCTCGATGGCTTTCGTGTGGCACTTTCTACTCAAGCCAATTTAACCTTCAATCCCGGCGTAATTGTTGGCGGCACCGACATAACACTCGACGAACAAACCTCGCGCGGCACTGCGTTTGGCAAAGGCAATGTGATTGCCCAAACGGTGCGTGTGAGTGGTGATTTGCGCGCCATTTCGCCTGAGCAATTAAACCTTGCACGGCAAACCATGAGCAAAATTGTTGACGCGCATTTGCCCGGTACCAGCGCCAGCATTCGCTTCGATGAAGGCTATCCGCCCATGGCACCCACCGAAGGCAATGCCAAGTTGCTTTCTATCTATAGCAAAGCCAGTGAAGACTACGGTTTTGGCAAGGTGATTGCCATCAACCCACGCAATGCCGGCGCTGCTGACATCTCATTTGTGGCCGATAAAGTTGAGATGGCACTTGATGGCATTGGCATGATGGGTTCGGGCGGCCACACGGTTGATGAAGTGGGCGATTTAACGACATTAGATTCGCAAACGATTCGCGCCGCCATCACGTTGTATCGCTTGAGTCTTGCGCATTAATTTACCCAGCAGAGGCAGAAATAAGCTCAGCCTCTGTTGTTTCAAAGAATGCCCGGATTCGCCTGCCATAGTGTCCAATTGAGTGCTGCTGCAATAGTTACCCAAACCAAATACGGCACGAACAACATTCCGGCTAATGGCTGGATACTCCAGAACGCGCGCATATTTAGTGCAATCAGCAACCACAGCAAAACGATTTCGGCAAAAGCCCCGCCACCAAGCCGCCAAGCGAAGAACATCCAGCTCCATAAGGCGTTGAAGCCAAGCTGCACCAGAAATAGTAATAGAGCATTACGAACAACTTCAGAAGGGCCTTTGCGCCAAACCAACCAAGCGGATATGCCCATCAAAGTGAATAGCACTGTCCAAACCCGACCAAACAACCAAACCGGCGGTGCCCATTCGGGTTGTACCAGTTGCCCATAAAATGTGGGAGCACTCATTGAACCAAATCCGCCAATTGCGGCCGCCGTGAAACACAGCAAAATCCAGCCGGGCAGGGCCAAAGTTTGTATCCAAAGCGGGCGTTGGTTTGTGGCCATTATGTTCTCGAATATTTGATTGCAGGAATTTACGCTAAAGCTAGGGTGTCATTGTTAAACCACTTTTGCAAATGTGTTGGGTAGCGGTTGATATTCAAACGCTAATGACCTCTGTCTCGTTTGATTGATGAAGTGTTAGTGCACTACGGTATACGTAGTGCTACCGGACAAAACGTTCCGCCATACTCGCAACTCGACCCAGGTTCCATCCGCAATTTCAGTACTCGATTGAGCAGTCACATGCGATCCATCTGGAACTAGCTCAACTTCGCAAACGTATGCCTCTAATAGATGCTCGCAAGAACCCGCAATGACAATACCCTTACCCCAATGGAACGGCATACCAATGGCAATCCAAGCGAATGCAGCCACAAGTAGCGCCATGGCAACTAGAAGTGTGAGTTTAGAGTTGCGATTCATATGTAAATCATTCAATTCTACTTTCAGAAATTACATTAGCTATATGACTATAAATATTCTTTACATCTTGCCAGTTTGCTTGTTCTAATTGTTTAGATAAAAATACTAGTTCTCTATCACAGTCAGAAATTGATTTTTCATCAGCAAACGGCAATGGCTGTAGTAAAACGCCGCGTGACGTATTATTGCCGGTTAGTATAAAGTGACTCGGTATCTGCTCACTTTGAACTGTAAAGTAAGCGAGTAAGTTGCTTGGGCTGTCAATGTGAGCTTCTATTCTGCCCGTATGCAAGCCTGTTTCCCAATCGCCTGATGTAATGGATAGTAATGATTTACTATCAAATAATTCAAAAACTGGGCCATTGAATGCGTTTAATTCATCTGAGAAATCTAATTGAAACTTTAAATTTGAAATCTTACAATAAATAGAAATACTGTTTGCAAGGTGTAATGAAAAACTAGTCTTAGCATTGAAATCATTTACAGCAGAAAATAATGTGCAAGCGGTAATAATTTCCTCTAATAAATTTCGTATGCTGGCAATTCCAGTGAAATTGCTTAATTCTTTTTCAGCAATAGCAAAAGTGTCTGCAATCACTATTCTAAAATCATTATTTGCCGAAAGTAGCTTAATTATATTATTCATACAATTTTCATTTGAGTAATCAGGCTCGGTTCTGGAAATTAAAGGGATAATGCGATATTTATACGCGATTTATTTTCATCACGTTAGATTTAGTGCTCTGCCGTGATTGGCCTGACCATGACAATATCTCGCTGCGGGTCACCACCCAAAGGGAAGATATGATCGCCAACCTCAACGAAACCAAGTTTTTTGTAGAACGAGATTGCACGTGGATTGTTCTCCCAGACACCTAGCCAAATTGCATCCGAGCCGCGCTGTTTAATTTGCTCGATGCAAGCTGCCATAAGCTCTTGGGCTACACCTTTGCCGTGCCAATGATTAGCTACGTAGAGTCGTTGAATCTCGCCAGAGTTTTTTTCTGTAACGCAATTGGGAACCTCGCCCCACTTGAGCTGAGCAAAGCCAATCAAGCTCTCGTCGTCCATGCATAGAAGAGTAACAATGCTTGAATCGGAAATTTCTTCAGCCTGAATTTTCTCGCCGTAGCTACTGCTGCAATGAAGTTCCATATGCTCGGCGGTATTTGCTACACCAAAAGTTGCTCTAAACGTCTCTTCAGCCAAGAGCGACAACTGCATTGCATCACTTAGGTCAGCTTTTTTAATAAATAACATTCAATTCTCTCACGAGCACAAAACTACTAAGACACCAACGTACCGCATAAACTTCATTACATACGAAGCTTCAGTATTTCGTCAAGCAGAGTTTTTCTGGTAACAAAAAACCCGCCGAAGCGGGTTTTCATTTCATTGCGTTTGAACTTACGCCGCGGCTGCTTCTTTCTTGCGTGGGCCGTTTAGTAGGGCAAGGCGGATATGGCTAATCATCAAATCCATTTCTGCGCTGGTGATGCCAAAATGCGGGGTGAAGCGTAGCGAATTGGTGCCGCCGTGAATTACGCCAATGCCGCGTTCGCGCATGAATTCTTCTGTTGAATTTGCGCCATAGCATTTGAAGCTTGGGTCGAGTTCGCAGGAAAATAGCAGGCCAGTGCCTTGCACTTTGGTGATTAAACCGCCGAGTTCTGCTTTCAAAGCATTGAGTTTATCCAACGCCTCGAAGCCTTTGTTGCGGATGTTGGCACGGATTTCCGGTGTTAGCGAATTCAGCACAGTGGTGGCAATGTCCATGGCGCGTGGGTTGGTAGTCATGGTGTTGCCGTAAGTGCCTTTGGCATACACCTTGGCAGCGCGTTCGTTCACCGCTAAAACGGACAGCGGATACTGGCCACCATTCAAGGCTTTCGAATAGGTTTCCATATCCGGTGCTTCTAGGTTTTCAAAGCCCGGGTAATCAACGATTGACAACACGCCATGCGCACGCAAGCCGGCTTGAATGGAGTCAATCAATAGAAACGTGCCATGTGCTTTGGTTAGCTCGCGCGCCACGGCATAAAATTCTGGTGGCACAGCGCGGCCTGGGTCGCCTTCACCCATCACCGGCTCAAGGAACATCGCTTCAATATACCAACCATTGGCGTCGGCATCGGCGAAGGCTTTTTTCAGGCCTTCGATGGAGTAGGGCTCAATGGTAATCAGTTGGTTTTCGTGGTGCTTCCAGCTGGCTAAATTTTCGGCGTAGGCTTTGCGCGATGAATCGGAATACAAGCACGGCAACTCAGTGCGACCATGGAACGCGCCTTTCATGGCAATGCGTTTAACGCGTTTGCCTTCGTGGCGTGCGCCGGGGTCGGTCATTAATTTGGTGTTGGTGTCGGCAATGCGGCCAGCCAAAGAAACTGATTCCGAACCGGAGTTTAGCGTTAGGAATTTGGCATACGGGCACGCGCCGCGGCTTTGACCAATTTCTTTGCGCAAGGCATTCGCCACACGCAAATGTGAAAGGCTTGGCGACATAATATTCGCCATCACCTGCGGCTTGCTCATGGCGTCCATCACCGCTGTGGGGGTATGCCCAAAACCGAGCATGCCGTAGCCGCCGGAATCGTGCAGCACGCGGCCTTTTAAGGTAATCACCCACGGGCCGCAGGCGGCAATGGCCACATACGGGTTAATCGCGTCGTCAGGGTAGAAATTGATGAAGCCCGATTGTGTCGCATCAATTTGTGCCTGCTCATCGGCATCGGCTAAATCGGCAAATTCCGCAGCAAGCGCTGGAAATGCATCAGCAGCGCGCTCAGCGGCAATCAGCAAATCAGGATATTGGCCGGCCAATTGCAGCAAGCTGGCGTCGTCAAGGCCGAGTGTGCGAACGGTGCCTTGGCGTTGGCGAAGTGGGCTGAGGATATCAAGAATAGTCATAACAACTCCAAGCGCTACAAGCGCTATGTTTGGGTAAAAAGCGATTTTATCATGCCGAAAATCGAACCGTAACCCCCTAAACCGCAAAATCAATGGCTTAAGTTACAATAGACGGCTGTTTTGGAGTGTTATGAAGAAATCTGACTTTAACTTTGATTTACCCACCGAATTAATCGCGCAGGCGCCTTTGCAGAAGCGCTCGGATTCGCGTTTGCTGGTGGTTCCAGCCAATCCGGCGGGCTTTGAAGATTGCCAGTTCAGCAACATCCTTGATTATGTAAACTCAGGCGATTTGTTGGTGTTTAACGATACCCGGGTTATTCCGGCGCGTTTGTATGGCCAAAAACAAACCGGCGGGCAGGTTGAAATTCTGATTGAGCGGCTCTTGCCGGCACAGCAAGTGCGTGCGCAGATTGGCGCATCAAAAGCGCCCAAACTGGGCAGTTCGATAACCTTGACCGATGGCACCGAGCTCACTGTGTTGCAGCGCGATGCAGGCTTTTATCAGTTGCAATTTAATACCAGTGAGCCGGTTGAAACGGTGTTGAATCGGATAGGCAAAATGCCTTTGCCACCGTATATTCAGCGCGATGCCGATGCCAGCGATGAATCGCGTTATCAAACGGTATTCGCCAAGCATGCTGGTGCAGTGGCAGCACCCACGGCCGGCTTGCATTTTGATGAAAGCTTGCTGGCAGCGCTGCAGCAAAAAGGCGTGCAATTTGGGCATGTCACCTTGCATGTGGGTGCTGGAACGTTTCAGCCAATGCGTAGCGATCATGTGAAAGATCACGTGATGCATAGCGAATGGCTGAATGTTGGCGCTGAACTATGCCAGCAGATGGCGGAAACCCGCGCTCGTGGCCATCGAATAATAGCGGTTGGCACCACGGTGGTGCGCGCTTTGGAATCGGCCAGTGTGGATGGCGTGGTGCATCCATTTGCCGGCGATACGCAGATCTTTATTTTTCCAGGCTACAAAATTCGCAGTGTGGACGCCATGATTACCAATTTCCATTTGCCAGAAAGCACCTTGCTGATGTTGGTTTCCGCCTTTGCCGGCAAGCAACGCATTTTTGATGCATATCAGTATGCCATCGCCCAAAAATACCGTTTCTTTTCCTATGGCGACGCCATGTTGCTATTTCCGCAGGATGCACAATGAGCCGCATGCAATTCAAAAAAATCAGCCAAGATGGCGCCGCGCGCCGCGGTGAACTTAGCTTTCCACGCGGCAACATTCAAACGCCAGCCTTTATGCCAGTTGGCACCTATGGTTCGGTGAAAGCCATGAAGCCAGAAGATATTCTGGCAACGGGTGCAGAAATTATTTTGGGCAATACCTTTCACTTATATTTACGCCCCGGCCTTGAGGTGATTGAAGCGCACCAAGGCTTGCATGATTTCACCCAATGGCAGAAACCGATTCTGACTGATTCCGGTGGTTTTCAGGTCTGGTCCTTGGCTAAACGCCGCAAAATTACCGAGCAGGGCGTCACCTTCGCATCGCCAGTGGATGGCCGAAAAGTGTTTATTGGCCCTGAGGAAAGCATGCAGATCCAGCGCGTGCTGGCATCGGATATTGTGATGATTTTTGATGAGTGCACGCCATATCCGGCCACAGAAATGGTGGCGCGCAAATCAATGGAGCTTTCCCTGCGTTGGGCCGAGCGCTCGAAAAAAGCCCATGAAGGCAACGACGCAGCGCTATTTGGCATTGTGCAGGGCGGTGTCTATCCGAACCTTCGCACCGAATCGGCGGAAGGCTTGAAAGCGATTGGTTTTGATGGCTATGCGGTGGGCGGCTTAGCGGTTGGCGAACCGGCCGAGGAACGCGAACACACACTGGAAGCGATTTGCCCGCAATTGCCTGACGATAAACCACGTTATTTGATGGGTGTTGGCAAACCCGAAGATATTGTTGAAGCGGTGGCGCGTGGTATTGATATGTTCGATTGCGTGATGCCAACCCGCAATGCCCGTAACGGCCACTATTTTACGCACTTCGGACAAGTTCGAATCCGCAATGCACAGTATGAAAAAGACTTGCAGCCTATTGAACCCGGCTGCACCTGCTATACCTGTTCACATGGCTTCACACGCGCCTATATGCGCCATTTAGACCGCTGCAACGAAATTCTAGCCTCTATGCTGGCCACTATCCACAATTTGCATTATTACCAAACATTGATGCAAGAAATCCGCCAAGCCATTGAAAATAATTCGTTTGAGGCGTTCCGAACAGCGTTTTATCGTATGCGTCAGTAGGCTTGAATTGCCCGCTTAGTGCCCCCAGTTATGTCATAATTAGCCATTGTTTTTCACCCATTCAAGGATTTATCGTTATGTCTTTACTCGATTTGATCATTTCGCCTGCCGCCGCTCAAGCGGCGCCAACGCAAGGCAGCCCCATCTCTTTATTAATTATGATGGTATTGTTTTTCGGCGTATTTTATTTTATGGCGATCCGCCCGCAAATGAAACGCGCGAAAGAACACCGTGCCTTGTTGGCCGGCTTATCGAAAGGCGATGAAGTGATTGCTGCTGGCGGCGTTGCTGGCCGTGTCGAGGATCTTGGTGAGCATTTCGTCAGCATTGAAATCGCAAACGGTGTGGTTATCAAAGTACAGAAGAACGCCATCACTGCCGTGTTGCCAAAAGGCAGCTTGAAGTCCGCTTAATCCTTTCGTTGCATTATTTTATGAAGGCCAGCAGGCCTCGGGTTTTCTCATGCTAGATTTTCCAAAATGGAAGTACGTCTTAGTTTTCATCGTGCTGTTGTTCAGCGCCGTGTATTTTGTTCCCAATTTGTTCCCGAACGATTCGGCTGTGCAAATCAGTGCAAACCGCGGCGGCAAAGTGGATGCTGCGCTAAGCACACGAGTTGGCGATGTGCTGAAAACGCATAACATCAAAGCCAAATCGGTGGCGATTGAAAAAAATGCCTTATTGATTCGCTTAAACAACGCCGATGAGCAAATTAAAGTTTCCGACTTAATTCGCCCCGAGCTTGGCAGCGGCTATACCGTGGCTTTGAATTTGGCCAATACCGTACCGAACTGGTTAAGCAAAATCGGCGCCAAGCCGATGACCCTCGGCTTGGATTTGCAAGGCGGTGTGCATTTCTTGATGCAGGTTGATCAAGACGCGGCCTTGGATAAACGAGAAAACGCCTATGCCGATGAAATTCGCAGCGATCTTCGCGATAAAGATTTTTCCGGCTACGACATTACCCGTTTAGGCAATGGCATCCGCATTACATTTGCTAATGTTAAAGACAAGAATCGTGCACAGAATATGTTCAGCCTCAGCTTTCCAAAGCTGGTGTTTGTTGAAGTACCTGAATCCAATGGCGTGGCTTTGTTGGGCAAAGTAACCGATGCCGAGCTGAAAGCTATTTCCGATGGCGCCATTGAGCAGAACGTCACCACCTTACGAAACCGTATTAATGCATTGGGTGTTGCTGAGCCCATTATTCAGCGCCAAGGGGCCAATCGCATTGTGGTGCAATTGCCTGGGTTGCAAGACACCACCGCCGCGAAAAATACCTTAGGCGCAACTGCCACCTTGGAATATCGCGCTCAAATTGGCGATGACCAACAAGCCCAAACTGCCTTGCAAACAGGTATTGTGCCGCCCGAAGCACGGATTTATTATCGTCGCCAGCTGGCGCCTGATGGCACACGCTATCCGATTTTACTTTCACGGCGCGTGATTGTATCGGGCGATCAGTTGGTTGATGCCACACCAGGATTAGACCCGCAGTCGGGCACACCAATGGTCAGCATTAAACTCAATAGCGCCGGCGGCAAACGCATGCTGAACCACACGCTGGAAAACGTTGGCAAGCCAATGGCTATTGTGTATATTGAGCGCCGCCCAATGACACGTGTTGTGGATGGCAAAGAAATACGTTCGGCTGAAATCATTGAAGAAGTGATTAATTCGGCAACCATTAACGGCGTGTTTGGTAAAGACTTCCAAACCACCGGCCTTGATCCAAGAGAAGCCGAACAATTAGCCAAGCAACTGAAAGCCGGCGCCTTAGCGGCTCCTGTCGACATCGTTGAGGAGCGCGTTATTGGCCCATCGTTGGGGCAGAAAAATATTGATGCCGGTAAACAAGCCATCATTTATGGATTTTTGATGGTGTGTGTGTTGATGATTGTGTATTACAAATTGGCCGGTGTGATTGCTGTGGTGTCGCTGTTCTTTAACTTGCTGTTGCTCAGTGCACTGCTCTCGGTTTTAGGCGCCACCATGACCATGCCTGGCATTGCCGGTATTGTGCTTACACTCGGCATGGCAATTGATGGCAACGTGCTAATCATTGAACGCATACGCGAAGAGCTGCGCGCTGGCAACACGCCGGTGTCAAGTATCAAAGCAGGCTATGAACGTGCATGGACAGTTATTTTGGATTCCAACGTGGCGAAAATCATTGCCGGTGTTTCCTTGTTCTCATTTGGCTCTGGCCCAGTCCGCGGCTTTGCCGTGGTGCTGATTTTCGGTGTATTGACCTCGATGTTCACCTCCGTCACGGTAAGCCGAGCTCTAACAACCCTGATTTACGGCCATGGCCGCAAAATCACTAAAGTATCGGTGTAAGGCAGAACAATATGGAATTTTTTAATCCGAATAGTAATGTTAATTTCATGGGCGTGCGCCGTTGGACAGTATTGGTATCTTTGCTGTTAATTGGCACCTCGATTTATTCACTGGCCACGCGTGGCTTGAATTTGGCTATCGATTTCACCGGCGGCAGCTTGGTGGAAGCTACTTACACACAACCTTCAGACCAAGCGGAAGTGATTGACGCCTTAAACAAAGCGGGCTTTGAAAACCCAATTGTGCAGCGTTACGATTCACGCAATTTTGCCATTCGATTAAAACCCGAAGAAGCATTGAAAGCGCAAGCGCATTTAAAAGCGGGTGAAACCAAGCTTGATGCGGTGAACGCTGCAGTGACTGAAAAAGTGCTCAATGCGCTTGAGGCAGGTGGTAAGC
>JAYTVJ010000158.1:0-37555 GCA_043744535.1 Arenimonas sp.
CATGTATTCGCAACCGTGATCGCCAACGCCTTCCACCACTGCCGTGGCGCCGGAATTACGCACCGCAAAGCGTTCGCCTGCTATGCCGCGAATATATGCCGCGCCAGAGGTTGCGCCATACAAGGCCACATTACCAAGGATGATGTTGTGCTCTGCAATAAATGTGGCGTGTTTGTCTGGGTACACGTTCAGCACCGCGCCGGATAATCCTTTGCCAAAATAATCGTTAGCATCGCCTTCAATACTAAATGCTAAGCCCGGTGCGCCAAACGCTGCAAAGCTTTGCCCGGCCGAACCAGTGAAATGCACGCGGATGGTGCCTTCGGGCAGGCCATGTTGTTGGTAGCGCGAGGAAATTTCATAGCTAAGCCGCGTGCCAATGCTGCGTTGGGTGTTGTTAATGGCATAACACAACTGCGCCGGATGGCCATTTTGCAGTGCGTCAAAGGCATCGGCAATCAATTGCTCATCAAAGGTGTTGTGCAAATCGTGTTGTTGCGCTTCGGTGTTGTGCAGCGCAAAACTTTCCGGCACCGCCGGTTTGCTTAAGATCGCGGTTAAATCCAGTTTGCGTGCTTTGGCGTGCGTGATGTCATCGCGCGATTTCAGGTTTTGCACTTGCCCAACCATTTCATGCAAGGTTTTATAGCCAAGGCTGGCCATAATTTCGCGCAAGTCTTCGGCCACTAAATGAAAATAATTAATCACCGAATCGGGTGTGCCTTGGAATTTTTTACGCAATTGCGGATCTTGTGTGGCAATGCCCACCGGGCAGGTGTTCAGATGACAAACGCGCATCATAATGCAGCCCATCGCCAATAATGGTGCGGTGGCAAAACCAAATTCTTCCGCGCCCAGCAAGGCTGCAATCGCCACATCGCGCGCCGTTAACAGTTTGCCGTCCACTTCCAGCACAATGCGGCTGCGCAAATTATTCAATACTAAAGTCTGTTGCGCTTCGGCAAGGCCAAGTTCCCAAGGAATGCCCGCGTGTTTCAAGGACGTTTCTGGCGCGGCGCCGGTGCCACCATCCCAGCCGCTAATTAGCACCACATCGGCTTTGCCTTTCGCCACGCCCGCTGCCACCGTGCCTACGCCAGCTTCAGAAACCAATTTCACATTAATGCGCGCATTCGGATTGGCGTTTTTTAAGTCGAAGATTAATTGCGACATATCTTCAATCGAATAAATATCATGATGCGGCGGTGGCGATACCAAGCCCACATAGGGCGTAGAAAAGCGCGCTTTAGCAATATCTGGAAAAACTTTCGCGGCCGGCAATTGCCCACCTTCGCCAGGCTTAGCGCCTTGCGCCATTTTGATTTGTATTTCTTTGGCATTGGCCAAGTAATGGCTGGTTACCCCGAAGCGGCCAGAGGCCACTTGCTTGATGGCGCTGGAGCGCGAATCGCCGTTGTCGTCGGGCTGATAGCGGTGTTGTTCTTCGCCGCCTTCGCCGCTATTGGATTTTGCACCGAGCCGATTCATGGCGATGGCCAAAGTTTCGTGCGCTTCGCGGCTGATTGAGCCATAACTCATGGCGCCGGATTTAAAGCGCTTCACAATCGCCGTCCATGGCTCAACCTCTTCAAGCGCAATAGCTGGGCGTTTGGCGTTAAATTCCATTAAGCCGCGCAAAGTTTGTAGGCGTAAGTTTTGTTCGTTCACCAAGCGCGAAAATTCGCTGAAGGCGTCGCGGTTGTTGCCTTGTGTGGAGCGCTGCAAGGTAGCAATCACATTTGGATTCAGCAAATGCTGTTCGCCGCCGCGCCGCCATTGATACACGCCGCCCACCTCTAAATCCATTTGTGCCGCAATGCGTTGCGAAGGGTAGGCGTGTTGATGACGAAGCGCAATATCGTCGGCTAATTCCTGTAAGCCCGCGCCAGCAATGCGCGTGCGGGTGCCGGTGAAATAGCGATCAATCACTTCGCTGTTTAAGCCGATGGCTTCGAAAATCTGCCCGCCGCGGTAGCTTTGTAAGGTGGCAATGCCGATTTTCGACATCACTTTCACCACGCCTTTTTCAACTGCTTTAATAAAGTGATAAATTGCTTTATCGCTGCTGATAGTTTGTGATGTATCCGCATCGGTTAAGCTGCCATCGGTGAGCATGCGTTCAATGCTAGCCAATGCCAAATACGGATTGATGGCGCCAGCGCCATAGCCAATCAGGCAGGCAAAATGATGCACTTCGCGGGCTTCAGCAGTTTCCACAATCAAGCCGCATAATGAGCGTTTGCCGCAACGGATTAAATGATGATGCACTGCGCCAGTGGCCAACATGGCGGGTATGGGTGTATTTTTTGCATCTGCACCACGGTCGGATAGAATCAGCAAGCTCGCACCGTCATCTACTGCGCGTTCAGCATGCACGCACAAAGCGTGCAGTGCAGTTGCTAAACCTTCGCCGCCCTCTTGCACAGCATAAAACATCGGCAATGTTTCAGTGCGCAGTTGTTCAATGCCGCTGTGCCGAATTTGCTGCAACTGCTCGTTGCTAAGCACCGGCGATTCGATTTTCAGTAAGCGGCAATGTCCGGCGCTTTCGTTGAAAATATCGCGTTGTCGGCCAAGGTTAGTAATGCTGGAAGTCACCAAGGCTTCGCGAATGGCATCCAAAGGCGGATTGGTGACTTGTGCAAACAATTGCTTGAAATAGTTATACAGCAATTGCGGCTTTTCCGAGAGCACCGCAATCGGTGTATCAACGCCCATGGAACCAAGCGCTTCTTCACCATTGAGTGCCATCGGCTTGAGCAGAATTTTTAAATCTTCTGCGCTATAGCCAAACAGCTGTTGTTGGGTTAGCACATCGTCAATAACGGGAATTTGGCTTGGCTTGGCAGCCGGCAGTTTACTTAAATCCACCAGTTGTTCATTCAGCCAAGCCCGGTATGGCTTGCGCTGCACAATAGCCTGCTTAATTTCTTCGTCGTCAACAATGCGGCCTTGTTCAATATTGATTAAGAACATTTTGCCGGGTTGTAAGCGGCCTTTTTTCAACACTTTCTCAGGCGCAATATCGATTACGCCAGTTTCTGAAGCTAAAATCACTTGCTGGTCGGTGGTCAGCATCCAGCGCGCAGGCCGCAGGCCATTGCGATCAAGTAATGCGCCTACAAAGGTGCCGTCGGTGAAAGGCAATAAGGCTGGGCCATCCCACGGTTCCATCAGGCAGCTGTGGTATTCGTAAAAGGCTTTTTTATCGTCTTCCATGCTTTGATGTTTCTGCCACGCTTCTGGCACCATCATCATCATCGCGTGCGGCAAATCGCGGCCGGTGTGATACAGCAGTTCTAGGCAATTATCGAATTGCGCGGAGTCGGAGCCGCCTGGCACGCAAACCGGAAACAGTTCCTGCATATGCGGATTGAGGTCGGGATGATTGAACAAAGCCTGACGCGCATTCATCCAATTCACGTTGCCGCGCAGTGTATTGATTTCACCATTATGGCAAACCATGCGGAACGGCTGTGCTAACTTCCAAGCCGGGAAGGTGTTGGTGCTGTAGCGTTGATGCACCAAAGCTAAGCAGGTTTTCATGCGCGGATCGAGCAAGTCTTGAAAGTAGGCGGTGAAATCTTGTGGCTGCAGCAGGCCTTTGTAAATCAACGTGCGTGAGGAAAGTGAGGGGATATAACAAATGGCTTTTTCAATCAATTCCGAATCGCGTATCGCTTTCTCAAGGCGTTTACGGATTAGAAACAACGTACGTTCAAAATCGCGGCCAGCGGGTGTTTCGCTGTTGCGTGCAATAAACAGTTGCCAAATACTGGGCTCGCTACGCGCGGCAATTTCGCCCAAGGCGCCGCGATTAACCGGCAATTCGCGCCAGCCTAAAAAGGCTTGGTTTTGTTCAGCGCAGATGCGCTCTAACAATTGCTGGCACCATGCGCGCTCTTCGGGATTGATGGGCAGGAAAAACAGGCCGGTGGCATAATCGCCGGCCGCGGGTAAATCGATGTCTACTTGTTTCGCCACCGCTTGGCAAAATTCATCGGGCACTTGAATGCACAAGCCTGCGCCATCGCCAGTGCGGTTGTCGCTGGAGCTGGCGCCGCGGTGGGTTAAGCGAATTAATATTTCAATAGCATCAAAAATAATCGCGTGCGATTTTTCGCCATTCATGTTGCAGATAAAGCCTACGCCGCAGGCATCTTTTTCATCCTCAGGATGATACAAGCCCTGCGCGGGCGGCAGGCCTTGGGCTTTGAATGCACGTTCCTGTTCGAAAAAATTCACCGGCAGACTCCTCCTTATGCAACGGGCACAATGCGCCGCTACGCCACCTTTTGGTGTTGGGGTTAGTTCTACTGTCCATGAATTTAGCTAAGATATGAAATTAAAAATACGCATAGCCATTATAAAAATCTTTAATAACCAATATTCAATTATTAAGTTTATTATTAAATGGTCTAATGATTTCCAAGCTTCCCTCTCTAAGCGCAGACAATCCTAGGCATGCACCAACTCCTGAAAGACATTCTTTGTTGCATTTTTAAGCCATGTTTAACGTGGCTTTTTTTTGGCAGCGCATTGCGCGTTGTTTGACCCAAGTCAATACACAAAGGCAAGCTCGCCTCTATGCTTTAGCGATGAACACGACTTTGCCCATTGATGCTGAGCTACTACGACGCTACGATCGTCCGGGGCCGCGCTATACATCGTATCCAACGGCGCCGCAATTTACCGATACATTCACCGCTGCTGATTTGCGCGAAGTGATTCAGCGTAGCAACGAAGACCCAATACCGCGGGCTTTGTCGTTGTATGTGCATGTGCCATTTTGCGCAAGCCCGTGTTTTTATTGCGGCTGCAACCGAATTATTACGCGTGATGCTAAACGTGGCGAAAAATACCTAGCCGATCTGAAAAAAGAAAGTCTGATGCTGGCACCCTTATTCGATAATGATCGGGAAGTTAATCAATTACACTTCGGCGGCGGTACGCCAAATTTTCTTAGACCTGAGCAAATTGGCGGCTTTGTGGCGTTTTTACAGCAGCATTTCCATTTCAGCGAATCTTCAAGCCGAGATATTTCCATAGAAATCGATCCGCGTTGCGTAAGCCCAGAAGATATTGCAGCATTGGCTACTATTGGGTTTAATCGTGCCAGTTTAGGTGTGCAAGATTTTGACCCAGACGTGCAAGCCGCGGTCAATCGTATTCAATCGATTGAACAAACGCTTGCGGTGATTCACGCTTGCCGGCAGAGCGGCTTCAAGTCGGTGAATGTCGATTTAATTTATGGTTTGCCGAAGCAATCGGTGCTTGGTTTTTCAAAAACATTGGATACGGTGATTGCCGCACGACCTGATCGCATTGCTGTGTATAGCTATGCGCATATGCCCGCTTTATTCAAACCACAGCGGCAATTGGATGAAACGCAACTGCCTGCAGCGGAAGTAAAGTTACAATTACTGCAGTTGGCGGTTGAAAAACTGATGCACGCCGGTTACAGCTATATTGGTATGGATCACTTCGCCTTGCCGGACGATGAGCTAGCCATTGCCCAGCAGCACGGCGATTTACACCGTAACTTCATGGGCTACACCACGCATGCCGACAGTGATTTAGTTGGCTTGGGGGTAAGCTCGATTAGCCATATTGGAGAAAGTTTCAGCCAAAATCCGCGTGATTTGCCGAGTTGGGAAGCCGCTTTAGACGCTGGCAAATTGCCAACCTGGCGAGGCATGATGCTCAATGAAGACGATGTCATTCGCGCGGATTTAATTCAGCGTTGGATGTGTCAGGGTGAAATCAATATTCAACAATTTGAACAACGCCACAACATTTGTTTCCAGATGTATTTCAGCAAAGACCTGCTTAAGCTCCAACGCTTAGCCGCCGACGGCTTGGTGACGCTATCGAAAACTCAGCTTAAGGCCACAGCGCGCGGGCGCTTACTTCTGCGTATAATTGCAGCATGTTTCGATCATTACCTATCAATAAGCGCGGTGACGCAATTTTCGAAAGCCATTTAATGCGGCTTAAGCGCTACGATCGATTATGACATTCAACACTTACCGCAAAACCTCGGCCATCACTGACGATGGCGACGAAATGCACTTTTGCAGTACCTGCGCATTTTCAAGCGCCTGCCAATCGCAAGGCTATGATAAAAATGCGCTTCAGGAATTGCATATTTTGGTTGAACATATTGGCCCCTTTCGGGAGGGCGAGCATATTTTTCGCGAGGGCGACGACTTTAACGCCATTGCTGCAGTGCGCGGTGGCACCGTCAAAACCTATGTGGTGGATTCCGATGGCAATGAGCAGGTTTTAGGGTTCTTTCTGCCGGGCGAAGTGATTGGCTTAAATGCCATTCATCATGCCAAATACCCTTGCAATGCAGTGGCTTTAGATACCACCATGCTGTGCCGCTTTTCGTTTCCGAAAATGGCATTGTTAGCAAGCAAAATGCCCGGACTGCAAACACAGTTGTTTCGCTTACTCTCGCAAGATATTGGTAAAGCGGCCTTACTGGCTGGCGATTACTCGGCCGACCAACGCATGGCAGCATTTTTGGTTTCACTTTCAAAACGCTATGCCGCGCGTGGATTCTCTGCCAAACGTTTTCACCTCACCATGAGCCGAACCGATATGGCGAATTATTTGCGCCTAGCGCCAGAAACGGTTAGCCGGGTTTTACGACGCTTTCAAGTGGACGGATTGATTCACGTTGAACGCCGTGAAATTGAATTAAGCCATCTAGAGCAGTTAGAACAGATGGCCAAGCCAGTATTGCGCGATTAACCAAAACCTGAAGCGCGCTTGATTTGTATCAATGCATTGCCGCAGGCGATGCGTAAACATGGCCTAACTCACTGGGGGCAATGTTATGGATACCACACGTAAACTTTGGATAGGGCTGATTTCACTGTTAGTCATTGGATTTGGCGTGCTGTTGTGGATGGGCGGTGAAATTCACCGACAAGCGCCACCGATGCCGCTTGCAGTGGTTACCGAACAGGGCCAAACGGTTTTTACACAGGCAGATATTGAAACAGGGCGCACGGTTTGGCAAAGCATTGGTGGCCAGCAGCTCGGTTCTATTTGGGGCCATGGCGCGTTAGTTGCTCCCGATTGGACTGCCGATTGGCTACACCGCGAAGCGGTGTCGTGGCTGGATTTACGCGCGCAAACAAGCATGGGCAAGCCCTACGCACAGCTTAGCAATGGCGAACAAGCCAAGCTCACAGCGGAACTGCAGCCGGATATCCGTCGCAATAGCTATCAGCAAAGTAGTGGCAAGCTAATCATCAGCAATCAGCGTGCGCAAGCCATCAGCCAAGTGGGCGCGTACTACGAAAGCCTGTTCAGCAATGACCCAAGCACCGCCAAAGACCGCGAAACATTCGCGATGCGCGACATGACCGTAGACACCATGGAACATCGTCGGCAATTAACCGCGTTCTTTTTCTGGACCTCATGGGCAGCAGTGACCAACCGCCCTGAAGGCACCACCAGTTACACCAACAATTGGCCGTATGATCCAGTGGTGGGCAACCAAGCCACATCCAGCACATTCTTATGGACGGTGTTTAGTGTGTTGTTCATGATTGCCGGCATTGGATTATTGGCCTGGCATTATGCGGTTTATCACGGCAAAGAAGGCTCGCCCACACCGCCAGCAACCGATCCGCTGCGCGGCTTGGCGTTAACGCCTTCGATGAAAGCGACCGGAAAATTCTTTTGGCTGGTTTTGGCGTTATTTTTAGTGCAAATATTACTCGGCGCCACCACTGCGCATTTTCAAGTTGAAGGCCAATATTTCTATGGCTTTAAGCTTGCCGAGATTCTGCCGTATTCCTTAACCCGAACTTGGCATACGCAATTGGCGGTGTTGTGGATTGCCACTGCTTGGCTTGGCACGGGCTTGTATGTTGCGCCCGCTATTTCGGGCCATGAGCCGAAGCTGCAACGTGCGGGTGTTAATTTTCTATTCGTATGTTTGTTGATTATTGTGGTCGGTGCATTTACCGGCCAGTGGTTTGCTGTTATGCAGAAATTGGGCTTGGCGAATAATTTCTGGTTCGGCCATCAGGGTTGGGAATATGTTGATCTTGGTCGCTTTTGGCAAGCCTTCCTGTTTGTGGGTTTAATGCTGTGGTTGCTATTGATGGGCCGCGCTTTATGGCCGGCTTTGCGCCGTAAAGACGAAATGTCTTCGATAGTTGGCCTGTTGTTTTTATCGACGGTTGCTATTGGCATGTTCTATGCCGCAGGTTTGATGTGGGGCGAGCACACGTCGTTATCGATGGTGGAATACTGGCGCTGGTGGGTGGTGCATTTGTGGGTTGAAGGGTTCTTCGAAGTCTTTGCGGTGGCGGTGATGTCGTTTATTTTCGTCAAGCTCGGCTTGGTGCGCGGTAAATCGGCAACGGTGAATGTGTTGTTTGCCACCATCGTATTTATGGCTGGCGGCATTCTTGGCACCTTCCACCACCTGTATTTCACCGGCACCACAACGGCGGTGATTGCCTTGGGCGCTTCGTTCTCGGCACTGGAAGTGGTGCCTTTGGCCTTGATTGGTATTGAGGCCTACGAAACATGGTCGCATAGCCAAGCAACGCCGTGGATGGCGCGCTATAAATGGCCATTGATGTTCTTCATCGCGGTGTCGTTCTGGAATTTAATCGGTGCTGGCTTGTTTGGTTTCTTAATCAACACACCATTGGCGTTGTATTACATGCAAGGCTTGAACTTAACCGCATTACATGGCCACACCGCGTTATTTGGCGTGTATGGAATGCTGGGCATTGGCTTGTTGCTATTTTGTGTGCGCGGCCTAAAGCCTGATGCCGTGTGGAACGAGAAATACCTACGCACTAGTTTTTGGACGCTAAACATTGGGCTTAGCATGATGGCGTTATTGACCTTGCTGCCATTAGGTTTATTACAACTCAATGCCGCCTTAGAACACGGCTACTGGTATGCACGTTCAGCAGAGTTCATGGGCAAGCCAATCATTGATCTGTTGGTGTGGATGCGCGTGCCGGGCGACACGGTTTTCTCGGTAGGTGCAGTTGCCTTGGCATGGTTCGTGTTTCGGCTTTGGACAACGCGGAATGCCAGTCAATCATAAGAGCTGTTCCTTCTCACCACTTAGGGCCGCGATTGCGGCCCTTTTTTTGCTGCGCGATTAGAATAGCTACTTGCTGCTGGTCACTCTGGGTGTATACTCACAACGAATATGCCGAAAACCATTCATCAGCTTCGTTCGCCACATGTCCGGTTACTAGCTTCATTACTAGTGATGATAGCCATTCTGTGCAATAACTTCGGCTTAGCGCAAGCGCATGCAATGTCTGCTAAAACAGATTGTTGCCCAGAAATGACTGCGCATCAGATGGCGTCCGATAATACAGGCGCTAATGCTGATAATTGCCCTGCCCAAAAATCAGACTGTAACGATCAATGCATGGCACGTTGTATGAGTATGAATGGATTGTTATCGGCGTCATTCATTATTTCTCCCAATGCTTTAGTTGCGACTGCATTGCCTCAGCTAATCATGGCTGAGCATTCTCTGGTTAAGTTCAGTCCAGATTTAAGACCTCCCATCTATTCCTGACGTTTAACACCCGATTTGCGGCGCTTTGCGCTCGCGTGTGTTTACTTTTAATCAGGAATACCCATGAAACTTATATCTTCAACCGCTTCGCGGCGGATGGCGTTATGGCTGTCGGCATGCATCGTAGCTATGTTTTTGCTAACGGCCTGCAACCGCAACAAAGCGATGCAAGAGCCTGCATCAATAACTACCGATGCCACGGTCATCAAGGATGTCGCTAACAGCAAGGCGACTGTGACCAACGAGCTGTATGTCTGCCCAATGCACAACCACATCAAAGAACACGGGCCAGGAAAATGTCCAATCTGCGGGATGACATTGGTCAAAAAAACGGTAGCACCGCCACCAACAGGGCCATCGTCCGACATGCAAAAGAAAGGCGATGCCATGAAGCCCGATGGTGCGAGCACGGAGAAGGTTCTGTATTACTACGACCCGATGCGACCGGAAGAACATTTCGACAAACCCGGTCCATCGCCGTTTATGGATATGCAGCTCGTTCCCAAATACGCTGCAGCGGAAAGTGGAAGTAACAATGGCATCGCAGTCAGCGCTGCCATTATTCAAAGTCTCGGCATTCGCACCGCCAACCCGGTGCAGCGTGATGTCCGCACCAGCATTCGCGTTCCGGCACGAGTGGTGGCCGATGCCCGTGGTCAGGCACGAGTGCAAGCTCGCGTGAGCGGCTGGGTTGAGCGTTTGTATGTGCGTGCAGTCGGCCAGCAAATTTCAACCGGCATGATAATCGCCGACATTTATTCACCGGAGTTAGTGCAAGCGCAGGAAGAAATGTTGCTGGGTGCAGAAACTGCAGGGCCTGCGGCAGAGCGGTTACGTCGATTGGGTATTGCCGATATTGATATTCAAGCGGTGCGACGTGCTGGCAAAGCATCGCGTCGATTACCACTGCGTGCAACGGATGGTGGCGTGGTAACCGAACTTGGCGTACGTGAAGGATCCAGCGTCACGCCCGATACGATGATTCTTGATTTGTCCGGCGGAAAAGCGGTGTGGATTGAAGCCCAATTATTTCCGGCGCAGAAAATCAGCCTAGGTAACGCGATGCGTGCGCGTTTTACCTTGCCGGGCTTGCCCGGTCGTGAATGGCTAAGTGACACAGGCACCGTGGTTCCTGTAGTCGATCCAGTTACGCAAACGGTGACCGTCCGATTTTCCATCAACAATAGCGACGGTCTGCCACTGGGCACAGTGCTGGATGGCCTGATTGAAGGCGCATCGCGCTCGAATGTTTTATTGCTTCCTGCCTCTGCAGTGATTCGTACCGCGCAAGGTGATCGGGTGATGCTGCAACACGATAAAAATAATTTCAATGCAATGCCGGTCAAAATCGGCCAGCGCTATGGCAATGAAATAGAAATTACGGATGGCCTTGCACTGACTGATCGCGTGGTTACTTCGGGACAATTTTTGCTCGATGCCGAAGCGAATCTGCAATCGGGCTTTGCTCGCATGGATGAATCAAAAGGATCACAGCCATGATCGAGCGTCTGATTCATTGGTCAATCGCCCATCGTGCAATAGTATTAACTATTGCTGCGCTATTGACTGTCATCAGTATTTTTTCGGTACGGCAATTACCACTCGATGCCATTCCGGATTTATCGGATGTGCAAGTGATTATTCGCACGCCGTATGCGGGGCAGGCACCGCAAATTATCGAAGATCAGGTCACGTACCCGATCACCACCCGCATGTTGGCCGTGCCTAAAGCCAAAGCCGTGCGCGGTTTTTCAATGTACGGCGATTCATTCGTGTACATCTTGTTTGAAGAGGGCACTGATTTGTATTGGGCGCGTTCACGGGTGCTGGAATATCTCTCGCAAGTACGCAGCGAATTACCAGAAGGTGTTGAACCGCAGTTGGGCCCGGACGCCACCGGCGTCGGCTGGATTTACCAATATGCGCTAGTGGATAAAACCGGAAAACATGATTTAGCCGAACTGCGTTCATTGCAAGATTGGCGTTTGCGATTTGAATTGCAACGCGTGCCTGGTGTGGCCGAAGTGGCTAGCGTCGGTGGTTTTGTCCGGCAATACGAAGCGGTGGTTGATCCAAGAAGATTGCAGGCTTATGGCATTGGCTTTAATCAATTGGTTGCAGCGATTCGCGCGGCCAACAAGGAAACCAGCGGTGCGCGCTTGGAAATGGCTGAGAGCGAATACATCGTGCGCGGCGTCGGTTACATCCGATCGCTTGATGCCTTGGGTGCGGTACCGACCGGCGTAATGAAAAACGGCAAAGCCGTGTTGATTCGCGATGTCGCGGAAGTACGTTTTGGCCCGGCACCGCGTAACGGCATTACCGAGCTCAATGGCGAAGGTGAAGCGGTCGGCGGTATCGTGGTGATGCGTGATGGCGAAAATGCCAAAGCGGTGATTGATGCGGTCCAAATTCGATTGGACGCCGTGCGCGCCAGCTTACCCAAAGGTGTTGAAATCGTGCCGGTGTACGACAGATCAAGTTTGATTGAACGCGCGGTAGAAAATTTACGCGGGAAACTATTCGAAGAATTATTATTGGTGTCCTTGGTGTGCGCCTTATTTTTATGGCATGTGCGCTCGGCACTCGTGGTGGTGATTAGTTTGCCGCTGGGCGTGTTGATTGCGTTGGCGATCATGCGTTGGCAAGGTTTGAACGCGAACATTATGTCGCTAGGCGGTATCGCGATTGCGATTGGCGCGATGGTCGATGCCGCGATTGTGATGATTGAAAACGCCCACAAGCATCTGGAAGATTGGGCGAAAGAACATGATGGCAAAGCCGCCGACGGTGCCGATCAATGGAAAGTGATTGCCGCTAGCGCCGTCGAAGTCGGCCCCGCCTTATTTTTCTCCTTATTGATTACGGCGCTATCGTTCCTGCCGGTGTTTGTTTTACAAGCACAAGAAGGTCGCATGTTTGCACCGCTGGCGTGGACCAAAACCTGGGCGCTCGCTGCTGCTGCTGCGCTTTCTATTACTTTAGTTCCGGTGTTAATGGGCTATTGGATTCGTGGCCGTTTTGCCGATGAATCCGAGCATCGGTTTACCCGCTGGCTAACGGCGGCTTATCGTCCGATATTGGCATTTGCATTACGCAAACCTAAAGTCATCGTGCTATTTGCGGTGCTCGGTTTATTAAGTGCCGCCTTGCCCTTGAGTCAATTGGGCAGCGAGTTTATGCCCGAACTGGAAGAAGGCGATGTGCTGTATATGCCCACGACTTTGCCGGGACTATCGCCAGCCGAAGCGCAAGCAATCTTGCAACGCACCGATCGTTTAATTAAATCGGTGCCGGAAGTGGCGAGTGTTTTTGGTAAAGCTGGCCGTGCTGAAACCGCGACTGATCCAGCGCCATTGACCATGCTCGAAACCATTATTCAGTTCAAGCCAGAAGCACAATGGCGTGATGGCATGACTCGCGAAAAAATCATGGAAGAGTTACAACAAAAACTCGCCTTGCCTGGCTTGACTGCCGCCTGGGTACCGCCGATTTTGAATCGTATCAATATGCAAGTTAGCGGTATTCGTACGCCACTCGGCGTGCGGGTGACTGGCCCGGATTTGCCTACCATCAGCAAGAATGCAGATCGGATTGCGGCGGTGTTGTCGAAAGTGTCGGGCACACGCTCTGCGTTCGCTGAACGGGCTGCCGATGCACGGCAAATCGATGTTATTCCCGATCGAGAAATGCTGGCACGTTACGGCGTATCGATGCAGGATGCACAGGAGTGGCTGGCATCGGCGATTGGTGGCGAAGCAATTGGCCGTGCCGTCGAAGGTCGCGAACGCTATCCGATTGCTTTGCGGACCGAACAGAGTTGGCGGGATTCCCCCGAGGCCTTGATGGCTCTTCCGGTGGTGACGCCATCCGGTGCACAAGTGCCACTCGGTGCATTGGCGGAGATAAAACTATCCGATGGCCCACCGATGATTCGCAGTGAAGACGCACAACTGGCGACCTATGTTTTTGTCGATTTAAGTGATGGCGATTTGGGCGGCTATATCCAACGCGCTGAAAAAGCGATTAATGCCGATGCCGGATTAACGCCGGGTGTTAGCTGGCATTGGGCTGGTAGCTATGAGTTTTTGCAACGCGCCAGTGAACGATTGCGTTTGGCCGTGCCGCTGACTTTATTGATTGTGTTTGCCCTATTGTACGCGGCATTTCGTCGCGTCGCCGAAGCCAGCATCATCATGCTGACTGTACCGTTCGCTTTGGTCGGTGGCCTTTGGCTATTGTGGTTAATGGGGTACGCATTTTCTGTTGCGGTAGCTGTCGGTTTTATTGCGCTGGCTGGTGTCGCCGCCGAGTTTGGCGTGGTGATGCTGATCTATCTGGATAACGCGGTAAAGCGTGCGCAAGCCTCTGGCGAATTAAAAGACACCAAGACATTGGACGCCGCACTGACCGATGGTGCCTTGCGTCGTGTGCGACCCAAAGCGATGACTGTGATCACCATATTGGCAGGCTTATTGCCGATTTTGTTAGCGACCGGTGCCGGTGCGTCCACCATGCAACGCATTGCCGCCCCGATGCTCGGTGGCATGCTCAGTGCGCCCTTGTTATCACTGATTGTGATTCCCGCCATTTACAAATTATGGCTAAGCCGTGGTTTGAAAACGGCAAATGGAGACTTACCATGAAGACGAAGTATTTAGTCAGTGCGATAGCAATCAGTGTGTTACTAACCGGATGCCTTGCTGCACCGGTCCGCGATGACGCACGTGTACAAAATTACATCGGACTCGCGGGCTTAGGGGCTCCCAGGCTACCAACCAATGGCGAAGCCTATTTAGATGATGCCTGGTTTGCCGAACCGCTTACCGCAGATCGCGCGGTGCAAGCGGCCTTGCTCAACAACCCGCAAGTTCGTGCCGAATTGACGCGTTTGGATGCAGCACAGGCCGAACGCATTCAAGCGGGATTGCTGCGTAATCCGATGGGTTCGTTAATGGTGTTGCGCCCAGAAGGTGGTGGACGCTTTGAACTTGATTACAGTTTGGTGCAAAGCCTGTTTGATCTGTTCACTCGAACGAAACGTGTTGATGTGGCGAATGCAGTGCAAGCAGGCGTTCAAGCCGAAGTGATGCTGTCTGTGGTGCGCATTGCACAGGACACTGAAGCAGCTTATTTTGATGCCATGACAGCAAAGGCTGTTTTGCATTTGCAGCAAGAACAGCTTGCGCTTGAACAAAATACGCTAAGCTTACAATCGCGTCAGGCCAAGCAAGGTGTATTGCCTGGCAGTATGGTGTTGGCACAAGTAGCAGCGGCTTCGATGCTGGCGCATGATCTTCAGGTTGCAGAAGGCAATCAAACACAAGCATTGGCAGCACTGGCAAAATTATTGGGCTTGTCGAGCAGTAATGCCTTGCGATTACCCGATCATTTATTATCTTTACCGCTTGCGGTATTGAACGAACCCGAACTGCAGGCGCTGGCGCAAAAACATCGGCCAGAAATTTTCGCTGCCAATGCAAGTGTTGAGCAAACGCGTGCCGAGAAGCAGTTACAGACTGGTGTATTGCGCAATACCGATCCTTCACTGGGGCTCGGTGGTACTCGTGAAAGTGGTGGTCTTTCCCTCAGCGGCTTGAGTGCACAAATCAGTTTGCCGATTTTTGATACAGGTCGAGCTAGAAGTGATTCAGCGGATGCGAAAATTGCTCAAGCTCAGTATCAAGCCGAAGCAGTTAGGCGTTTTATACCGCTGGAAGTTGAGCGCGCTCTTGCGACCTTAATCGTTAGCACAAAAGCCATCGAACATGCCGATCATCATGTATGGCAACAGCAACAGCTTGAAAAATTGGCAATGCGTAATTATCAACAAGGCAACGGTGATTACCTGCGTGTGGTGGATGCCAAACGTGCTCGCCTGGTTTCTCAGATGCAGCAAATACAGGCGCAGCAAATGCAGCGAACGGCATTAGTGGATTTGGAGCGAGCGACGGCGATTGCAATTCACCGGCTTGACCAGAATCCGCTAGTAAACTGACTTGAATCAAGGTGGTGTAAATCATCTTGCCCTAAACTGCAACTTAGGAGAATACTATGCCTGATGTTGCAGATAATTTTTCATTTCCCAATCTACGGCTTCTAGCCACGTCACCACATCGGCTATTGTTTTTTATTGGCGCTAGCAATGTGCTTTTGGCTATGGCGTGGTGGTGTGTGTGGCTAGTTGATGCGCGTTGGCAATTGTTTGGCTTTGCACAGCCCACTATTCCTGCCGGTTGGATGCACGCCATCATCATGCAATACAGTGTGTTGCCATCGTTTATCTTTGGCTTCTTACTCACCGTATTGCCGCGTTGGTTGAATCTGCCTGCATTGAGTCGATGGCATTATGTGCCAATTGGGTTGGGATTATTCGGTGGCCAATTGCTCACCCTGCTTGGTTTGTTCGGCTATCCGCAACTGCTGTTTATTGGCTTGCTGCAAAACCTTGCTGGCTGGTCGGCGGGCTTATTTTTCTTAGTGGCCTTAGTGTGTAAAGCCCAGCAACGTAACTGGCATGCCATCAGCTGCGTGGCAGCGCTAAGCGTTGGCTTGCTTGGTATAATGCTAGTTCATGCGTACAGCTATTCTGGCGTTGAACGCTTTATGTATGCTGCCATTAAGATCGGCAGCTTTGCTTTGCTGTTGCCCCTATATTTCACCGTCTGCCATCGCATGTTGCCATTTTTTGCCAGCTGTGTGCTTAGCAACTACATTGTGTATCGGCCGATGTGGAGTTTAGCCTTGTTTTGGGCAATGGCTGTTATGCATTTAGCTTTAGAGATTGCCCATTTGAATGCTTGGCAATGGATGCCCGATAGTGTTTTAGCATTATTGAGCATGCATTTACTTTGGCATTGGTGGCCAAGGCAACCGGTGCCGCCGCTGATGCGCGTTTTATTGCTTGGTTTTGCTTGGCTGCCCATTGCCATGTTGTTGTATAGCGCGCAAAGCATTTACTTATTGGCAAGCAATCAAATGATACTGGGCAGAGCACCTGCGCATGCGTTGTTTATCGGCTTTTTTGGCAGTTTATTAGTGGCAATGGTTACCCGCGTTACCCAAGGTCATTCCGGCCGGCCTTTAGTATTGGGCAAGGTGGCTGGCTTCGCTTTCATCCTCATTCAGTTTGTTGCACTGTTGCGTATTTATGCTGAGCTGAGCCAAGACTACCTTGCTTGGCAGGGCATTGCGGCCTTATTGTGGTTACTTGCATTTTTGCCTTGGGTATTGCGTTCGGTATGGATTTATTTAACGCCGCGCATAGATGGCCAGGCAGGCTAGAATGCTTGAATTTTACTTGCCTATTAAAACAGTGCATGTTGCCGCTGTATTGCTGAGTGGTGGGTTGTTTTTTCTGCGCGGCATGCTGTTGCTCAATGGCCGTGCATGGGCAATGTCGGCACCGTTTCGCTATCTAAGTTACAGCATCGATACGGTGTTGCTCACCGCAGCATTGATGCTCGCAACCATGTTACAGAGCGGTGTATTCGCGAATGGCTGGTTGAGCGTTAAGCTACTTTTGCTGGTTGTGTATGTGGCACTTGGTAGCTTCGCGCTTAAGCGCGGGCGCACACCTGAAATTCGCCGCAATTGCTTTGTTGCCGCACTCCTTGTGTATGTCTTTATGTTAACGGTAGCACGCACCCATCAGCCTATCGGTTTGTTTAGTTATTTTCAATAAAAGCGCGCGGAATTGACTTAAGTCAATGCTTGCCATAGTGCTTAAGCGCACTCTGAGCCATAACTTAACTAAAGGGAAAGCCTGATGAAAACGAAACCATTAGCCGTCATTATTGCCGCTACCTTATTGCTTGGTATTGCCGGATTCAAGGATTCAACACCAAGCAATCCGAAAAACGCGAATGACACGGGTGGATCGGCCGCTGGCGATTTTGGGCCGCCGCAAGGCGAGCCAATACACGCCATTCTCACCAGCCCGCCCATAGTGCCGCCAGCAACTGGCCGTAAAGCACCGGCCAAAGTTATTGTTGATTTAGAAGTGCGCGAAGTTGAAAAAGAAATTTCCGAAGGCGTGAAATACACCTTTTGGACTTTTGGCGGCACGGTTCCCGGTAGCTTCATTCGTATACGTCAAGGCGACACGGTTGAATTCCATTTGAAGAACTATCCAGATAATAAAATGCCACACAACATCGATTTGCATGCGGTAACTGGCCCAGGCGGTGGCGCAGCTTCTAGTTTTACTGCTCCTGGTCATGCCTCTCAATTCACCTTTAAAGCTTTGAATGCAGGATTATTTGTATACCACTGCGCTACCGCGCCGGTTGGTATGCACGTGGCCAATGGCATGTATGGTTTAATTTTGGTAGAACCACCGCAAGGCTTGCCAAAGGTTGATAAAGAATATTATGTGATGCAAGGTGATTTTTATACCGTTGGCAAATACCGTGAAAAAGGCGTGCAGCCGTTCGATATGCAAAAAGCCATTGATGAAAATCCAACCTATGTGTTGTTTAATGGTTCGGAAGGCGCGTTGTTGGGCGAAAAAGCCTTAAAAGCTAAAGTGGGCGATACCGTGCGTTTGTATGTGGGCAATGGCGGCCCGAATTTAGTGTCAAGCTTCCACGTGATTGGCGAAATTTTCGACAAAGTGTATACCGAAGGCGGCACGCATTACCAAGAAAATGTGCAAACCACACTTGTGCCAGCAGGTGGCTCGGCCATTGTTGAATACAAAGCTGAAGTGCCTGGAACTGGCGTAATTGTTGATCATTCCATCTTTCGTGCCTTCAACAAAGGCGCATTGGGCATGATAAAAACCGAAGGCCCAGAAAATAAAGCCGTGTATTCTGGCAAGGAAGTGGATAGCGTGTATTTGGGCGATAAAGCAGTAAGCGCCGCACCCATTACAGCGGCTGCGAATGCAACGGCATCCGGCTCGCTGACCTTAGCGCAACAAATTAAAGCGGGCGATGCATTATTCAACGGAACCTGCTCGGTATGCCATCAAAACAATGGTGAAGGAATAGCCAGTGTATTTCCACCCTTGGCAAAATCCGATTTTCTAAATGCCGATAAAGTGCGTGCCATTGGAATCGTATTAAATGGCTTGAACGGTGTGGTAACCGTAAATGGCAACACCTACAATTCCGTGATGCCACCGATGAGTCAGCTCAACGACGACGAAGTCGCGAATATTTTGACCTATGTGTTGAATAGTTGGGGCAACAGCGGCGGGCAAGTGCATGCTAGCGATGTGGCACAGCACCGTGCCAACACCAAACGCCCAGAGGGCGCAGCGCATTAACCGATGGTTGACATGTGTTGTTGCCTTTTGGATGAGTGTGCTTATTAGTGCCGCTAGTTTTGCTAGCGGTACGTTTGTTTTGGTGCCAGGTGGCGAATTCAGAAGCATACTAAAATACGAAGACAGCAAAGGCAATAAAAAAATAGCGACATTCCAATTGCAGAAAACACCGGTAAGCAATGCTGATTTTTTGGCCTTCGTAATACAACACCCGCAATGGCAGCGCCATAAAGTGCCGGCTGTATTTGCCGAACCCAATCGCTATTTAAGCCACTGGCAAAGCCCCTCGGTGCTTGGCGAAAATGCCTTAGCGAATCAGCCAGTGGTGCAGGTTAGCTGGTTTGCGGCCAGTGCATATTGCGAAAGTATCAATGCGCGTTTGCCAACCTGGCTGGAGTGGGAATATGCTGCCGCTGCCGACACAACACGTCGCGATGCACGCAAAGACCCCGTCTGGCGTGAAAGCATTTTGGGCTGGTATGCCAAAGCCGCTACAGCGCCACTTTCTCGTATTGGCCAAGCGCCCGCGAATGTGTATGGTGTGCAGGATTTGCACGGCCTAATCTGGGAGTGGACCGAGGATTATTCGGCTATGTTAGTTTCTGGTGATAATCGTACGCAATCGGATCCTGATAAAGCCAAATTCTGCGGCGCGGGCGCCCTTTCAATGGACGACCGTGAAAACTATGCGGTAATGATGCGTGTGGCGATGTTGTCGTCGCTTGAGGCAGTCAATAGTACTTCTAGTTTAGGTTTTCGTTGTGCCAAAAATTCACCTTGAGACTACTATGAAAAAAAATTATGCATTCCTCTTCACCGCCTTGCTATTTGCTTCCGTATCCCTGCAAGCGGCCTTGCCAGACGATTCTATCTGGCAACTAAATGTGAATATTACGCAGCAAGATGGCAAAATCCTGCCTTTGAAAAACCTGGCTGGCCAGCCTCGCTTAGTGAGTATGTTCTACAGCTCTTGCTCCTACATGTGTCCGTTGATTATTGATACGGCATTGGCGGTTGAGCATAATTTGCCCCAGCAAGAGCGCGCTAAACTAGGCGTTGTTTTTATCAGCATAGACCCGAAACGCGATACGCCAGCAGTACTGAAAGCCCTTATGCAGAAACGTAAACTGGATGACACGCATTGGATTTTTGCGCACGCCTCAGCAACCGATGTACGCCGAGTGGCGGCGGTATTAAATATCCGCTACCGTGAACTGGAAGGCGGCGATTTTAATCACACCAGCGCATTACTGCTCGTTGATGGGCAAGGCAGAATTGTAGCGCGAACTGAAACCATGGGCACGCAGCCCGACCCTGAGTTCCTCGCTGCCGTGCAGCAAGAGTTGTTGAAGTAGGGGCGGGCCGATGTGCCCGCCCTTGGTATATTGTCCGTATCATCAGGACGACCGCATCGGGCCGCCCCTACATTAACTTATATATCAATACATATATTCCATGCTTAGCCAGGTTTTTGTGGCATCAAAACCAACATCTTTGGCTTGGTAATCGGCTACTTTCAGCAAGCCGTTCCAATGTTTATTAAACGCATAGCCAAGCGAGGCATCCAGTTCTTGCCCATAATGAATGCTTAAGTGATCGGACTGGAAATCGTGCCATGCAATGTTGGCACTTATTTTTCCGAATTTTCGGTTCCAGCTCAAGTAGCTGTCTTGAAGGCCGTTCACGGGCGTTGTCAAAAAGCGATCAGCCCAACCATTGAAGGCGTGCAGAGTAGCAAAAGGTGTGGCAAACGCATAGCTGCCATTGCCGCTAAGTTGTTCCCAACCGGCTTTGAAAGTATTAGCTTTCCACATCAATCCGCCCTCTAAAAGTATGTAGTCGGCATCAATCGTGTTTTTCCCTTGCGCGTAGTTGTCTTGCTTGGCGTATTCAGCACTGGCTAGCCAACCCATTGCCTCCGGTGCATCATGTTTGGCCACATAACGCATGCCAATATTTCGGTGCGAACTGAGTGGCAGTGTTTCATTTTCAATAAAATGGCCATAAGCCGATAGCGTACCTGGGCCAAGCTTATGGCTTAAACCAATCAAGTTCACATTTAGTTTCCAGCGTGCTAGGTCGATATTGGGATTGTCCGCGCCGTTAATGCGTTGCACACGGTCTAGGTAATCGTAGCGGACAGTTAAGCCATTACTGAAAGTATGTTGGAAATCCAGTGCATCGAAAGTTTGTTCATTTTGGCGCCAACCGACATTGCCGAAAAAACGCTGGTTGTCCCATTGAATGCGCTGACGACCGATATTCAAGCCAGTATTCGCTGATGGCGCATAGCGAACATAGGCTTGATTGAGTTCGGTATTGTCCGGGTCTACTACGCTTGGATACGCCGAGTTGCCGTTGGCTGTGCTGTTGAAATCGTCGTTGAACAGATGTTGCGTACCTTCCAGTTCAATCAGAGCGCTCCAGCCCTTGTATGAAGCCGTTCGGTAGCCCATGCGTGCGCGAACCGTATCTGCCGTCGCGTTGTTGGCAAAGCCATCATCGGAAACATTTTCTAATCGCCATCGCATTTCAAACAGGAATTTCCCGGCGTTAGCTGCTGCTGGCGTTGGTTGAGCAGCAAGCGCACAGGTGTTCATGATTGAGAAACATAGTGCACATAAGATATATTTTTTCGGGTTCATTAGCCTGCTCCATTGCATCATTAGGCACAGTATAGAAGTGCCGCAATTGGCGAGTAATGACCTAAGTCAAGTAGTGCTCAGACTTAATGACGCGAACACACATCGCGTAAATTTGCAGGCACAGCAAATAAATAGCCTTGCCCAAGGCTTAATCCCAATAAGCGTAATTGTTGGCATTGCTTTTGGGTTTCGATGCCTTCGGCAATAACTTGCAGGCCTAGTGAATCCGCCATTAAACAAATGGCTCGTATAATAGCCGCACTGCCGCCTTGCTGGCCTTCCAACAACGCGCTAACGAAGGAGCGATCAATTTTAATGCCGCTTAACGGGAAGCGATGCAAATACGATAAGGAAGAATAGCCCGTGCCAAAATCGTCAAGCAGGGTATGGATGCCTAAGCGCTTTAAGGTTAGCAAACAGGCGTGCACTTGCTCTGGATCTTCAAGCAATGCGCCCTCGGTTATTTCTAAACGAATTTGCGGTGGTTTAACTTGATGCCGATCAAGCATCGCTAAAAAACGTTCAGCAAAGGTTTTATCTCGCAAATGCATGGGCGATACATTTAAGCTGACGTATGTGCCTTGCGTGGAAAGCACGCGTAAATCGTGGCAAACCTGTTCATAAATTTGCCAGTCCATGGCTTCTAAATTGCCCGTTTCTGCCGCAACATGTAAAAACTCAGAGGGCTGCAATATGCCCCGCACGGGGTGCATCCAGCGGATTAATGCTTCAAAGCCAATAATCTTGCCGTCATGAAGCTGTGCAATGGGCTGGTAGTGTGGAATGAATTCATTTCGTGTTAACGCCCTACGCAAGTCGTTTTCAAGTTCTAGGGCTTTAAATGCAGTTTCATGTAGGCCTTCATCAAAAACAGCAAAACGGTTTCGGCCACTTGCCTTCGCACGATACATGGCTACATCGGCATCACGCAATAAATCTTCTGGTTTGCTATAGCGGCTTTCAACAATGGCAATGCCAATACTGGCAGAGGTAAATAGCTCTTTGCCAGCAATGCGCATTGGCGCATGAAATGAACGAATAATACGCTCAGCAACTTGCGCAACGTATTCTTGATCTTTGATGTTTTCAAGCACAATAGCAAATTCATCGCCACCCAGCCTTGCAATTAAGTCGGGCTTCCGGATGCAATCACCAATACATTTTGCTGCTTGAATCAACAGTTGATCGCCAACTAAATGACCAACGGAGTCATTGACGATTTTGAAGCGATCAAGATCGAGGAACAACACCGCAAAAAGTTTTCGTGGGTCGTTATGAAACAAACTCAGCGCGCGGCGTAGCCGTTCCAATAATTGGGTGCGGTTCGGCAGGCCGGTTAAGGCATCATGTAAGGTTTCGTGCTTGAGCGTATGCTCAATGCGTTCACGCACAATGATTTGCTCGCGCAGCTCAATATTGGTGTGCGCTAATTCATGGGTGCGCTCAATGACGCGTTGTTCAAGCTCAGTGTAGGCATTGCGCAGGTTTTCATTCGCTAAGCGCCGTTCCAAGGCATTGGCAATATGCACAGCAACAAAGCTGACTAAGTCTTTATCTGAGTCCTGGTAGTAATAATCATCGGTGTAGCTTTGTAAGGCAATAACACCACTAACTTTCCCTTCAATAAGCAAGGGCACACCGAGCCAGCTAATAGATTTTGGGCCGGATACGATGACCTCTCCTTCCGCTTCAAGTTGGTCGATGTCACTGCGCTTGAAGCAGGCCGCTTTTGCCGTGCGAATCACGTATTCCGTTAAGCCTCGGCCTACCGCGCGATTGGCACGTGAAATGTCACGTTCGTCGGCGTAATACGGAAATTCAAGAAATTTTCCATCGTCCACAAGAAAGGCAATGTAAAAATTTTTCGCATGCAAAAGCTCTGCAATAATGCTATGCACAGAGGCATAAAATACATCAATCGATTCACTGTTCTGGCTAACCTCAGCAATACGAAACAAGGCTTTTTGCAAATGCTCGCTGCGCTGCCGAACTTTCACTTCTTGTTGCAGTTCCAAGGTGCGCTCGCTCACTTTTCGCTCTAAGTCTTCTTGCGCATCACGGCGTTGCAAGGCGGTTAAAATGTGCTGTGCAACATAGGCAAGAATGGCGCGGTCTTCATCGCTGTAGCTATACGCTTCATCGTAGCTTTGTACCACAATACCACCAGCAACTTCAGCATGATCCATCATCGGCACACCAAGCCAGTCAACGCTATCTGGCCCAAGGCTGTCGTCTCGTATGACATTCAATACATCAACAATTTCATACGAAGGGCCATGAACCGGTTTGCCAAGCCGAAGCATTGCCATTGTTAAACTATTCGGGATATCACGCGCGTAGGTGATTTCGTTTGCATCTGGTACAGCCCAGTCTTTGCTATCGGCAAAATAAATGAAGCGCATCGATTCTTCATTTTTGTTGTAGCGCACGATGAAGAAATTTTTGGCATACATCAAGGTGCTGATTATTTGATGTATCTCGTACAAAACATCATGTGTTTCTTTGTCTGAGTTTGATAAATCGCTGATTGTAAATAGCGCGCGCTGAAGACGTTCGGCATTGGCTAGACGATCAAGATTCTGACGGAGTCGTTCCTTCTGCAAAATAGAAGGGCAACGTAGCGCAAGTTTATTTTGCGATAATTGCCATTCGCGTTTTAGTCGAGGGTCTGGTTTATTTGCTAGAAATTCAAAATACAACCAAGCATGTAAATTATCTTTTGCGGTTAATAACGTGGCCGCATGAGTCAGACCGTCTAAATGCTGATCTGAATAATTGCCCTGTAGCCGAACTTGCTCAAAATAATGGGCTTGTTTTTCCGTCAATTCCGATGACGATAGGTAGCTTGCTGCGTCAGTGACTTGTTCAGAAATCTGCCATACTAATTTTACGTGACACGCACCAAGATGTTCAAAATGCTGCACTGCGGCGCTTGCCAACGCAGGCATGTCCATCGCCCAAAGCAATACATCTTCGAAACTGCTTGGTTTGTCCAGAATGAGGCTTGTATGCGGCATAGTTGTACGTTGCCACATTGTCATGATTACGTCTAGTGTTGAGCAAAAAATGACTGGCTCAGGCCCTTGCCAGCAACAACACAGTCAGAGCCAGTGCTTAAGCAATTTGCGCTATTATTGTAGAACAATAGGCTTGTGAACAACGACCAAGTTGATTATTGATTGCACAAAGGAGCGCTGTAATGCAAAGACGTCATTTCCTCACCGCCAGCGGTGCCACTATCGGCGCCATGCTATTGCCAGGTTTCGCCAATGCCGTGGCGGCTGAGGTATTGCTTAGTAAAATGGATGTTGCTAGCAAAAAAGCGATGGCCAATGTTGCCTTAAACGTGGCAACATCGGCTGGTGCGAGTTATTGCGATGTGCGCATAGGGCGCTACTTGCAGCAATCCATTTTAACTCGCGAGAATAGGGTGCAGAATGTTTCCAATACCGAATCCATAGGGGTTGGTATTCGCGTTATTGTGGCCGGTAGCTGGGGCTTTGCGGCCAGCAGTGATTTATCGAATACGGGCATTATCAAAGCCGCCCAGCAAGCGGTGGCGATTGCCAAAGCCAATGCCAGCGCGCAAACACAGCCAGTGCAGCTTGCCCCTACTCAAGGTGTTGGCGATGTTTCCTGGGCTACACCCATAAAGATAAATGCCATGCAAGTACCGATTAAGGAAAAAGCCGAATTGCTGTTGGGTGTGAATGCCGCCGCCATCGCAGCGGGTGCAAATTTCGTCAATTCACAGATGTTTTTGGTCAACGAACAAAAATATTTTGCGTCCACGGATGGGTCGTATATTGACCAAGATATTCATCGGATTTGGCCGAATTTCACCGTGACTGCCATTGATAAAGCCAGTGGCAAATTTAGAACCCGCAACAGCCTGTCTTCGCCGATGGGTATGGGCTATGAGTATCTGGACGGCCAGCGAAACATCTTGTTGCCCAATGGGTTGGTGGCCTACAGCGACTCCTTTGACATACACCAAGAAGCCATTGCGGCCGCCAAACAGGCGCGTGAAAAACTCAGTGCGCCGTCCGTCAAACCCGGCAAATACGATTTGGTACTCGACCCCTCGCACACCAGCTTAACCATTCACGAATCGGTCGGGCATCCGCTGGAGTTGGATCGGGTGTTGGGTTTTGAGGCCAATTATGCCGGAACCAGTTTTGCCACACTCGATAAACGCCGTGATGGCTTTCGCTATGCCAGCGAAATAGTGAACTTTACCGCCGATAAAACCGCGCCGAATACCCTAGGCGCCGTTGGCTTTGATGATGAAGGCATAAAAACCAAGCGCTGGGATTTAATTAAAGACGGCATTTTGGTGAATTACCAAGCGGTACGCGATCAGGTGCATTTGCTGGGCGAAACCCAGTCGCATGGCTGCAGCTATGCCGATTCTTGGTCGAGCGTGCAGTTTCAACGCATGGCGAATGTGTCATTGGCGCCGGGCAAAACGCCACTAAGCGTGGCCGCAATGATTAAAGATGTGGAAAAAGGCATTTATATTCTTGGTCGCGGCTCGTATTCCATTGACCAACAGCGCTATAACGCGCAGTTCGGCGGGCAGTTATTTTATGAAATTAAAAATGGCCAAATTGCCGGCATGATTGAAGATGTGGCTTATCAAATACGTACGCCAGAATTCTGGAATGCCTGCTCGGCCATCTGTGATGCCAGTGATTTCCGTTATGGCGGTACATTTTTCGACGGCAAAGGCCAGCCAGGGCAAGTGTCTGCGGTTTCGCACGGCTCTAGCACGGCGCGCTTTAATGGCATTAATGTCATCAATACGGCGCGTTCCTTGGGCTAGCGCGTGGTGTGCCGAACTAACTTAGCCAAACATGACTTTTGGGCTATGCACAGCAGGGGATAAATTCCGTTATGATGGATTTCCAAAGCTGCCCTTTACCGCTGGTAAATCGTGGCGTTTAATCGTTCACTGAGGAGTTTGTGATGGATAGACGTAATTTCTTAGCAGCTTCAGGCATTGGCCTGAGCGGCTTAATGATCCCCGGTTTCGGCAATGCAGTAGCCGCCGAAGTGTTATTGACTAAATTAGATGTGGCCCGTAAAAAAGTATTGGCCGATATTGCCTTGAATGCGGCTACGTCGTCCGGCGCTAGCTATTGCGATGTGCGCATTGGCCGCTATTTGCGTCAATTCGTCATTACCCGCGAAGATAAAGTCGAAAATGTGGTGAACACCGAATCGGTGGGCGCAGGCATTCGGGTTATCGCGAATGGCACGTGGGGCTTTGCCGCCACCAGTGATTTGAGTAATGCGGGTATTGCCAAAGCCGCGCAACAAGCGGTGGCGATTGCCAAAGCGAACTCCATTAATCAAACCAAGCCAGTTCAATTAGCGCCGGTGAAAGGTGCAGGTGAAGTGTCCTGGGCAACGCCAATCAAGAAAAATGCGATGGCTGTGCCTATTAAAGAAAAAGCCGATTTATTGTTGGGCGTGAATGCCGCGGCGATGGCGGCGGGTGCCAGTTTTGTTAACTCCGTGCTGTTTTTAGTGAATGAGCAGAAATACTTTGCGTCTACCGACGGCTCGTATATTGACCAAGATGTACACCGTATTTGGCCAAGCTTTAGCGTAACAGCGATTGATAAAGCCAGTGGCAAGTTCCGTAGCCGTGACAGTCTCTCTTCGCCGATGGGCATGGGCTATGAGTATTTAGAAGGTAATCGTAAAATTCAATTGCCGAATGGCTTGATGGGCTATAACGATTCCTACAATATGCTTGAAGATGCCAAAGAGGCAGCCAAGCAGGCTGTGCAGAAATTAAAAGCGCCTTCGGTGAAGCCGGGCAAATACGATTTAGTGCTTGATCCATCGCATACTTGGCTAACCATTCATGAATCCGTTGGGCATCCGCTAGAATTGGATCGCGTGTTGGGCTATGAAGCAAACTATGCCGGCACCAGCTTTGCAACGCTCGATAAATTGAAAGACAAGTTCAAATATGGCAGCGATAAAGTTACTATCTTTGCCGATAAAATCCAGCCAACCACGCTCGGCAATGTCGCGTACGACGACGAAGGCGTGAAAACCAAGCGTTGGGATTTGATTAAAGATGGCACCTTGGTAAATTATCAGGCGATTCGCGATCAAGTACATATTATCGGTGGTACCGAATCGAATGGTTGTTGCTACGCCGATTCGTGGTCGAGTGTGCAGTTCCAGCGCATGGCCAATGTGTCGTTAGCGCCGGGTAAAACGCCACTGAGCGTTGCCGATATGATTAAAGACGTGGAAAAAGGCATTTATATCATCGGCGACGGTTCATTCTCGATTGATCAACAACGCTATAACGCGCAATTCGGTGGCCAGTTGTTCTATGAAATTAAAGAGGGCAAAATCGCCGGCATGATTGAAGATGTGGCCTACCAAATCCGCACGCCGGAATTCTGGAATGCTTGTTCGGCTGTTTGCGATGAGTGCGATTTCCGTTTCGGTGGCTCGTTCTTCGATGGCAAAGGCCAGCCAGGTCAATCCTCGGCGGTTTCGCACGGATCGAGTACGGCCCGCTTCGACGGCATCAATGTGATCAGCACTGCCCGTTCATTGGGCTAATCGACGAATCTTAGGAGCAAATTTATGAGTATGTATACAGAACAAGAAGCCAAAGCGATTCTCGATAAAGTGCTGAAGCTCAGCAAAGCCGACGAATGCACGGCAACCTTGAACGGCGGAGTGAACGGCAATATCCGTTTCGCTTTAAACAATGTGTCAACCAGCGGCATTATTAGCGATGCCGATTTAGTGGTGCAGGTTGCATTCGGCAAGCGTGTTGGCGTGGCCACCATTAATGCCTTCGATGATGAGTCTTTGCAGAATGTCGTGCGTCGTGCCGAGGAGTTGGCGCGTTTAGCACCTGAAAACGATGAGTTTATGCCCGCAATTGATAAGCAAACGTATAAGGCAAGCAACACCTTTTCGTCATCCACAGCCGACATCAGCCCAGAATACCGCGCCAAAGTTGCGTCCAATTCTATTCAGCCCTGCAAGGCGGAAAACCTTATAGCTGCAGGCTTTCTAAGCGATGGCCAAGGCTTCACTGCCTTTGCGAATAGCAACGGAAACTTCGGCTACCAACGTTCAACTGATGTGAATTACACCTGCACCGTGCGCACCGAAGATGGCCGTGGTTCTGGCTGGGTGGCGCGCAATGTGGAAGATGTGAATCAGTTTGATACCGACGAAGCAATTCGCGTGGCGATTTCCAAAGCCAAAGGCTCGGTGGATGCCAAAGCCTTGGAGCCGGGTAAATACACGGTGATTTTGGAACCCGCTGCATCGGCCGGATTAATTTCATTTATGTTGAACGGTTTTGATGCGCGGCAAGCCGATGAAGGCCGTAGCTTTCTATCGAAAAAAGGCGGCGGTAATCGTTTAGGCGAGCAAGTGTTCGATTCACGGGTGAGCATTCATTCCGATCCATGGGATGAAAGTGCGCCGGTGATGCCGTGGGATGGTGAAGGTCTGCCACGTGAGAAGATGTCGATTATCGATAAAGGTAAAGTGTCGTACCTTGAGTATTCGCGCTATTGGGCCAAGCAGAAAGGCAAACAAGCTAAAGGCTCGCCCGGTAATATCCTGATGGCAGGCGGTACTAAATCCACCATGGATTTAATTAAGGGCACCCAAAAAGGCATTTTGGTGACGCGCACCTGGTATATCCGTATGGTCGATCCACAAACCGTATTGCTGACCGGACTAACCCGTGATGGCACGTTCTATATTGAAAACGGCGAAATTAAATACCCAATCAAAAATTTCCGCTTCAATGAATCGCCGGTCATCATGTTGAATAATATTGATGAGTTGGGCAAGCCAGTACGTATTGCTGGCGATGAAAGCAATTTCTCGATGATGATTCCGCCGATGCGTTTACGGGACTTCACCTTCTCGTCATTGTCGGATGCGGTGTGATTGATGAATTACCCACGCCACAACCTCTCTGAGTGAAACGCCCACACCCCAACCCCTCTCCCAGTAGGAGAGGGGTTTATATCGCAACTAAATGGAATGTATTTCCTCTCCCTTTGGGAGAGGTAGCTCGCAGGGCAGGAGAGGGCGTTTTTAGGGGTGTGAGTCAATGAACCGTTCCAACTTCCTGCGACTGATATTAGGCAGTGCCGCCTTTGCGGCATTGCCGCGCGTTGCGCATTCGGCAACTGCCGAATACGATTTTTGGTTTACACGGCTGATGTACGATTCCGGCGATTGGGATGTTGATCAACGCATGCCATCGAATATGATCACATCGCTGATTGACTACACCAGCTTGCGTGTTGATCCGAAAGAACACATCATCGCTTTGTCGGATCCGAAAATGCGCACCGCGCCATTTTGCTATTTGGCTGGCCATAAGCTGGTTGAGTTTAATCCGGCCGAACGGAAAAATTTCGAAGCCTATGTGCGTAGCGGCGGCTTTGTTTTTGTGGATGACTGCAACCATGATATTGATGGCTTGTTCGCCAAATCGTTTGAAGCACAAATGGCTTCCATCTTCGGCGCTAAGGCACTGAATAAATTGTCCAATAAACACCCGTTGTTCAGCAGTTTCTTTACATTCACTGAGCCGCCAACCACCGGCTTTGAGCTCAATGGCTGGGGCGATGATATTGTCCATGATTACGTAAAAGGTATCGAAATCAATGGCCGTTTAGCGGTGCTGTACAGCAATAAAGATTATGGCTGCGAATGGGATTACGACTGGCGTAACAAGAAATGGCTGGCCGAAGACAACACCAAGTTCGCGGTAAATATTGTGATGTACGCACTCAATTCATAATGGATTACCACCACCAAACACGCTCTAGGAAATAATGTAGATGAATAGCAACGAAGCAGACATTCAAGCCACGCTCAGCCAGCTCGGGCAATTGCGAAGCGCCATTGGCCAAGCCATTGTCGGCCAAGAGCAGGTTGTTGAACAACTCCTCATTGGCTTGCTTTCGGGTGGCCATTGCTTGCTAGAAGGTGTGCCAGGCTTAGGCAAAACCTTGTTGGTGCGTTCGCTTGGGCAGGCTTTGCATTTGGATTTTCGGCGCATACAATTCACCCCCGATTTAATGCCCAGCGATATTTTGGGTACCGAGATTCTTGAAGAAGACCACGGCACGGGCAAGCGCCATTTCAAATTCCAGAAAGGTCCGGTGTTCACCAATCTGCTGTTGGCTGATGAATTAAACCGCACGCCGCCCAAAACGCAGGCCGCATTATTGGAAGCCATGCAAGAACACACGGTGAGTTATGCCGGTGTGACGCATACATTGCCAGAACCTTTTTTTGTGTTGGCAACACAAAATCCCTTGGAACAGGCCGGCACGTATCCGCTACCTGAAGCACAGCTCGATCGTTTTTTATTGCATATCCGCGTGGATTACCCGACCGAAGCTGAAGAATGCACCATCTTGCAACAAACCACAGGCTCGCGCAGCGCCGATGTGCCGCGCGTGATGGATGGTGAATCGATTCGCGCCTTGCAAAGACTGGTGCGCGACGTACACATGAGCGACGATGTTTTGCATTGGATTAACCGTTTGGTACGTGCCAGCAGGCCGCAGGAACAGGCCTCGAAAGATATCCAGAATTGGGTTAAATGGGGCGCTGGGCCACGCGCCGGCCAAGCCTTGGTGCTGGCATCGAAAGCGCGTGCGCTAATTCATGGCCGTTTTGCGGCCACCAAAGAAGATATCGAAGCTTTGGCTGCGCCGGTATTGCGTCACCGCTTGTTGCTGACCTTTGTGGCGGAGGCCGAACAAATCAGCGCCGATGATGTGGTAGCGAGCTTGCTAAAAACCGTGGCATTCCCGAGTTAAACCTTGCCGATGCGTTACGCTGACCTCATTCCTGCCGATGTGCGTGCACGCCTGAAAGATTTACGTCTGTATTCGCAGCATGTATCGGGTGCGCAAGGTATTGGCCAGCACCAAAGTCGCTCGCGGGGCGCTGGCATGGAGTTTGCACAATACCGTGCCTACGAACCTGGCGATGAGCCACGTCAAATTGATTGGAAACTGTACGCGCGCTCGGATAAATTTTTTGTGCGCGAAGCCGAACGCGATTCGCCAATGATTGTTTGGGTGCTGATTGATGCAACGGCGTCGATGGCGCAGTGCGATGCCATTCGGCCCGAATGGAGCCGCTTACAAGCAGCCAAAGCGCAGGCTGCCTGCGTCTTCGAATTGGCCTTGCGGCAAGGCGATCGATTCGGGGTTATTGCGGTAAATAATTCAGGCCTAACAGTGACCAATGCCGGCAGTGGCACGCGCCATCGTGATGCGTGCTTGCTTGCGCTCAGTAAAGTACAGGCCCAAGGCACTTGGCCAGAAGAGGCCAGTTGTCGTCCTATTTGGGAGCGTATTGGCGCGCAGTCTTTAGTGCTTTTGCTTAGCGATGATTTTGATGAAGGGTGCGTTGCCTTAGCAGAACGTTTAGCGGCCGCGCGCAGGGAAGTGTTGAATATCCAAATTCTAACAACCGAAGAACGCGACTTTCCGTTTCAAGGTGGGCACCGTTTTCTTGATGTTGAAACAGGCCATGAACTTTTGTCGGATGCAATAGGTTCGCGTACGGCGTTTATGGCTGAGTTTGCTGTGGCGCGGCGCGCTTTAGCCGCCCGTTTGGTGGCAAGCGGCATTAAACAGATTGAATACATACTTGACCAACCATTAGACATGCCGCTACGGCGGCTATTCATGCAAGGCAAAGCACGCTTTCAGGAGAGTGTGTGAATCTGTCGTTTCTGCTGCCTTCGGCATTGGCTGCATTGGCCGCGATTGCATTGCCTTTGCTGGTGCATTTAAGCCGACGCGTCGAGCAAAAACGCACCGACTTTGCAGCCCTGCGCTGGCTACGCGCCAACCTTCGACCACGCCGGAAACTGTTGTTGCAAGAGCGCGTGTTGTTGGCATTACGCATACTGCTATTAATTGCCTTGGCCTTATACTTGGCGCAGCCCGTTTTGCGCCGGCCAATGGCACCCGAGCATTGGGTGATGGTGGTGCCTGGCGCTGAATTTGCCGCGCAAAAAAACCTGCCTGATGCTAAAAAAAGCCAATGGCATTGGCTGGCGCCGGGCTTTCCACCATTGGAAAAACCACCCGTTGCCAGTGTTTTGCCGGTCAGTAGTTTGTTGCGCGAACTGGATGCGATTCTACCAGCAAGTACGCGTGTAACAGTGCTGGTGCCCGTGCATTTGTCTGGCTTGGATGCGGAGCGAACACAGCTCAGCCGTTCTGTTGATTGGCGGATTGTGCCGGGGAAAATGCTAAGCCCAACCCACACCGATAAAGCACAGCCAATAAAACTAGCGGTGCGCTTTGATGCCGCACATGCACAAATGGTCCGTTATTTTCAGGCCAGCCTAGCCGCTTGGCAAAGCAATGCGAAGCAGCCACAGCGTGAGGCACTGGATAGCGCCGATAGTAGCACTGCACTGCCGAAGCAAGATGTGGTGTTGGTCTGGCTTGCAAGCGGCGAACTGCCTGAAAATCTTCTGCAATGGATTCGTTCTGGCGGTTCGGTATTATTGTTAAATGAAAGCCGTTTCCCAAACAGCAATACAATGCGCTTTGTGTGGCATGACGTTTCTTGGCGTTCAGCAAAAGGCGACGCGTTGCTAAAACACACGGTGCTTGGCAGCGGCCAGATCTGGCAATGGCAGCAACAGCTCACACCGCAAACTATGCCAGCGCTGCTTGAAGCCGATTTTGCCGAACAGTTTCGTGCCGTACTAAGCCAGCCTTTGCCTGCACCAACACAAAGCTTGGCTAGCCTGCAAAAACCGTTACACACGCTGCCGGCCTGGCCAGAATTGCCCACCCCCATCAGTACATGGCTTGTGTTAGTTATCGCTCTGCTATTTTTAGCCGAGCGTTGGCTGGCAAGCACAAAAAATCGCTGGGCAACGCCATGAACGCACAGCAACACATTGCTACATGGCAACAAAAGGCACAAATCAGGCAAGCACTGATTATTGGTATTATTGGTGTGCCAATTCTACTCAGCGTATATTTTCTATTGGCGCGTTTTGTTTCATTGCCAATGGGTTGGGTTGTGCTGAGCACCAGTGCGTTGTTGCTTGTGTGGCTTGCATTCTCCGCACGTAGAAAGTTTAATCAGGTTTGGCTAATCAGGCAGCTTGATGCGCGTTTTGTTGAATTGGAAAATAGCACCGATTTAGTATTCGCAAAACAAGCTGATCTTGGCGTTTTACAAGGCTTACAGCGTCAGCGCGTGGAACAAAAAATACTGGCATTGCCATCGGTTGATTTACGCCAAGCGTGGCCATGGAAAACAATCTTGGCAGCGTTTGGCATTGGCGCGCTACTGATTGCCGTGGCGCAGTATTGGCCCAATCAAACCGCTATGCCTGAACAGTATTCCGCGAAGCCATCCAGCGAAAATGCGCAATCAGCCAGCGCCATTCAATTGCAAAAAGTCCGTATTGATGTTTTTGCACCTGCCTATACCGGTCTTGCCGTGCGTAGTGAAAACTCGCTCAATGCAAAATTTCCGGAAGCTTCGCGCTTGCAATGGCAGCTTACATTTCAGCCGCAGCCACAGCATGTCAATATCGTATTTTTCGATGGTAGCCAGTTGCCCTTACAGCATGTTGGCGATGTCTGGCAGGCATCACGCGCCTTTAATCAGTCTCAGCTATATCGGATTGATGTGGATGGCATGCGCTTAGCACAAGGCAAGCGCTTTCGCTTGGATGCGATTAAAGACCAAGCTCCGCAACTGCGCGTTATCCAGCCCGATCGTAATCTAAGCCTGATGGAATTCGGGCAAAGCCATTGGCCGCTGAGCGTCGAAGCCAGCGACGATTATGGCTTGGGAAGTGCCCAATTACGCATTCAGCTAGCGCAAGGCAATGGCGAGAATATTCGCTTTTCTGAGCGCGTCATCGCTTTGTCTGGGCAAGGCAATAACTTACGAAAGCGCTATGCGCATCAATTGGATTTAAACAGCTTAGGCTTGGCGGCTGGCGATGATGTGATTGTGCAATTTTCGGTTAGCGATCGGCGTGCACCGCAAGCCAACACCACGCGTAGTGCCAGCTTTATTTTGCGCTGGCCACCAGAAGACAGCACACAAGCTAGCGGTGTTGAAGGCATATTAAAAAAACTGGTGCCCGCGTATTTTCGTAGTCAGCGGCAAATTATTATTGATACCGAGAAGTTGCTAGCTGAACAAAAAAAATTATCTAAAGCTAATTTTGAAACACGCGCCGACAGCATTGGTGTGGATCAACGCATTTTGCGCTTACGCTATGGGCAGTTTTTAGGCGAAGAAAGCGAAGGCGGCAGACACGCTGATACAGTGGATGTGGCAAGCAAAGAAAATCCGCAAGAACATGCCGATGAACACGACCACGATAAACCTACTAAAAAAGCCAGCCTTTCAGATGCTAATAGCAATCAGGCTGTTATGGAGCAATTTGGGCACACGCATGATATTGCCGAAGCTGCCACATTGCTAGACACCAAGACTAAGGAATTATTGCGCTCGGCTTTGAATGAAATGTGGCAAGCCGAACTGAACCTTCGTCAAGCACAGCCGAAAAAAGCCCTACCCTATGAATACCGTGCGCTAGGCTTAATTAAACAAGTGCAGCAAGCTAGCCGAATTTATCTGGCGCGGGTGGGCAGCGAATTGCCACCGATTGATGAAACACGGCGCATGAGCGGTGACCGAACAGGCTTGCAATCGCGCAACGATTGGTTGAGTAAAGCCAACAATGACGATAGTGTTTTATTGGATTTTTGGCAGGCTTTGGATCAGGCTGGGCCGAATGTTAGCGCATTGAACGCCGATTTTTCTGCGATGCAAGCTTGGATAAATAGCCACCCAGCTCGTGTGGCAGATCGGCTTAGTGTGCTGGCGGCATTGGATGACGTTCAACAGCAACCAACGTGCACTTCTTGCATCGTGGCCTTAAAAGCCCAGCTTTGGCCCTTGTTAGCAAAGCCAGCTGCCGAGCCACTGCAACGACGCGCACCGAGTAAAACTGGGCAAGTGTACTTAGATGCTCTGCGTAAGGATTCGCAACCATGAATATGCCCTGGCTATTTTCAGGCATAATTTTTTTCGCGGTGCTGCTGTCCAGTGCGCGCGTGCTTTGGCATTATTTTCACACCGCCGCGCCACAACGGCCACATGCATGGCGAATCTTTGCGCTTGTTGTGTTGCAATGGGCAAGTGCGGTGTTGTTAGTGTTCAGTGTGTTTCCGCCGCCACGCATTGCGCAGGCAGAGCGCTTGGTGATTGTGAGCGCACACACGCAGGCTTCGGCCATAAAAAACGCGCAAGGCCGCGTTATCGCGCTGCCAGAGGCACCACCGTTTGCAGGCGTTGAACGGGTTGCCGATTTAGCCAGTGCTTTGCGTAAATACCCGGGTGTCAGCCACGCCGAAATTCTTGGCGATGGCTTGCCGCTGCGTGATGTAGATGCTGCGCGACATCTTTCGGTGGCGTATTCACCAGCCAAACAGCCAGAGGGCTTAATAGACCTTGTATGGACTGAACAGGTTTCACCGGGGATGCGTTGGCGAGTTAATGGCCGTATAAATGCCACTGAACCGATGTTGATTGAGTTAGTGGATCCTGCCAATGTGGTTGTCGATCGCATGACAACAACCCAAGATTTAAACCATGGATTTGCTGAGTTTGTATTGTCCGATACGGCGCGTGTTGCAGGGCAGGCGAATTACCATCTGCGTATTGTTGATGCACAGAAAAAAGTTCGTGAAACGGTGCTTGTGCCGCTATGGGTTGAGCGCGCTCAGCCGTTGCGCGTTTTATCTTTAGCAGGCGGCCCAAATCCTGAGCTGAAGTATTTACGACGCTGGGCCAGCGATGCCGGTATTGCTTTCGAAAGCCGTGTTGAATTGGGCAGAGGTATGCAGATTCAAACCGCCAATAGCACATTAAATACCGCTAGTTTGCGAGATGTCGATTTCTTGATACTCGATGAACGCGCATGGAATAGCATGCCAGCTGGCAGCAAAAGCGCGGTGCTTGAAAACGTCAATGCGGGCTTGGGTGTGTTGTTGCGTCTAAGCGGCGCTTTATCTAGCAATAGTGCAGGCGAATTACGCCAGCTTGGGTTCTTGGTGACAGACAGCGCCATCACGCAAGGCGTGCGTTTAGCCGAGCCACAAGGCAAGCAATGGTTGCCCGAACTGAGCCGCCGCCCCGTGCGAGTGCAAAGCCGCGATGGCATGCTGTTGTTGCAAACGGATAAGCACGAGCCCTTAGCCATTTGGCGCGCACAAGGGCAAGGCCGTATCGCCCTGTGGTGGCTAACCGACAGCTATAAACTCGCGCTTAGCAATGCCGCAGATGTGCATGGCCAGCTATGGAGCGAGGCAGTGTCCACGCTGGCACGTTCGCGTGCACAGGCGGGGTTGGAAAGTCGTCAACGCCATTTATGGATTAATCAACGCGGGGTATTTTGTGGCTTGGCTGAAAATGCCCGTGTGCAACAGCCCAATGGTCAGTTAAGCGCGCTGCTTGTGGATGCCAATGGCCTAAATAAAGGCTGTGCTGCCTTTTGGCCAGAGCAGTCGGGCTGGCATGTTTTAAGCAGTAATACCAGTATCTTGCGGTTTTATGTGCGTGCCAGCACGGAGCTTGCCGGGCTAAAAGCCAATGCCTTGTATGAAGCCAATAATCGATTACTTAACAATCAAAAAACGCAACATACGTCCGCATTCATTGCTGTGCCCGGAAGCCACTGGCCCTATTTCGTATGTTGGCTGTTGCTAAGCCTGCTGTTATGGATGTTTGAACGCAGCAAATGGGGCTTCAAAACACAAAACCCTTAATGGCATACAACAACGTTTTTTAGGCGTTTAACGAGCACTAAAACCAAGAATAATTCTTGCCAAATCCCTGAAAATATTGCAAAAAACTGAGGTACTATAAGGCATTGCTAGCGCTCTGTTGCCTTGCAATACATCAGGGGATATTGAGTGGGGCGATTTAAGCGCAGCAATATGATCCGCATGACGGGTTTCTATC
>JAYTVJ010000159.1:0-9461 GCA_043744535.1 Arenimonas sp.
TTTAGTGATAACTATATTTGGTGCTATCAAAATGCACTGGGCGAATCGATTGTGGTTGACCCCGGCGATGCAGAACCGGTATTGCGCGCCATGGATGCGGGCATGGTGGTGAAAGCGATTTTCATTACCCATCATCATCCTGACCACATAGGTGGCCTACAAAAACTACAACAACAGCTCGATGTGCCGTGTTTTGGCCCGGTGGATGCACGCATCGTCGGTATCACTTCGCATGTTGGCCATGCCGATACCGTGCACGTTGCAAGCTTCAAGCCATTTACGGTTTGGCATGTGCCAGGCCATACGCGAACCCACATGGCGTATTTCGATAGTGACGTTTTATTTTGCGGCGATACCTTGTTCAGCCTTGGCTGTGGCAGATTGTTTGAGGGTAGCCCGGCGCAAATGCTCGCCTCACTCGATTTATTGGCTAGCTTGCCCGATGAAACGTTGGTTTGCTGTACGCATGAATACACCGCAAGCAATGCGAGATTCGCTAAGGCTGCCGAACCACGCAATGCAGCACGCGATGTGTATGAACAGGAATTCAGCGCAAAACGCGCCGCTGGCCAGCCTAGCCTACCGTCGAATATTGCCCGCGAAAAAGCCTGCAATCCATTCCTGCGCGTAGATAGCCTTGATACGCTCACGGGCTTATCTGAGCATTTGGGTTTTATGCCTGACACGCGGCTTGCGCGCTTTACGGCACTGCGCCAATGGAAAGATACATTTTGAGCAGCACGCGTTGCTCAAACTGCCTAATGGTGGTATGGCTTTTAGCATTTGCATACGGGCACAGCGCGCTTGCCCAACAAACCACGCAACGCACCGGCGCTGAGGTTTTTAATCAGTTGCAACAGCGGCTAGACCATGATGCATGCCTTCAAAATGATGCTTCAAAAAAATGGCTGAAAAGCTATACCAAAAAGCCACGCGAATTCACCAACCACTTAAAAACTATTTTGCCGCTATTAGATTACGTCAGTAATCAGGCTAAAGAAAAGAATCTGCCTGCCGAATTTGTTTTAGTGCCGTTTATTGAAAGTTGGTACGATCCCGCAGCACAGACTAAAAGCGGCCCAATCGGCTTGTGGCAAATGATGCCAAATACCGCCAAGCATTTCGGCATACGTTTTGGCAATGGTTATGACGGACGCTATTCACCGATTGATTCTACCGAAGCGGCGTTGAATTATTTAGGTAAATTGCAGCGTGAGTTCAATCATTGGCCAACGGCTTTAATGGCCTATAATGCCGGCGATAGTAGAATGCGCAATAGTTTGAAGCGGCAAAAGCTGCGCAAAGCCGATGCCGCACAAAAACGTCCTAGCGGGCTAGAAGCGCACACCTACAACTACATACATAAAGTTGAAGCGATTTCCTGCTTGTTAATCAACCCAGCGCGCTACGGTATTCACTTGCCCGATAACACACGCTTTGTACCCCTCATCGTGGTTGATACCGACAGAACCGGGCAAAGTTTGCAAGCATTGGCTGATGCGGCAAATATTCGCCTAGCTGAGCTGATTGAATTAAACCCCAGTTATCGCAACGGCTTAAAAGCCATTGCGCCAAATCGCTTATTGGTGCCAAACCACCGGATTATTCACAGCGATATACCGCCAGATGCTGGAAACTAGCGCAAAAAAAAGCCCTGCATGCGCAGCGCTTTTTTGTTTAATTCGTAGCAATTACAAACGATCTTCGGCGACTTTAACTACAAAGGCTTTGCGCAATGATTTCACGTATTCTAAAGATTGCTGATCGCCGCGTATTTGACTGATCGTTTTGGCGGCATTGGCGCGAATACTCGGATCCATTGCCTGAATATCTGGCTCGATAATGGCATCTAATTGCATCAGCAGAAACCGGCCATCGGGTGTTTTGGAAAGCCCGGCACCGCCCAAGCTTGTTTTGGTGGGCTTAGCCAAACGAAATGCCACATTAACCGTATCTTGCAATTGTGGCACTGGCGCTCTACGTGAGATGGCTTTTACCGGCACGATTGGTGTCTTCAAAGCAAAGGCAAGCTGGTCTAAGGTTTCGCCTTTGGTCAGTCTGTCGAGCAAGACATTGGCTTGCTTCTCCGCCAATTTCAAGGCGCGATCTTGTATGAAAGCAACACGCACAGCATCTTTCACTTGTGCAAAAGGTGTCAGGGCTTCGGGCTTATGATCAATCACGCGAATCAATACCACATGATTTGGCTCTAACTCAATTAAATCACTGACTCGGCGTTCAACTTTTACATCATCCGAAAATGCTGCCTTACGAACTGCTTCAATAGCAGCCACGCCTTCGCCAGATGAGCGGGTGAATGCGCCGGTGCGCAACAAAGGCTTATTGATGGCTTTTGCAGCGGGTTCGAGCGAGGTAGCACTTTCACTTACAGCATTGACCATCTTGCCTGCAATTTCATTGAACACACGCTCTTTTTCTGAGCTCAAATAGTTGGTTTCAATTTCGGCGCGCACTTCTTCAAATGGCTTTGTTGTACCGGCAATGAGCTCGCGGTAATACAAAACGTGCCAGCCATCTGGCAAGCGCACAGGTTCTGATACTTGACCGGGCTTCAAGGCAAAAAATGCTTTGTCGAATGCCGCGCCATAAATGCCTTTTTCAATCGGGCCTAAGTCGCCGCCGATTTCTTTTGTTGCCGTATCGTCTGACGTTTTTGCCAGCTCAGCAAATGCCGATGCATTGGTTTGCGCCTGCTTAGCTATGAGTAACGCTTTGGTTTTGGCAGCAGCATCCACAGAGGCGGCGGCAGCTTCTGGCACAGCCACCAAGATATGCGACGCAACCCGTTGCTCAGGCAACGAATACAAGGCCTTTTGTTCTTCATAGCGTTGCTTTAATACCGATTCATCAACCACTAAATCGGTATTGGCCGATGAACTGTCTAATTCCACATATTCAATAGCAACCGTTTCTTGGGTTTTATAGCTGGCTTTGTGGCTGTTATACCAAGCATTTAATTCGGCATCTGTAGCCACTAAGTTCAGCTCAGGAAATGGCACTTCAATATAACGAAGATCGCGCTTTTGCTCCGACATTTTAATCAGCGTATCCGCTTCTGCTTCGGTTGCAATACCACTAGCCACATATTCACTCACAATAAAGCGAGTCATCAAATCTTGTCTAACCAATTCTTGAAATTGCTTAGGCGTGTAGCCTTGCTGCTGCAACGCTAACTGGTAACGCGACGCATCAAATTTACCCTCAACTTTAAAGCCTTCAATCGACAGTATGCTTTCTTGCACTTTCGCATCGGAAATACTGATTCCCGATTGTTGTGCGCCCAGTTGCATGGAAGCCTCATCAATCATTTGTTCAAGGATGCGACGTTTGTTATCCGGCTTTTCAAAGGCCGCTGCATCAAACGCTTCACCTTGTTTCTGGCGTTGTGCTTTTCGTTCTTGATCGAAACGGCGACGGAAATCATTGACCGAAATTTCTTTGGCTATTTCGCCAAAGCCCATAAATTTTCCGGGAATAGAAATTTTAGCGGCATAGCTATCAACTTTGGGCGTTAAATACTGCTCTAATCCAAACAAGGCCATAACAGCAATAATCAAACCAAGGATTATTTTAGAAATCCAGCCTGTTGAGTTTTCACGAATTTTTTGTAGCATCTTTAAGTCGTCAGTAGAGAGTAGGAAGGCCTATTATGAAGGGTTTGGCCAGAAAGCGCACTAAAAAGAAAAGACACCCGAAGGTGTCTTTTCAATAGTGGCGGAGTGGACGGGACTCGAACCCGCGACCCTCGGCGTGACAGGCCGATATTCTAACCAACTGAACTACCACTCCACGTCTTTTTGCTTGATAGATGGTGGGTGCTGAGGGTTTCGAACCCCCGACCCTCTCCGTGTAAGGGAGACGCTCTACCGCTGAGCTAAGCACCCCAAGCAGGATGCGTAGCTTACACTATTTCACCGCTTTAATTCAAGCAATAAATTAATAAATTACTTATTTACCGCATCTTTCAATGCTTTACCGGCTTTAAAGCCTGGGTTTTTTGATGCTTTAATTTTAATGGTTGCGCCCGTTTGTGGGTTGCGACCTTGGCGTGCAGCGCGTTTGCGTACAGAAAAAGTACCGAAACCCACTAAAGTAACCGTATCACCTTTTTTCAAGGCTTTAGTGATTGTTTCGATAACGGCATCAACTGCACCAGCAGCAGCGGCTTTCGACAATTCAGTTTTTTCTGCAACGGCAGCTACAAATTCAGCTTTATTCATTTTAATAAATCTCCCAATGCGAGTTTTCGCGAAAATAAAAAATTAAGTTCAGGCCAATCCCCAACCTAACCAAATCCCCGAAGTACTAAACTAAGGCTTAGCACTCGGTTGATGTAATTTATACCAGTGAAAGTGCTTACGCGCAATACCCTACAAGCCTTTATTTGCAAGCGATACAGGCTTTTTTGATTTTTAATGCGTTCGACTGACAACAGGACTTTGTTTTGTTTTGGATTTCGCTATTTTTTTCTTGACAGTTTCCGTTTTATTGGGTTCCAAAAGTGGCTTTACCAAAGCAATATCTAGGGCCTGTTCAATCCACTTAACGGGGATAATCTCAAGATCCTGCGTCACATTTTTTGGAATATCGGCAAGGTCTTTCCGATTTTCTTCAGGAATTAATACCGTGCGAATACCGCCGCGCAAGGCCGCCAATAATTTTTCTTTTAAACCACCAATCGGCAGTATCCGACCACGCAAGGTTATTTCACCGGTCATGGCAATATCGGCACGCACCGGCACTTTCGACAACGCAGAAACCAAAGCCACCACCATTGCCACGCCCGCACTCGGGCCATCTTTGGGCGTAGCGCCTTCAGGCACATGCACGTGCGTATCAAATTTGTTATGGAACTCAACATCCAAGCCCAATTGCAAGCTACGCGAACGCACAACGCTGTAGGCAGCCTTCACCGACTCCTGCATAACATCACCGAGTTGTCCGGTCAGAATCATCTGGCCTTTGCCTGGCATCAGTGTGGCTTCAATCTGCAGTAAATCGCCGCCTACTTCGGTCCATGCCAAACCAGTCACTAAACCAATTTCACTTTGTTCTTCAGCGCGGCCAAAATCAAACCGGCGCACACCCAAGTAATGGTCGAGATTGGCCGAATTAACTGACTTTAAAGCAGATGCTTTAGAAGCAGTCTTGGTAGTCAGCGTTTTTTTTGTTTTCAGTTTTTTCTGCGGGCCCGCCAGTGCAATTTCCTTGATGACTTTGCGGCAAATTTTTGCCAGCTCACGCTCTAAGCTGCGCACGCCGGACTCGCGCGTGTAATAACGCACAATATCACGCACGGCATCTTTGCCAATGCTGATTTCACCGTCCTTCAAACCGTTGGCTTTAATTTGCTTGGGCATTAAATAGCGCAGCGCAATATTGAGTTTTTCCTCTTCGGTATAGCCTGGAATACGAATCACTTCCATACGATCTAGCAATGGCCCAGGAATATTCATCGAATTGGCCGTGGCTATAAACATAACCTCTGACAAATCCATATCCACTTCAAGGTAGTGATCATTAAAACTATGATTTTGTTCCGGGTCCAAAACCTCCAACAAAGCCGCGGAAGGATCGCCGCGGAAATCGTTGCTCATCTTGTCAATTTCATCCAACACGAACAACGGATTTTTGCTTTCAACTTTATTGAGATTTTGCACAATTCGCCCAGGCATAGAACCGATATAGGTTCGGCGATGGCCGCGAATTTCCGCTTCATCACGCACGCCGCCCAAAGCCATGCGCACGAACTTACGGTTCGTTGCTTTGGCAATGCTTTGCCCGAGCGATGTTTTACCTACGCCCGGCGGGCCAACTAAACACAGTATTGGCCCTTTCATTTTTTGCACACGCGCCTGCACCGCTAAATATTCCAGGATACGGTCTTTGACTTTTTCCAAGCCATAATGATCTTCATCCAACACCTGCTGCGCAATTTTAAGGTCTTTACGCACTTTGCTACGTTTTTCCCACGGCACGCCAACCAACCATTCCAAATAATTGCGCACCACCGATGCTTCAGCAGACATGGGTGACATCTGCTTTAATTTGTTGAGCTCGTTCTTTGCTTTGGTTTCAACTGCTTTCGGCATTTTTGCTTCAGCAATTTTTTTAGCTAATTCTTCAATTTCATTCGGCGCATCATCTGAATCGCCTAATTCTTTTTGAATGGCTTTCATCTGCTCATTTAAATAGTATTCGCGTTGGCTTTTTTCCATTTGCGTTTTAACTCGCGAACGAATACGTTTTTCAATATGTTGAACGTCAATTTCACCTTCCACCAAACCAATCAACATCTCGATGCGCTTATCGATAGCGATGGTTTCAAGTAGTTTTTGTTTATCCGACAAACGAATACTTAAATGTGCTGACACGGTATCAGCGAAACGCCCAGGCTCTTCAATACTCGCCAATGTGGCCAGTAGCTCTGGTGGCAATTTACGGTTTGATTTAACATATTGTTCAAATAAATTCATTAGCGCGCGTTGCGCCACATCCAGCTCTTTTGCGTCTTTAATTGCCACTGGCTCAATCAATTCAACCTGCGCCATTAACGATTGTTCTTGCAACACAACGGATTTCGCTGAAACACGCTGAACGCCCTCAACCAACACTTTTATAGTGCCATCTGGCAACTTTAATAATTGAATAATAGTGGCAATGGTGCCTAAGTGATACACATCATCACCGCTCGGATCGTCGATATCGGGGCTTTTTTGGGCCAGTAAAACAATGCGCTTGTCGCCGTCCATGGCTAAATCCAATGCTTTCATGGAGCGATCACGGCCAACAAACAATGGAATTACCATATTTGGATAAACCACCACATCGCGCAAAGGCAGCACGGGAAGGTAGTCGGAAGTAAGTTGTTTTTGTTGCATGATCTCTCCAAAACAGGTGTGTCCTGCTGTACTCCCTTTATGGGGCTTTTTATAGGTACTTGCAAGCCCTTATGGCATAAAAAAACAGGGCAAGCCCTGTTTTTTTGCTGATCAAGCAGGCATTATTCGCCAGAAGCTACTTTCGGCACGTGGCTGTTGGAATAAATTAAATAGGGCTCCGCTTGATGATTAATGACGGACTCATCAACCACCACTTTGCTGACGTTTTCCAAAGAGGGCAGCTCGTACATGGTGTCGAGCAACACGGATTCCAAAATAGTGCGCAATCCACGCGCGCCGGTTTTGCGTTTCATGGCTTTTTGCGCAACTGCTGCCAACGCATCCGGACGTATTTCTAATTCAACGCCTTCCATTTCAAACAGTTTCTTGAATTGCTTACTAATCGCATTTTTCGGCTCGGTAAGAATTTTCACTAAAGCTTGTTCATCCAGCTCTTCCAATGCCGCAACCACCGGCAAGCGACCCACGAATTCGGGGATTAAACCAAATTTAATTAAATCTTCCGGTTCAACATCAAACAATAATTTGGATGCGTCTATTTTGCGCTCCGACGATTTCACTTTAGCGCCAAAGCCAATACCGCCCGACTCTGTGCTGCGCTGCTGGATAATTTTATCCAAGCCGGCAAACGCACCGCCACAAATGAACAACATGTTTTTGGTATCAACCTGCAGAAACTCTTGCTGCGGATGTTTACGGCCACCCTGCGGCGGCACCGACGCCACAGTGCCTTCAATCAGCTTCAGCAAAGCTTGCTGAACGCCCTCACCCGATACATCACGGGTGATTGAGGTGTTTTCGGATTTGCGTGAAATCTTATCGATTTCATCGATATAGACAATGCCGGACTGGGCTTTTTCAACGTCGTAATCGCATTTTTGCAATAATTTTTGGATGATGTTTTCAACATCTTCACCCACATAACCCGCTTCTGTGAGCGTGGTTGCATCGGCGATAGTGAACGGCACGTTGAGCATGCGCGCTAAGGTTTCTGCCAAAAGTGTTTTGCCCGAGCCGGTTGGGCCAATCAGCAAAATATTCGATTTTGATAACTCAATTTCGTCGTTCTTGGCACGCGACTCAATACGTTTGTAGTGGTTGTAAACAGCCACTGACAGTGTTTTTTTAGCGCGCGGTTGGCCAATCACGTATTGATCGAGCACATCCAAAATTTCTTTGGGTTTTGGCAAATGGCTGCGTGTTGCGCCGGCTTTTTCCTGCAATTCTTCGCGGATGATGTCGTTGCAGAGGGTCACGCATTCATCGCAGATGAACACGCTTGGGCCAGCAATCAGCTTGGTTACTTCATGCTGACTTTTGCCGCAGAACGAGCAATACAAGATTTTTGTCGTGTCACTAGCGCGTGGTTTTCGGTCGTCAGTCATAGTCGAGTTCTTTCAAAAAGGTACACTCCCCCTGAGCATAACATAAGCTGCTCACGGGACACATATCTACGGATGTTTAAAATTAGGCTGGCTGAATGCTGTCAGCAGGACGTCGATCAAGCACTTCATCCACGACACCATAGGTTTTCGCGTCTTGTGCCGACAAAAAGTAATCGCGCTCAACATCAAGCTCAATCTTTTCAATGGATTGGCCAGTATTAGCAGCCAGTTCGGCGTTTAAGCGTTCACGCAAATACAGAATTTCTTTGGCTTGAATGGCAATATCGCTGGCTTGGCCTTGGGTGCCACCAGAAGGTTGATGGATCATCACACGAGAGTTCGGCAGAATATAGCGCTTGCCCTTGGCACCAGCAGCCAGCAAGAACGAGCCCATGGAGCACGCCTGACCAACACAAATAGTCGATACATCAGGCTTGATAAAGCGCATGGTGTCGTAAATGGCTAATCCGGCAGTGACCACACCACCCGGCGAATTGATGTACAAACTGATGTCTTTTTCTGGGTTTTCCGCTTCCAAAAACAACAGCTGCGCAATAACCACATTAGCCACATAATCATCAACTGGCCCAACCAAGAAAATAACGCGTTCTTTCAACAAGCGCGAATAAATATCAAACGAGCGCTCGCCGCGCGGCGTTTGTTCGACCACCATTGGTATCAGGTTGAGTCCTTCTGTAACTGCCATGGTAATCTCCTTAGTGAGCCATTAATGAATTAGATTAGACCGGACGCATCGCCTCAGTAAAGCTTAATTCTTGGTCGCTTGCCTGAGCACGCTCAGCCACCCAATCAATTACTTGCTCTTCCATCACACGATTTTGCAATCCTGACATTAAGTTGGGGTCGTTTCTGTACAATTCAATGACCTGTTTTGGTTCTTCGTAGGTTGAAGCAATCAGCGACAGGGTTTCTTTGACGCGGTTGAAATCGAGTTTCAAGCCGTTTTGACGCGCAATTTCGCCCACCAACAATCCGGCGGCAACACGGTTACGTGCAGGCACCGCAAACTGTTCTGCGGCTGCCGTGTAATCAGCATTGCCCTGCTGGCGCGCTTGTTCAGTGGCGTTGCGGGCTAATCCTTGCGCTTCGGCTTCAATCAAACCGGCTGGCAGTTCAACGTGGCTATAAGCCG
>JAYTVJ010000160.1:0-9421 GCA_043744535.1 Arenimonas sp.
GGCGCGAACGGTGATATCGCGCCTAAAGGCGCTCCTACAGATGATTGACAACATCCTGCCAAGATCCCTGCGCCTTGATGCGTCCTTTGTCCATTACGATGATGAGATCAGCGTGTTCTAGGGTTGGCAGGCGATGGCCGATGATTAACACGGTTAAATCGCCATGCAAGTTTTCAATGGCTTGCCTAATGCGTGCTTCATTGGCTCGGTCAAGCGCACTGGTGGCTTCATCCAAAATCAACAAGGCAGGTTTCTTCAACAATGCGCGTGCCAGTGCAATACGTTGCCGTTCGCCGCCAGAGAGCAAAACGCCGCCATCGCCTACTAAGGTGTCCATGCCCTTTGGCAAATCAAATACAAATTCCGCTGCCGCCTGCGTTAATGTGTGTTTGAGTTGCTGTTCATCGGCGTATGGATTGCCCCACATCAGATTGTTTCGAATGCTATCGTGAAACAGGAAAGTATCTTGCGGTACATAGGCCACGCTATGTCGCCAGCTTTGCAGTGCTGCGCCAGTTATTTGTTTACCATCAACCTGCAATTGGCCATCATTTAAATCCAACAAGCCCATCAACACATCGGCCAGTGTGCTTTTTCCTGCTCCAGATTCGCCCATCACCGCCGTGGTGGTTTTACTTTTTAGGGTTAATGAAACCGCATCAAGTGCCAGTTCATTTCTATCGCTGTAACGTACCGTTGCTTGCACTAATTCAATGCAATGCTCAACACGCTCGGTGGGTGGTTCGTTATCGCTGAGAGGTTCGGCATGCGCTTCGGCTTGCTCAATCAACTGATAGCAACGTTCAACAGCGGGCAGGGCGTGTAGCCAATATTGAAATTGTTGTTGCGTGCTGGAAAACATCGGCAACAAGCGGCTAAATATAAATACCAAGGTTAGTAAAGTGGCCATTGGAATAAATAATACTTTGATGCCTAAATATAAAAAGCAGGCCAATAAAAATGAACCGGCAATTTGATACCAAGCATGAGCACGCGTGTGATTGATTTGAAACGCGATGGCTTGTTCACGTATCGATTTCATATGCGAATCAAAAAGCCGCAGATAGGTCTGCTCAGCGCCTAAAATTTTGGCAAGTTTGATGCCCGCTAAACTTTCCTGTACATTGCCCATCATCGCGCGCTCGGCAACAGCTTGTTGTTCACCCAATGTTCTGGCTTGTCTGCGCAGTTTTCGAAGCAATAGAAAAATAATAATCCCAGTGAGCACGCTCACTAAGCAGGCAACCCAAGAAAGGCTGAATGCCGCGGCTAAATAAGCCAGCATGGTAATAGTAGTGCTGATTAATTGAATGCCGAAAAATAAGCCGGTACCTACTTGATCTACTTCGCTCATCAGCGTCGTGGCATGGTCACTGCGCCGGCCAGCCACCAACCAGCGCCACTTGGCATTCATTAGTGCGCTATAACAACGCCTGCGTACTTTATCGACTAATTCATTTTGAAAGCGTGTGTTTTGTTTGATGCTAATAATCGACAAAGCCGAACGTATTAAAACCAGAATAAAGAAAATAATCAGTAAGTTTTCAAGCGTGAATCCTAGGCCGAAAAGATTGAAAAAAGTGCGTAAGCCTTCAATGATCTGATTCGAGGATCCAGTACTTTGATTCAAACTCTCCAGCATCGGCACGAGTAATAAAATACCCACACTGTCGAGCAATGAGGTGAGCAACATCAAAGACAACAACCAGATAAATCCTTTACGCGGCGCTTCCGAAAGCACGCGCTGGAACACAGCGATTGGGCCTGACGGGTTTTTTGCGGAATCTTGCAAATCCGTTAACAACAGCCATGATCTCCAAACGTTGCTTGGCCTTCATGCACATGCACACCTTGCGTGAGGCCTTGTTGGCTGGCCTCGAAATGCGCTGCCACCACATGCGCAACCGCTTCTGTTACGCGCTTGCCGGTGGGAATATGCAGAAATTCATTCGGGCCATGGGCATTTGAATGCGGACCGAGTACGCCGGTGATCATAAATTGCGCGCCAGGGAATTTTTCGCCCAGCATACCCATAAAGGGAATAGTGCCGCCTTCGCCCATATACATTGCAGGTGCGCCAAAGCTGGCTTGGCTGGCTTGTTCAATGGCGATTTCAAGCCATGGCGCAAGTTCGGGAGCATTCCAGCCAGTGGAGGCTTTTTCAAGATCGAACACCACTTTTGCGCCATACGGTGCATTGCTCTCGAGTGTGTGTTTCAGAAATTTACCGGCCGCATCTGGGTCAAGCATGGGCGGAATTCGTAAAGAAATCTTAACTGCAGTAAATGGCCGCAACACATTGCCGGCGTTGCTGAGTTCTGGAATGCCGTCAATGCCGGTTATCGATAGCGCGGGCCGCCAGGTGCGATTCAAAATCAGTTCACCAAGATCAGCATTCACCGGCTGCATATTGGGTAAGAATGGGAATTTATCAAACACATCATTGCCCAGCACCTCAGCGGCGCGCTGTGCTTGCTGCAGGCGTTGTGCGGGAATCGCCACATTTAATTCGGGCGCATAAATTTGGCCGGTTTCTTGGTCATCAATGCGCGCTAACAACTGCCGTAACACTCGAAAGCTAGACGGCACAATGCCCGAGGCATCGCCGGAATGCACACCTTCGCTAAGCACATCAATGCGTAAGTTGCCGCCCGCTAAGCCACGCAAAGACGTAGTGCACCACAGTTGATCGTAATTGGCACAGCCTGAATCCAAGCAAACCACTAGGCTGGGTTTGCCAATTCGATCCGCTAAATGATCCACGTAATGCGGTAGGTCGTAGCTGCCGGATTCTTCGCAGGCTTCAATCATAACCACCACGCGCGCATGCGCTATGTTCTGCGCTTGCAAAGCAGCAATTGCAGTAAGTGAGCCAAACAACGCATAGCCATCATCCGCGCCGCCACGGCCATACAATTTATCGCCTTTTATGACTGGAATCCATGGCCCTAAATCCTCGTCCCAGCCAGTCATTTCCGGTTGTTTATCCAAATGCCCATACATCAGCACGCAATCATCACCTTGGCCATCAATACTAATAAAAATTAAGGGCGTGCGATTTTCAAGCCGCACAATATCAACCTGCATGCCTTTTATGCTTTGCGCATTGGCCCAGTTGGCAAATTGCTGCGTGGCTTGCTCCATAAAGCCATTGGCTTGCCAGTTGGCATCGAACATCGGTGATTTATTGGGAATTTTAATGTATTCAACCAATTGCCCAATAATGTCTTGGTCCCAGCGGCTGGCAACAAATTCTGATAACGCCTGCTTATCCATAGTTCACCCGTGCCTTGAAAGTCCTTAGTGTACCAGTGTCAGAAAATTCTGACAGCACAATCAGCCTGTGTTTACAGCAAGAATCAACATTGTCGGCTAATTTTAATTCGGGCTAACTGCAACACTGTTCTCACTGGCAAACGCCAGCACACAACCCACTTAAGGAGCATCACATGAAATCATTATCGCAACTCATTAAAGTTTTAGCCTTAGCCCTTTGCTTCAGCCACATGGCAATGGCAGCGGCACCTGCCAACCAAGTCGTGAATATTAATACCGCCGATGCCGTGACACTGGATCGTGTTTTGGTGGGCATTGGCCCAAGCAAGGCACAGGCTATTGTTGAGCACCGTAAAGCACACGGCGCATTTAAATCGGTTAGCGCGCTTGCCGACGTGAAAGGTATTGGCCCAGCCACCTTGCAGCGCAATGCCGGCCGTATTAGCTTAGGCGGCAATGCACCAGCAAAACCTGCTGTTAAAGCTAGCCGTTAAGGCAATGCCCAGCCCATGATTCCAGCCCATGATTTAAATCATGGGCTGTTAGATAACTCCAGCCCATTGATTATGCCATGGGCATTTTTTATGCCAATATAAGGCCATGAACTATCGCCATTTACCCGCCAGTGAATTTACCCGAATGCCGTGGAAGAACGGCGGCGGTGTAACACACGAGATAATCCGTTTCCCCGATACGGGCGATGCATGGCATTGGCGGATATCTTTGGCGGAAGTGGCTAGTGATGGCGCGTTTTCTGTTTTTCCAGGCTGTTTGCGCCATTTAACCTTGCTCAGTGGCGAAGGCATGCGGCTGAATTTTGCTGAGCGCTCGGTTGAATTATTGCCGCCCTATGCCAGTGTGGCTTTCTCCGGCGATGAAACGCTTTCGGCGCAGTTAATTGATGGTGCAACAACTGACTTTAATGCTATTTGGCAGGCCAGCAAATGCACGATTGCGGTTGAGCGGCGCGCTATGCACGGCAGCTTATGGTGTATTGCCGAACAGAACACCAGCTGGTTAGTGTATTTTTTGTCAGGCCATGGCCGGATTAAATCCGATACCAACAGCCCAGAAATACAAATGGGCGATGCCGTATGGCTAATACCGAATGACAGTGAACAGCGTTTGATTTTGGAAGCCGCTGGCGAAGCGCTTTGGTTGAAGATTACTGAGTTTTAACCTGGGGCTCTTATATTTCAGGGGGTTTTTATGGTGTCAGAGAAGCAATCATGAATTTCGATAGTGTATGCTTAGGTGTTAGGTTTTTAAATAGAATTTCCTGATGAATCATTATTTTATATTTGGATTAGTCATCCAATGTGAGTTTGAATTGCCAGAATGTTTGTCGATTGCTGATTATGTCGGCGAGCCAGAGGTTTTCATTAGTTTTGGCCATGCCCCGCCTGAGGGCGTTTATGGATTAGCTCAAGGTCCTTTTTGCCAAGTAAGCGCTGGTATTTTTTGGTTGGATGTCCCTGGAGTCGCGCGTTACCTGGTTACAGGTGGTAAGAAAATTATTATTGACCCTGCACCAGAATCTGACACTTCGAGTATTCGTGTGTTCTTGCTCGAACCAGCCCTGAACGCTCTACTTCTTCAGCGCGGTAATTTAGTTCTACGCGCTAGTGCTATCGAATTAGGCGATAGTTGTCTGGTGTTGATGGGCGAGTCAGGGATAGGTAAGAGTACAATTACTGCAGCGCTATATAAGCAATCGAACCGATTCGTATCGGATGGCTTGGTTGTGATTGGTCACGACTTTAAGGTATTGCCAGGACCACCTAGAATTAAATTATGGGCAAAATCTGCAAGTCTTCTAGAACTGCCAACATCAATGATGTCTAGACTTCGGCCAAAGCTTAATAAGTTCAGTTATTCAACAGAGCCTTGTATGCTTCAAAAATCATTACCGGTAAGTTGGATATATATTCTTAAGGATAGTAATAAAGAGGTATTGTGCAGCCCAATTTCGGGCGTTAAGCGATTTGATGCTTTGAGGTTTGGTGTTTATAACTATAATTGCATCCCTGCGATGGGTCTGCAGGCATCATTGTTTGCGCAAATGATGCGATTAGCAAATAACATACATATGGCTGATGTTAAGTTCTCTCGCAATATGAGTAGTTTAGAACAAATCATCGAGGTGATAGTTGATGATGCAATGGACAATAATCAATGACTGGCGGAATTTATTGGCTGGCATCCTATCCTAAATCAGGAAATACTTGGTTTCGTATTTTTCTCCAGTCCCTTTTGTCTAGTAACAGCAATCAACTAGATATAAATAGAAATGAACTCGGTGTAATAGCAGCCGATCGAATTTGGTTGGATAACGTTTTGTGTTTAAGTACTTCAGATCTCACAGAAGAAGAAATTGATAATTTTAGACCGAATATCTACGATTGGTCAATGTGCGATAAAAACCAAAAATATCATAAAGTACATGATGCATGGAGTCTGCTGCATGATGGTAGAGCGGTTCTATCTGTTAAGGCAACCAGTGGTGTTTTGTATATTGTTCGGAACCCTCTTGATTTAACAATTTCATATGCTAGTTATAGTGGATTAAGCATCAATCAGATTATTGAAAAATTGAGTAATAAAAATTACGTGCTTTCAGACTGCTCAGAAGATATCGGTCAACAAGTCCGACAAAAACTATCTAGTTGGTCCGGACATGTTTTGAGCTATTTAGATGAAGCAGCCACTAAAGTGCCCTTTGAATTAATTCGATATGAGGATATGAATAGGGAGCAATTAATTACATTTACGCGTGCAACTCAATTTTTGGGTATTCAAAGTGATATGGAACATATCCAAAGAGCATTGGATAGAAGTACTTTTGATATTCTGAAACGACAAGAAAATGAGCTTGGTTTTGTAGAGCACACACATTCAACCGAAAATTTTTTTAGGAAAGGTATGGTCGGTGAATGGCAGGATGTACTCACTCCTAGTCAAATAGCTCGCATAATTGATCAACATGGTGAAGTTATGACTCGTCTTGGTTACCTTGATGAGAAAGGCTACCCAACACGTTTAATTATGCAGTAATGACATACTGTTAGCTATCGTATAAATTACATTTGAACATGAGAGTTGGAAAATTATGTTCACTAGTATTTTTATTAACGGTCGTCGCGGGTGTATATTTTTTCATTCACAATGCGTACTGGAAATTTCGCTACTGGCGTATAAGCAGGGGCGCACAAGGCTTCGCCAGTTCGCACATCAAATTTAGCACCGTGCAACACGCATTCAATTTCTACGCCTTCAAGCTTTCCTGGGCTAAGCTCAAAATCTTGGTGTGTGCACTTATCTTCCAGCGCATAAATTTCACCATCGATATTGCACACTAAAATCGCGGTGTCGCCGTCAAAGCATACGGTGTGTTCACCGGCCAGTAATTCGGCGCAGGCACACACTTCTTGCCATTGTGATAAATCGTTTGTTTGGGTGTTAATCATGCAAAGGTTTTTCAAGAATTTCGAAACGTAGGTCGTCGCGCATTGGAATACCGAAACGCGCATCGCCATACGGAAAGGGTAGATGCTTGCCAGTGCGCAGATAGCCGCGGCGTATATAAAAATCGATTAGCGCATCACGAATGTCGATAACCGTCATTTCCATGTATGTGCAGTGCCAGTCTTGCTTAGCAATCCGTTCGGCTTCCGTCATTAGCTGTTTGCCGATGCCATGGCTTTGTTGTGTTGGGTCAACTGAAAACATACCGAAGTAGCAAGCTGATTGTTTCTTTTGCAAATGGCAGCAAGCCAATAAGCTTGAATTCAATTCAGCCAACACAATCACGCTATCTGGGTTCTCAATATCCGCTTGTACACTTTGCGCATCAATACGCTGGCCTTGCAAAAAGTCGGCCTCGGTAGTCCAGCCAGCACGGCTGGCATCGCCGCGGTAGGCCGATTCCACCAAGTGCACAATCGCCGGAATATCGCTTAACTGCGCGTAGCGAAATGCAATGGGGTAACTCATCCCAACATTCTCCTGACTTTCTCAATTGCCATAATAAGCGCATCAATTTCTGCTTCGGTGTTGTAAAACGCGAAAGAGGCGCGGCACGTTGCCGGCACGCCAAAAAACTGCATGAGCGGATGCGCACAATGGTGGCCGGAGCGCACAGCAATGCCTTCCAGATCAAGCAAGGTGGCCAAATCGTGTGCATGTGTGCCTTCAATCAGAAAAGAAATGACAGCGGCTTTATACGCGGCTTCACCTATAATGCGCAAGCCTTTAACCGAACGTAGTTGCTCAGTGGCATAGGCTAGTAAGGCTTGTTCTCGCTCAGCAATGGCTGGCATGCTAAGTGTGTTTAGGTAATCAATGGCGGCGCCAAGACCCACAAATCCGGCAATATTTGGCGTGCCTGCTTCAAATTTATGCGGCGGGTCGTTAAAGGTGGTTTTTTCAAAACGCACTTCGCGAATCATTTCGCCACCCCCAAAAAATGGTGGCATGGCTTGCAAATGCTCGCGTTTGGCCCAGAGTCCGCCAGTGCCGGTGGGGCCACACATTTTGTGCCCGGTAAAAACGTAGAAATCGCAGCCTAAGCTTGGGATATCCACCGGCATATGCGGTGCGGCTTGCGAGCCGTCAATCACCGTGGCAATGCCCGCTTTGCGGGCCCAATCGCAGATTTGAGCAATGGGGTTGACCGTGCCTAATACATTCGAGACATGCGTTAAGGCCAGAATTTTTACGGGGGCTTTCAGTTGCGCTTTCAAAGCGGTTAAATCCAGCTCGCCGTGCGCAGTGATTTCAACCGGCACAATGCGTGCACCGGTGCGTTCAGCAATCAGCTGCCAAGGCACCATATTGGCGTGGTGCTCCATGCGGCTGACTAAAATCACATCCTCTTTTTGCAGGCGCGGCAAGGCATAGGCATAAGCAATTAAGTTGATGGCGTGCGTGGTGCCAGAGGTAAGTACTAAATCATTTGGGTGAATGTTGAAAAATGCGGCGATTTTTTTACGCGCCCCTTCATACGCTTCCGTTGCTTCAGCGCCAAGCTGGTGGACCGCACGCGAAACATTGGCATTGTGTTGCCGATAAAAATTATCCGTTGCTTCAATCACCGCGTTCGGTTTTTGCGCGGTATTGGCCGAGTCTAGATACACCAACGGTTTGCCATGCACGTTGCGCGTTAAGATCGGGAAATCGCGACGCACTTGCGTCCAGTCAATAGCATGGCTCATACAAAAACGTCCTGTTCATGTTGCAGAATCTGCGGTAAATAGGCGCGCAGTTGTGCAACGAAAGAGGCGTCTTCAATGCTATCTATAGCTTCCGCATAAAACGCTTGGCTAAGCAATGTTTCGGCTTGTTGTTTAGGCACGCCGCGGCTTCGCAGGTAAAACAACGCAGCTGTATCGAGCTGCCCAACGGTTGCGCCATGCGCCGCTTTAACTTCATCGGCGTAAATTTCAAGCGCAGGCTGGGTGTTAATCTGCGCTTGCTTGCTGAGCAATAAATTCTTATTGGATAAAGCCGCATTCGCGCCATCGGCGCCTTTTTCAATGGTAATACCGCCGTAGAAATTAACCCGCGCTTTGTCGTCAGCTAAGCCGCGCCAGACCAATTGGCATTCGGTGTTTGGTGCTTGGTGGCGAACAGTCAATCGGGTGTCGAGTGTGCCGTTTCCGGTGCCCCACAACACACCGCTAGCGCGCCCATTGGCATGCTCGCCTTGTAAATCGACATTCAATTCATGGCGTGAAAAATGTGCGCCCGTTTCAATATCAAGACGCTGATAACGGGCATGCCTGGCAAGCACCGCATCGCTGCGGGCGAATTGAATCGCTTGATGTGCATGACGTTGAATACGCACATGCGACAACTGGGCATGCGCCTTCAGATGAATATGCATCAAATGATTGCTCATACCGGTGTTTTCGCCAACACTAAAATGCTGTTCAATGATGCGAAGTTGGCTGTGTTCATGGCATTCAATAAGGTGTCGCAAATAGTGCGCACTTGCTGCTTGGTTGTGGCTAATAAATACCAGATGCAAGGGCGCTTCAACCACGCTATATTCCGTCACTTCAATCAATACGCCGTGTTCTGCCAGCGCCGTATTTAGCGAAGCAAAGGGTGCATCTAGGTCAGAAAACTGGCGGCCTAAAAAATG